>USDD01000013.1 GCA_900553265.1 uncultured Eubacteriales bacterium
CCCGCGCCCTGGCTGTGGAGCCGGACGTGCTGCTGATGGACGAGCCCACCAGCGCGCTGGATCCCATCTCCACGTCCAAGATCGAGGAGCTGGCGCTCCAGCTGAAGGAAAAGTACACCATCGTGATCGTCACCCACAACATGCAGCAGGCCGTGCGCATTTCGGACTATACGGCGTTCTTCCTGCTGGGCGATCTGGTGGAATTCGACGACACCGAGACGCTGTTCTCTCAGCCGAGGGACAAGCGCACCGAGGACTACATCACAGGGAGGTTCGGATGATGAGAAGTCGTTTTGACGAGCAGCTGGCGCAGCTGAACAAACAGCTCATCGAGATGGGCGCGCTGTGCGAGGAGGTCATCTCCATGGCCTCGCGGGCGCTGATGGACGGCGATCTGCCGCTGGCGGCCAAAGTCGCGCCGCTGGACGCGGAGATCGACCAGAAGGAGCGGGACATCGAAAACCTCTGCCTGAAGCTGCTGCTCCAGCAGCAGCCCGTGGCGAAGGACTTAAGGCAGATTTCCGCCGCGCTGAAGATGATTACCGACATGGAGCGCATCGGCGATCAGGCCGAGGACATCGCCGAGATCATCAAGTTCCTGAACGGCCGGACGGTGGAAAACGGCGCGCTCATCCGTGAAATGGCCAGCGCCGCCATTAAAATGGTCACGGAAAGCGTTGACGCATTCGTAAAACATGATATAATGTTGGCGGAGAAGGTCGTTTCGGACGACGACATCGTGGATCGGTATTTCGATCAGGTGAAGCAGAAGCTCATCGAGCGCATTGCGCAGCAGCCCGCCGACGGCGAATACGCACTGGACCTGCTGATGATCGCCAAGTACTTCGAGCGCATCGGCGATCACGCGGTCAATCTGGCCGAATGGGTCATCTTCTCGGTCACCGGCGTGCACAAGGAGGAGTAGCCATGATCTGGTGCGTGGAGGACGACGCGAGCATTCGCGACATCGAGGTGTACGCCCTCAAGGCCTCCGGCTACGAATCCCGCGGCTTTGAGGACGGCTCCACATTCTGGGACGCGCTTCAGACTGAGCAGCCCGATCTGGTGGTGCTGGACGTGATGCTGCCCGGCGTGGACGGCGTCGAGCTGCTGCGCCGCATGCGCGGGGACGCGCGCTTTCGCGCCATTCCCGTGGTGATGGCCACGGCCAAGAGCGCCGAGATCGACAAGATTCAGGGGCTCGATCTGGGCGCGGATTACTATCTGACCAAGCCCTTCGGGGTGATGGAGCTGGTCTCCTGCGTGCGCGCGGTGCTTCGGCGCTGCGAGGCAAAGCCGGTGGAGCATCTGCTGAAGCTGGGCGGGCTGTGCGTCAATCTGGATCAGCACACGGTCTCCATCGACGGAAAGGACGTCGCGCTGACCTACAAGGAATTCGAGCTGCTGAAGCTGTTTCTGTCCAATCCGGGCATTGCGTTCACCCGAGACCAGCTGTTCAGCAAGGTCTGGGGCGAGGATTTCTGCGGCGAGAGCCGCACCATCGACACCCACATTCTGACGCTTCGGCAAAAGCTCGGCCCCTACGGCGACGCGATCAAGACCGTGCGAAACGTGGGCTATCGGCTGGAGGGCAAATTCCATGCGCAATAAGATTTTTCGAAACACCTTTCTCGTCGCCGCAATCGTCCTGCTGTGCAGCCTGACGGTCATTCTGGGCTGCATGTACGATTACTTTGGCGACGTTCAGGAAAACCAGCTGCGCGACGAGCTGAGCCTCGCCGCCGTCGGCGTGGAGAACAGCGGGCTTAACTATCTGGCCCGCCTTCGCTCCGACAGCTACCGTCTCACGTGGATCGCCGCCGACGGCACGGTGCTGGGCGACACTCAGGCCGACGCGAGCCAGATGGAGAACCACGCCCAGCGCGCG
This sequence comes from uncultured Eubacteriales bacterium, assembly GCA_900553265.1. Lineage (GTDB taxonomy): Bacteria > Bacillota > Clostridia > Christensenellales > Aristaeellaceae > Faecivicinus. The sequence continues at coordinate 1,889 of USDD01000013.1, forward strand.
GAGGTTCAGCAGGCGCTGGAAAAGGGCGAGGGTCAGTCCTCGCGCTATTCCGCCACGCTGACGGAAAAGACGATCTACTGCGCCCGGCGCATGGACGACGGCACGGTGCTGCGCATCTCCGTCAGCCGCGCGACGGCGGGGCTGGTGGCGCTGGGCATGCTCCAGCCCATTCTGGCCGTGGCGCTGGCGGCGCTGCTGCTGTCCGCGTGGCTGTCCAGGCGGCTGAGCAGGCGAATCGTCGAGCCGCTGAACCGGCTGGATCTGGAGCATCCGCTGGACGACGCCAACGCCTACGAGGAGCTGTCGCCGCTGCTGCGGCGCATCCACAGCCAGCGGCAGGAGATCGACCGGCAGATGCGCGCCCTGCGCCAGAAGCAGGACGAGTTCAGCCAGATCATCCGCAGCATGCAGGAGGGGCTGGTACTGCTGGATCAGTCCGGCGCGGTGCTGAGCATCAACGACGCCGCCAAACGGCTGTTCTCCGCCGGCGACGAGTGCATCGGAAAGGACTTCCTCACCGTCGATCGCGAGCCGGAGATGAGCCGCGCCATACAGCAGGCGCTTGCCGACGGCCACAGCGAGATTCGCCGCGAGCGCGGCGGCCGCGTCTATCAGTTCGACCTAAGCCGCATCGACTCCGACGGCGCGACCGTCGGCGCGGTGCTGCTGGCCTTCGACATCACCGAGGCCGAATTCGCCGAGCGCAACCGCCGGGAATTCACCGCCAACGTCTCCCACGAGCTGAAGACCCCGCTTCAGGGCATCATCGGCAGCGCGGAGCTGATCGAAAAGGGCATGGTCGATTCCAGGGACGTGCCGCGGTTCATCGGCCATATTCGCACCGAGGCCACGCGCATGGTGGCGCTCATCAGCGACATCATCCGCCTGTCCCAGCTGGACGAGGGCGTGGAGATGCCCCGGGAGAACGTGGAGCTGACCGCGCTGGCCGAGGAGGTGGCGGACAGCCTGACTCCCGCCGCCGCCAAACGGAAGATCGCCCTGCATGCGGAGGGCCAGCCCGTCAGCGTGTTCGGCGTGCGCCGGCTGCTGTACGAGGTGCTGTACAACCTCTGCGACAACGCCATCAAGTACAATGTCGAGGGCGGGCAGGTGGACGTGCATGTCTCCGCCGAAGACGGCATGGCATGCGTCGAGGTCTCCGACACCGGCATCGGCATCCCCAAGGCGGATCAGAGCCGCATCTTCGAGCGGTTCTACCGCGTGGACAAGAGCCATTCCAAGGCCTCGGGCGGCACCGGGCTGGGCCTGTCCATCGTCAAGCACGCCGTGCAGTACCATCACGGCAAAATCGAATTGCAAAGCGAGCTCTGCCATGGCACGACCGTTCGGGTTCGGCTGCCCTTCAACGGCTGAGCGGCGGCCTTCGCGCCGGGCGCTCGCTTTCAAGAAATAGCAGAAAGAGAGAGAAGCACACATGGAAGAGCTGAGAAGCAAAAAGGGCTTTATCTGTGATATGGACGGCGTGATCTACCACGGAAACCGTCTGCTGCCCGGCGTGAAGGAATTTGTGGACTGGCTGTATCGGGAAAAGAAGAACTTCCTGTTCCTGACCAACGCCTCCGAGCGCTCGCCCAAGGAGCTTCAGCAGAAGCTCAAGCGCATGGGACTGGACGTGGACGAGAGCCACTTCTACACCAGCGCGCTGGCCACGGCGCGATTCATCAGCAGTCAGGCGCCCGGCTGCAGCGCCTACGTCATCGGCGGCGCGGGCCTGATTATGGCCCTGCACGACGAGGGCATCACCATGAACGACGTGGATCCCGACTACGTCATCATCGGCGAGGGCAACACCTACAACTATGAGAACATCCTCAGGGCCGTGCGGCTGGTGAGCAAGGGCGCGAAGCTCATCGGCACCAACAGCGATCTGACCGGCCCGTCCGATGACGGCATCATTCCCGCCTGCCGCGCCATGATCTCGCCCATCGAGATGGCCACCGGCCAGTCGGCCTATTTCGTCGGCAAGCCCAACCCGCTGATGATGCGCACCGGCCTGCGCATTCTGGGCGTACACTCCGAGGAAGCCGTCATGATCGGCGACCGCATGGACACGGACATCGTGGCCGGCATCGAAACCGGTCTGGACACGGTGCTGGTGCTCTCCGGCGTGACCGACCGCTCCGACATCAAGAAGTTCCCCTATCGTCCGCGCCTCGTCCTGAACGGCGTGGGCGACATCCCCGGCGCGCCGGCAGGAGAGTAAAATCCTGGCATAGAGAATCCCCGACCATCTGTCGATGGCCGGGGCTTTGTCTTGCCTTCAGATCATTCCGCCGCCTGCACACGCCAGACGATGGCTTCGTCCGGGCGCTCCTCGGCGAGGTTTTCCATGGGAACCAGCCGGATTTCCGCGGGCGGGTCGGAGCGGCTCGTCCATGTGACGCAGTAATCGTGCTCGCCGGTGGGTTCGGAGGAAAAGTCGACGCCCTCCGAGCTGAAGCGCGGGCGCTGGCCGCAGATCGCGTCCGAGATGCGCTCGCCGTCCACATAGAGCGCGAACATGGGCGCTTCGAGGGGTTCGTCGTTTCGAATCAGCCCGAATTCCAGCCGGCTCTCCACGGGACTGACTCTCAGCCGAAGGAAGTTCACGCTGCCGTCCGAGAGCTCGGCCTCGGGCTGCGCCGCCGCGTATTCGATGGCCGCGCTGCCGTCGCGGAACGAAACCGGGAAGCTCAGCGCGTCCAGCTTTTCCACATAGCCATGCTCGCACAGCAGACGAACCATCGCTTCGCCGTCGCCTTCGGCCTCGGCCAATTCCTTTGTCAGCGCCTCGTCGAAGGAAAACCCGGTGCGCATGCCGCCGAAGGTGAAGCCCTCGCCGCCCAGCTGCTCCGAGCCGTCCTTTTCGCGCAGATAGCCGTCGTACCAGCCGTCCAGCCGGCTTTCGTTCTTCTCCCAGAGGATCAGCGGTTCGCCCTGGACATTCACCTCCGAGGAATCGTCCGTGTTGATCATGCGCGCCTTCGGGCGCAGCACGTACACCGTCGCCGTGGCGGAGAGGTCGTCGGGCGCGTCCTCCGGCAGCGCGTAGCGCAGCTGGTCGTCCGCGCGCTGAGCCGCCTCGCCGCCCAGCACCATGCCGCAGGGCTCGTCCAGCGGCAGAATTCCGCCTGTCAGGAACGGGCCGTAGAAGATCAGCGCTTCGCCGCTCTCGTTCTCCGCCGAGACGTTCAGATAGAGCGTCCGCCCGTCGCGCAGGGATTCGGCGATCTCGTAACCATAGCCATCCGTTGCCGCGCCCGCGTCGTTGACCACCAGTGCCTCACGCGCCGCGGGATTCGGCTCGATCCTCGCCCGGGCAAACAGCGCGTCCAGCAAGCCCGACCGCGCCGCAGCCATCGCCGCCCCCGCCAGCGCCAGAAGCAGCACTGCGGCCAATAACGCTGTGCGAACGCGCCGACTGCGATGCGCGCCGCTGACTTTTGCGGCGGAAGCGCGCTGTCCGACGCCCGACGCCATACGGTCTCGGCGCGCGCCGTCCTTCGCCGCAGCGGAAGCGCGATATTCGCCGTCACCCATTGCGGCACAGCCCTGTCTCTCACCGTCAGCCGCCGATGCGCAGCCTCGCCGCTCACCGTCAGCCGTCTCCGCACGTCTTCCATGCGGGTCTTCCATCTTTGCGGCAGACCGTGCCTTGCATTCTTCGTCCGCAATCCTCCCCATACCGTCGAGCGAAGCCGCCCTTCCCCGCCGTCCCGGCGCGGGCTGCATGGCTTCCAGAATCCACTCGTCATCCATTTCGCCCAGCAGGGCGAGCAGCTTTTCCTTTTTCACAGCGGAATTCCCTCCTTCTGCATCTCGTCTCTCAGTTTGCGGCGCATGCGCGCGAGAATCGTGCGGACTGCGCCCTCGCTGCGGCCGGTTCGGCGCGCCAGCTCGGTGATTTCGTCCAGAAACCAGTAGCGGCGCACGAACAGCCATCGCTTCTGCGGGCTTTGCCGGGCGAGGAAGCGGCGAATGCACGCGCGGATGGCTTCGCCGTCGCCATCGTCGTCTCGGCCGGAGACCACGTCGCCCAGTTCGTCCAGCGCCGCGTCCATCGCGCCGCCGCCGCGCTTGGCCGCGCTGTTCCGGCGCAGGCGGTCGATGCTCAGATTGCGCGCAATCCGCGCCAGATACGCCGCCAGCGAGTTCGGCCTCTGCGGCGGAATCGTCGTCCACGCCCGCAGATACGCGTCGCTGACGCATTCCTCCGCGTCCGCCGCGTCGCGCAGAATGTTCTGCGCGATGCTCCGAAGCAGCCCGCCGTAGCGCGCGTCCGTCTCGGCGACGGCCTGCTCGGAGCGCTGCCAGTACAGGTCGAGGATCCGTTCGTCGTCCATTGTCCTTCCTCCCTTCACCCATAATGACGAAATGCTGCGGGAGATGTTACAGTGCGGTGCGAAAAAAGTCCCCGGCGCGTGCGCAGCCGGAGACTCTTAAAGGAAAATTACCTGCCGAAACGCAGGGTGACGATCTGATAGGGCTTGAGCGACAGGGCGATCGCGCCGTTTTCGACGGCCGCGGCCTCGCCGTTCTCCTCGAGGATATTGCACACGTGCGCCTGAGCGAAGGGGAAGCCGGGAATCAGCCTCACGTTCGCGCGGCGGCCGTAGCACTCGTACAGGCGGACGATCACGTCGTCGCCGTCCTCGGCCTTCTTGACGGACTCGACGACCGCGCCCGTGCCCTCGAGGCGGACGAACGCGCCCGCGTCCCTGGCCCGCATGCCGGGAATGGCCTCGGCGGGGCAGTTGAATGCGTAGGCCGCGTCCACCACGCCGCCCTCGCGCCAGTCGCCCACATGGGGCAGCAGCGCGTAGCTGAACTCGTGCTCGCCCTGATCCGCCTTGGGATCCGGGTAGGTGGAGCTCTTCAGCAGCGTCAGCGCCAGACCGTTTTCATCCACGGAATGGCCGTACTTGCAGTCGTTCAGCAGCGCCACGCCGTAGTCCGGCTCGGACACATCCATCCACTTGTGGGCGCAGACCTCGAAGCGGGCCGCGTCCCAGCTGGTGTTTTTGTGGGTCGCACGGCGGACGTTGCCGTACTGCACGTCGAAGGTCGCGTCGTTGTAGAACACGTCCAGCGGGAAGTGGGCCTTGAGCAGATAGTGCTCCTCGTTCCAGTTCACGCGGGTGTTGAAGTCGATGCGCGGCAGATCGCGATAGAAGCGCAGCTCCTGCTCGATGGCGGACGCGCTGTAGGCGTACTTCACGCGCAGCACGGCGCAGACCGGGCCCTCAGAAACGATTTCCACGCCGGCGACCTGATCCACTTCCCACCTGCGGCGGTTGTAGTAGATGTTCACATCCCACGCGTCATAGTTGTGCGGGCGGTTCTCGTAGCAGACGATGCGGTTGAGCTTCTCGCCCGGGCGGCAGAGCTCGCGGTTCACGCGCTTGTCGATCAGGCTGACGATGCGCATGGACTCGTCGAAGCGTCCGGAGAAGAAGGGCGTTTCGAAGTACTCGCGGGTCACGCGCACGGTGTCCGCCGCCAGCTCCTCGTCGGAGACGGTGAATGTGGTCGCGCCCATGGGCATGAGGTTCCTGACATAGGCCACGTACTCGTCGCCCACCAGCTGCACCGGCACGAGGCTGCCGTCCGCCGCGGCCAGCGCGGAGACGGAGCGGCCCTGCGCAGGAATGCGCACCACGTCGCTGCGGGCGAAGTCCAGATCGTTGAGCACGGTCACGGCGCGGTCGTCCTTCTCCAGCATCTTTTCAAGCGCCTCGCGGCACAGCTTGCCGAGCTTTTCGAAGCACGCGGCGTACATCCTGTCCGAATCCTCGTAGACCTTGCGGATGGACGAGCCGGGCAGAATGTCGTGGAACTGGAGGGTCAGCACATCCTTCCAGATGGCGGCCAGCGCCTCGGCGGGATACGCCATGCCGTACTTCGCCGCCTCGAGGAAGCGAAGCTCCGCGCTGCGCAGAGCCAGCTCGATCTTGCGGTTGTTGCGCTTGTTGTGAGCCTGAGCGGTGTAGGTGCCGCGATGGTACTCGAGGTACAGTTCGCCGCTCCACACGGGCAGCCGCGGGTCGGCCGCCACGCGCTGCTCCAGCGCCTCGAAGAAGGGGCGCGCCTGCGTCTGCCGCACCACGGGCGTGTTGGGCATGGGCGTTTCCATGCGCCGGCCCTGCTCCAGCATCCAGTCGGTGGGCCCGCCGCCGCCGTCGCCATAGCCGTAGGAGACGAGGAAGTGGTCGTCGATGCCCTTCTGCTGGAAGCGCTTCCAGCCGCCGGCGATCTGGCTGGGCTGAATCAGCGCGTTGTAGGTGGTGTAATGGGACAGGCCCTCGTGGCCCTCGCCGTGACCGGCTTCGAAGTATTCGCGGCTGGGCGAGAAGTGGGTCAGCACCTTGGTGCCGTCGATGCCCTTCCACATGAAGGTGTCGTAGGGCGTGAGGTTGTATTCGCTCCAGCTGAGCTTGGTGGTCATGAAGTAGTCGATGCCGGAGAGCTTCATCAGCTGGGGCAGCGCGGCGGAATAGCCGAACACGTCGGGCAGCCACAGCACGCGGCAGCGCTTGCCGAATTCCTTCTCAAAGAAGCGCTGTCCATAGAGGAACTGGCGCGCCAGCGACTCGCCGCCGGACAGGTTGCAGTCGGCCTCGACCCACATGCCTCCCTCAACCTCCCAGCGGCCCTCGGCCACGCGCCCGCGGATGCGCTCGTAGAGCTCCGGCTCGTCCTGTTTGACGAAATCGTACAGCGCCGGCTGGCTGGACATGAAGCGATACTCGGGGTAGCGATCCATCAGGCTCAGCACGGTGGAGAAGCTGCGCACGGCCTTGGAGCGGGTCTGATGGAGATCCCACAGCCACGCCACGTCGATGTGCGTGTGTCCCACGCACTCGGCCACGGCCATGGGCGGGATGGCCTTCCTCGGCTCGTAATAGCTCTTCCTCAGATATTCCCGCGCCTCGCGGACGGTCTGGTTGAAATTCGCGTCGTGCGGATTGCGCAGATCCAGCAGATCCAGCGCCCGGGACAGCGTCTCCAGCGTGACCTCGCGCTCGCGATTGTCCGAGGGCATCAGCATCACGGCCTCATAGGGCACCTTCAGATCGTAGATCAGCTGCTCCAGCTCCGCATCCACGTCGCACAGCTCCAGCTTCAGATAGGGATAGTCCAGCCCCGTGGCCGAGGGCTGGCAGTAGCCCTGAAGCAGAATGTCCTCGTGCGCGCCGTTCTCCAGCGGCAGGCGGATGTGGTTGACGTCGAAGGCCTGCTTCACCTGACCGTTCACGCGCACCACGAACTGGGGATTGATGGCGTCCCACGCGCCCTCGCGGCCGGTGGTGGCATAGAGATACCAGTTGCCCTCGGCGGGCACGTCCAGCGAGAGTCTGAAGTCCTCCCACTCGCCGCGGCCCCACACGCCGCCGTTGACAAAGGGCGTTTCGGCCGCGCCGCGCGGGCCGGTCAGAATGCCGTCCACGTCCATGCGGCGGCGAACCAGCATGCCCTTCAGATCCTCCAGCATCTTGCCCATGCGGGCGTCGAGCTGATGCATAATCATGCCGTATTCCTCGCTTTCCAATGGTTCATAAATTCAAGGGGGTTTCCTCGTTTATTCTATCCTACTTTTCCCAAAAACGCAAGGGGAAGCGCCGTCAGCGCGCGTCAATTTCCCGGCGGGCGTACTCGCTGGGGGAAACGCCCGTCTTTTGCCGGAACTGGCGGCTGAAATGGCTGGCGTTGGCGTAGCCGAGGCGCTCGGCCAGCGCGGAGACGGGGACCCCGGATCCGGCGAGGGCGCTCTTGGCCGCGTCGATGCGCGCCTGAATCAGGTCGTTCAGCGGCGACGCGCCGAAATAGGCGCGATAGACCGCGTGGAAGCGGGAAGCGCTCATGTGCAGCTCGGCGGCCATGCGCTCCACCGTCCATGGCTCGCCCATCCGCGCGAACATGTCCATTCGAAAGCGATAGAGCTGGGCGTACAGGCCGGGATTGCCCCAGCTCTCCCCCGCCGGCTCCTCCGCCGCGCGGACAAAGCGGATCATCAGTATCTGCGCCGCCGCGTCCGCCAGCGCGGCGCGATGCCGGCGGCGGCTGTTGATCTCCAGCTCGATTTCGCAGATTCCCGCGGTGATAAAGGACGGATCGGGTGGGCAGACCGGGCGGTTCAGGGGCGGATTCAGCTCGAGCAGCCACGGCTCCGCGTCCGCGGACAGGTGCATCCAGTCGTGTACCAGCGGCCCGTCGCTGTGAAACCACTGCGGCGCGCCGGGCGGATAGAGAATGCACGTGCCCGGCCGCGCCGTCTGCACCCCGTCCCGCGTCAGCAGCTGCGTCTCCACGTGGAAGTGCAGAAAGGTGTAATTGTCCAGTCCCGCGGGACGATGCAGCGTAAAGCCCGCGGCCTCGGGCCAGCGATGACGCGCGCTCAGAACCATGGCGCTCTCCCCCTCTCGCTTGCGGAACCATTGTATCAAAAAACAATAGGATATGTCAAGAAAGCCGCCCATCGGTTATTGTATGCAGCGCCAAAAGCGCTTATAATAAAGGTGAAAAATCAAGAGCGCCCGTCGGCGCTCAAGCGAGGAGCGTTGCAAAATGAGCATTCCGAGAGGCGAACATCCCAAGCCGCAATTCCGCCGCGATACGTGGCTGAACCTGAACGGCGAGTGGGAATTTGAAATCGACAACGGCCGCAGCGGCCGCGCGCGCGGACTGAGCGAGGCCGGCGCAGCCCTGTCGGGCAAAATCACCGTGCCCTTCTGCCCCCAGAGCGTCCTCTCCGGCGTGGGCCACACGGATTTCATTCAGGGCGTGTGGTATCGCCGCACGGTCAGCCTGACGGACGCGCAGGCTGCGGGCCGCGTGGTGCTGCATTTCGGCGCGGTGGACTATCGCTGCGAGGCGTTCGTCAACGGCGTGAGCGCCGGCAGGCACACCGGCGGCTACGTCTCCTTCGCCTTTGACGTGACCGAGCTGGTGCATGCGGGCGAAAACGTCATCACCGTCTGCGCCGAGGACGACGAGCGCGACGGCCTGATTCCCTCGGGCAAGCAGAGCGAGCACTACGGCTCCTATGGATGCATGTACACCCGCACCACGGGCATCTGGCAGACCGTGTGGATGGAGTTCATGCCCAGAACGCATGTAGAAAAGGTCAAGTACGTTCCGTCGCTGGAGCAGAGCGCACTGAGCGTGACCGCGGCGCTGTCCGGCGCGGCGGAGCTGAAGCTCACCGCCAAATACGAGGGCCGCGTCGTGGGCGAAGCGTCCGTGCAGGCCGGGGGCGGCACGGTTCAGGTGCATCTGCCGCTGAGCGAGCTTCACCTGTGGGAGCTGGGCAGCGGCCGCCTGTACGATCTGGAGCTGACCTACGGCGACGACCATGTGCACAGCTACTTCGGCATGCGCAGCGTGCGGCTGGAGGGCATGAAGTTCATGCTCAACGGCAAGTCCGTGTTCCAGCGCACCGTGCTGGATCAGGGCTTCTATCCCGACGGCATCTACACCGCGCCCTCGGACGAGGCGCTGGAGAACGACATCCATCTCTCCATGGCCTGCGGCTTCAACGGCGCGCGCCTGCACGAGAAGATCTTCGAGGAGCGCTTCCTCTATCACTGCGACCGTCTGGGCTACATGGTCTGGGGCGAGTTCCCCAACTGGGGGCTGGATCACTCCCGTCCCGAGTCCGTCTACTCCGTGCTGCCCGAATGGCTGGAGGAGCTGGACCGCGACTTCAACCATCCCGCCATCATCGGCTGGTGTCCCTTCAACGAGACCTGGGATCAGAACGGCCGCAGGCAGTTCGACGAGGTGCTGCGCATGGCCTATCTGGCCACCAAGAGCGTCGATCCCACCCGTCCGTGCATCGACACCAGCGGCAACTACCACGTCCAGACGGACATCTACGACGTGCACGACTACGAGCAGGATCAGAACGTGTTCAAGGCCAATTACGACGTGTTCGCCAACGGCGGCGAGCTGTGGGATCAGGTGAACCATCGCGGCCTGGGCGTGCGCCAGACCTACGACGGCAAGCTGCCCGTATTCATCAGCGAATACGGCGGAATCGGCTGGAGCATGGGCGAAGGCGGCTGGGGCTACGGCAACGGCCCCAAGACCGAGCAGGAGTTCATCGAGCGCTTCCGCGGCCTGACCGACGCCATCCTGGACAATCCGCGCATCATGGGCCTGTGCTACACCCAGCTGACCAACGTCGAGCAGGAGCAGAACGGCCTGTACACCTACGACCGCAAGCCCAAGTTCCCGGTGGAAATCTTCCGCGAAATCCTGACGCGCAAGGCCGCCATCGAGGACTGAGTTCTCCCCCCTCGAACCTGCGCTCCTCCATGGAGCGCAGGTTCGAGAATTATTTTCAAAAAGGTATTGACAAATCGCTTGAAAGTAAATATAATAATATATGTTCGTTGGCTTGTGAGTCAATGAAGGGGCATGGTGTAATGGTAACACGTGGGTCTCCAAAACCTTTGTTGTGAGTTCGAATCTTACTGCCCCTGCCAAATTGATTAGAGCATTTTGCATAGCAGAGTGCTCTAATTTTATGCAATCAGCCGATAACCGAACGCATTTCTTCAAGCGCATCTCCGAAGAGATGGATGTAAATGTTGTAGGTCACTGTCACATCCGCATGTCTGAGCAGTTTTGACAGAATTTTAACATTGCATCCTCGATAGTAGCAGTTCGTCGCGAAGGTATGCCGGAACACATGCTGCCCTTATGACCGGAAAAGTCCTCTCGAAAAAGGAGGGAATTGTCTGCGTCGGAGGACTGAAAATCCGTCTGGACGAGTCCATCCCAAACGACCTATCCGACTGCGAATACGTCTCCTTTGAGGTTCAGCGTCTGGATTTGGACTGATCCATACCCGCAGCAAATACGCGCGCCCCGGCTCGATTTCGAGCCGGGGCGCATTTGTCAGATTTCCGGAGCGGAGGCGACCCTGCAGGCCTTGCGCTCGAGGTACATTTCGTCGAACGAATGGTACACGCCGTCGAGGCAGACAAAGGCATAGCGGCTGGTGTCCACGCCGTCAAGCAGGCGCGTCACTGATTCGCGCAGGGGGCTGCTGTACAGCGGCATGTGCGCGTCGATGAGCTGATCGAACTCGTCGCGCAGCGGCGCGCTGAGGAGCACGCCCTCCGCGCCGGCCAGCTCTTCCGCCGTGGGCTGCTCGCCGGTGAGCGCACAGTGGGCCAGATTGATGGCGTGAGGCTGATCCGCGTATTCCCTGCACACGTCCTTCGCCTGACCCTGCACCGCAAAGGGCACGGCGTTGGTGATCACCGCGCGCAGACCACGCTCGGCGGCCATTTCGGTCAGCACGCCGATGGCAGCGCGCATCTGCTGGGCGGCCTCATCCACGCTCAGGTGGTTCTCGGCGTTGCGGTGGTGGTTGAGCAGGACGCGGCTCGCGCCCAGCGCGGCGGCCTTGTCCATGATCTCCGCCATCCACTTCAGCTTCGCGTCCTGACGCTCGGGCATGTTGCGGATGAGGGACAGGTGCGGATAGTGATCCAGCACCGAGGCGAAGTCCACGATCACGTCCAGATGGCGGCGCCTGAGCCAGCTGCCGGACTGCCGCGCCTGGCGCAGACTGAGGTCGCTGACGTAGGCCGCGTCCAGCTTGACGCCCGCGAAGTACTTGTCCAGCATGGGCAGCTCCTGCAGCTCCTCGATGAGCACGCGCTCGGGGCGCAGCGAAACGTAGATATTGCCGCTCAGCTCGCGCATTTCCACCTCGGGCGCGGTCTCCACGCTCTCCGGCTCGTACTCGATCTCCCACATGGCCATCTGGCCGGGGCCGAGAATCTGCTCGTCCTCCGCGTGCGCGGTCATGGGCGCATGGGGATAGCTGTACATGGGCCAGTAGCCCGGCGTATGGCCGTCCACGTCGGGAATTTCGATCTCCCGACGGCTGAGCTCCCTGCCGCAGAGCAGGTCGATGCGGTAGGGCTCGGAGGTCAGCGCGTTGTTGACCACGGTCACCGTCAGCGTGTGGTCATCGCGCAGATTGACGATGGTCTCCAGCATGGGATTGTTCACCCGCGCCAGCAGCTGAGACTCGAACACCTCGGCCAGCAGCGCCTTGACGGACTTGAGCAGGTCGTAGCGCATGGGAATGGACACGTTCTCCACGTTGCGCACGGGAGCCATGTCGGCGGTCTCGTCCATGCCGTAGGGCGAGAGCACCAGCAGGGCGCGGCCCCTGCCCACCGCCCTTGCGACGATCAGCGGCGCGCCGTCCTCGGTGCGGGCCAGCACCTCGGTCTCGTCCGAAAGCTCCGCGTCGGCGTAGATGGACAGCGCCGATTCGCGATAATCCCTTCCGCCGAAGGAGACCTTCACGTCCGCGAGCGCACAGGCCTGACCCAGCTTCTTCACGCCGAACAGGGCGCACGCGTCCTCGCGGCCCTCCAGCTGCGCGCCGAAGGCCAGCAACGTGCCGCCGTTTTCGGCGAAGGCGGTCAGCTTGTCCAGCTGCTCGCAGTCGAGCTTCTGCCAGCCGCCGAGGATGGCCGCGTTGTACTGGCTCAGCGTCTCGGGGCGCATGTCGGTCATCAGCACGTCCATGATCTCGCCGTAGGGCGTGGGCGTGAGGAAGCCGCGCTCGTTGAGGAAGAAGCCGGAGTCCTCATAGCCGGGATAGAGCATGGAGAACACGGCGTGGAGCTGATGGTCGGCCATGGCGTAGGGCACCTGACCCCAGGAGCGGTAGACGTTCTGGGTGTAGAGATGGCGCGGCGTGCACCAGCCGTTGGCGCTGTTGAGCACCATGGCCACGGGCGTGTACATCTGGCCCGCGTAGCCGCGCTGCTTCACGAACTGGATGCAGTCGGCCTGAAGCCTGCCGATGGGCGAGAGCACCGCGTCGTCGCCGGTGAACAGGCTCTTGTCCGAGTCGGTCGCGTTCGGCTCCAGCGGAATGCCGGCCTCGACCTTCTCCATGTTCTCCTTCGTGGTAATCAGGCCGGATTCATAACCCAGCATGTCGGAATTGTAGAGATACTCCACGTAAATCAGCCTGCGCAGCAGGGAGAGGCTCGTTCCGGCGTTGGGGCCGTAGCTGTAGCCCTCCTTGTCCAGCTTGGGGCTTTCGATGTCGTAGCTCTTCCAGCTGAAGCGATTGTAGACCGACGCGTTGCCGAACCACAGCAGGCCGTACTGCTTGCCCGCGCCGCGGATGACGGCGTACCAGAGGTTGGCGTTGGGCAGTGCCTGCGCCGTCTCCGCGCCCAGCATGAAGCAGTTGTTCTCCCGGGCGAAGAAATGGACGTAGTTCAGCGAATTCAGCGCCGTGGTGGCGTGCTGGAGCTGGGCGCCCATCTCGTCGAAGAACTCGTAGAAGCGGCGCTGCTGGAAGGCGTTGGACTGGCGCGCCGGGCACTGAGTGCGGGTGTACGCGCCGATATAGCGGCCGTCCTGCTCGCCGTTGTCGTAGCCGATGAAGCGGTCGCCCAGCGTCTCCATGATGGTTTTATGCTGCTCGTCGCTGACGGTGTACTCGCCCCAGTCCAGCCCCTTCTTGTAGGAGCCGGGCACGAAGCCCCACAGGTCGAACACGTAGGCGTTTCGCGCCTTGGCCGCCAGCAGGAAATCGATCATGTTCGGCGCGCTGACCAGATGGGCGCGCATCCAGAACACCTTGCCCAGATCGTAGCGCCTGGTATAGAGATCCATCGCCTCCTCGATCTCCAGCATGGTGCCGTCGCCGGGATGGGGCAGATCGCGCAGGGACATGAACTGAATGTCGTTTTCCAGGATCTCGCGGGTGGTGGCGCGAATGGGGCGCCTGGCGTATTCCGGATACGCCTCCGGGCGGTGATAATAGGGATAAATCCTCTTCATAACGGGCCTCCGTCGTTTTTTTGGTTAATAATGAGGCGGCAGGAAGGTCTCCTGCCGCCCCAAGGGTTCCTGTAGATCAGTTGTAGGTCGCGTAGCGGCGCTCGGTGGAGTAGATCACCTGATCGGCCGCCTCGTAGGTGGCCAGCACTTCGTCCATGTCGCCCAGCGCGAGGGTCTCCTCCACGAAGGAATCCCACTCGCTCATGTCGCGGGTGCCGTCGATGAAGTACATGATGTTCTCGTCGATGTAGGTCTTCATCGGGGTGGTGCTGCGGGCGACGGTCTCGCTCTGCTCAGCGGTGAAGTTGGGCGTGCCGCGCAGGGCGCGGATGCCGACCATTTCACCGTCGATCAGGGCGGCGATCAGCTTGTCATAGAAGCCGCGGTCGCGCTCGTTCTTGCCGGCGTAGTCGGCTTCGCGATCCTTCAGCTGGATGTAGCGGACGTCCATGAAGTTGTGGATGCCGGCTTCCTTGCGGGCCTCGTCGCTGTCGACGTACTCGCCGATGAAGTGATGATGGCCGTCCTCGTCCTTTTCGTAGGTCAGACCCGCAACGCCCCAGTTGTAGAGCTCGGAGCCTTCCGGAGAAATGACCTCGTCCAGATAGGAGCAGATCAGCTCGGGGTTCTCCACGTCGGCGTTGACGAAGTAGCCCCAGTTGGGAACGTTGTCATAGGGCACGGTGATGACGGAGTAGCGGGGATCGCCCTCGTTGCGGGCGGGGGTCATGAAGGTGTCGTACTCGTAGGGCACGTCGGTGCCGACGAAGATCTCAACGTCGATGGCGTGCAGATACCAGAAGCCGAACAGCCAGTTGCCGTCCACGACGTACTGATAGGCCTGCTCGTCGGACATGGTGGAGAACTCGGGGTTCAGCAGACCCTCGGAGTACATGGTGTGCATCATGTCCACCAGATCGCGGAAGCCGGACTCCTCGGTCAGCAGCGGATGAGTCCACTTTTCGCCGTCGTAGTAGAAGTCGGTCTTGGCGTTGTTGATCGCGCCCAGGCAGGACTCGTAGTAGCTCAGGCCCCAGCCGTAGGTGATGAAGGGAGCGCCGGTGGGATTAGCTTCCTTATAGGCGCGCATGCAGTCGAGCATCTCGTCCCAGGTGGTGGGAACTTCCTTGCCCAGCTCCTTCAGAGCGGTCATGTTGACGAAGTAGCTCTCGTCCACGCAGTCGTAGGGATCGATGTCGTTCAGGCAGTAGAGCTTGCCGTCGTCGGTCACCATGCGGGCGATCTGGGGATAGGTGTCCAGATAGTTCTTCAGGTTGGGCATGTAGTCCAGATAATCCATGAAGTTGAGGAAGTAGCCCAGGTCGCCATAGTTGGCAATGACGGAGGAGGAGTTGCGCAGCCAGACGATGTCCGGCAGGTCGCCGGTGTTCAGGAACAGAGAGGTCTTGGTGTCAAAGTCCGCCCAGGGGCCGGTAGACCAGTTGATGGACACGTTGCCCAGCTTTTCCTTCCACGCCTTGTAGACGGGGGAGTTCCTGTCCTCAGAGATGCCCAGATCGGCGGCGTAGCCTTCGTAGACCACTTCGTCGCCCGTGTAGGGCAGCAGGGTCTCGGCCATTGCGGTGCAGCTCAGCAGCATGGCCAACAGCACGAGCATAGATACCAGTTTCTTCATGTTAGGTTCCCTCCTGTTTTATTTTTTCAAGCGGAATGAACTCCCGCCGGAAATCAAGCCTTGATGGAGCCCACCAGCACGCCCTTGGCGAAGTGCTTCTGCATGAACGGATACACGCACAGCACGGGCACCACGGTGATGATGGTCGCCGCCGCCTTGGTGGTTCGGGTGGAAATCTTCTGGAAATCCTTGAGCATCTGCGCCGTGGACGCGTCCTTGTAGTCCATCAGCACCAGCAGACGGCGCATCAGCAGCTGGATGGGGTACTTCGTGTCGTCGCGCAGATACAAAAGCGCGGTCATGTAGTCGTTCCAGTAGCCCACGATGCTGAACAGCGCGAAGGTGGCCAGCACGGCCTTGGACAGCGGCAGCACGATCTGGAAGAGGATGCGCACGTGGCCCGCGCCGTCGAGGCTCGCGGACTCGCGCAGCGCCTCGGGGATGGACATGAAGAAGGTCTTGAACACGATGACGTTGTAGGCGGAGATCGCGCCCGGAATGACCATGACCCAGAAGGTGTTGATCATGCCCAGCTGCATGATGGTGACGTAGTAGGGAATCAGGCCGCCGCCGAAGAACATGGTGATGGTCAGCAGCACCGACACGAACCTGCGGCCGCGCAGCGCGGGAATGGACAGCGGATAGGCCATCAGCGACGTGGTCAAAAGCATGATGACCGTGCCCACGGAGGCGTACTTGACGGTGTTCCAGTAGTACAGCAGCGTGCGGCTGTCGCCCAGCAGCGCCTTATAGGACTCCAGCGAGAAGCCCTTGGGCCACAGATACACCGGCAGGGACTTCAGCTCCTGCGAATCGCTGAAGGACAGCGCCAGCATGTTCAGCAGCGGATAGAGGAACATCGCCGAGAGCAGAACCATGATGACGACCAGAACCACGTCGAACGCGGTAACTTTCTTTCCGACCATAGCGTTTTTCCTCCCTTCCTCAGAACAGCGAAGTCTCGCTCAGCTTGCCGGTCACGGTGTTGGCGATGAACAGGAAGATCAGCGACACCACATTCACCAGCAGGCCGACGGCCGAGGAATAGCTCAGGTGGTTGCCCGCCGTCTCGATGCCGTAGCGGTAGACGTAGGTGTTCACCACGTCGGCGGTGGAGTAGGTGCGCGGGCTGTACATCAGCAGGATCTTCTGATAGTCGTTGCCCAGAATGCCGGCGACAGCCATGATGAACAGAATGCTGATGGTGGGCAGAATACTCGGCAGCGTGATGTACCACATCTGCTTGAGACGGCTCGCGCCGTCCAGCACCGCGGATTCGTACATCTCGGGGTTGATGCCCGCGATGGCCGCCAGATAGATGATGGAGCTGTAGCCGATGCCCTGCCAGATGCCCGAGCCGATGTACAGCGGCCGGAACGCCGAGGGCATCATGAAGAAGTTCTGCCGCTCCAATCCGAGCGCCGCCAGGAACTCGTTGACCACGCCGTTGTTCATGCTGAACATTTCCTTCATCATGCCCACCACGATGACGACGGAGAGGAAATAGGGCATGTAGGAGATGGTCTGAACGACCTTCTTAAAGCGCGGATAGCGCAGCTCGTTGAGCAGCAGCGCCAGAATGATCGGCGCGGGGAACGAGAAGATCAGGCTCTCGATGCCCAGGATAAAGGTGTTGCTGAGCACGCGCCAGCAGAACGGGTCGCGGAAGAAGGCCCTGAAGTGCTTCAGCCCCACCCACGTCGAGCCGAAGAAGCCGCCCTTGGGCGAGTAGTCCTGAAAGGCGACCACAACGCCGTACATGGGCAGAAACTTAAAGATGATGAGATTCAGCAAACCCGGAATCAGCATCGCGTAGAGCACCCAGTTGATTCGGATGTACTTTCCCGTGGGCATGTCCTTGCCGGCGCGCCGGCCGGCCCGGAGCAGATCCTGACGGTTCTGCATGGCTTCCTGCGACATCGTTCGTCCCTCCATTGCGCATTTTCTCTTGATGCATATATTATGCGGGACAATATCCTTCTTTGTCTATATCGGTTTTCTTACTTTCATAGGTGTTTTTGTAGCATTTCGCAGGTAAAGTATGGTTTCAAGGCGATTTGCATGTAACAAAACTTGACTTTTGCCAGTTTCGCCGATATAATTTAGATATAAAGTTCACATTTTTACCGGAAGGGAATGCAGCCGCACAATGAAGAAGCGCACGAGCAACGGACGCACATTTTACCGGATTCTGGTCACGCTTTTGTCCTGTGTGCTCATCATGGCCGCGCTCACCGTCTTCCTGATTTCCTATCAAAACCGCCGCAGCGTGAAAACCCACACCGACATGCTGGCCAACGCCATGACCAACGGCGCGGCGCAGATCGACGGCTTCTGGCAGAACGCCGCCGCCTTTCTGGCCTCGCTGAGCGACAGCACCCAGCTTGCGCGCCTGTCCACCCAGCCGCAGCTGAACCTGCGCCTGGCCGCCGAGGCTCAGAGCAGCGTCACCAAGAGCCTGTCCTCCTATCTCTCCGGCGTGGACTGCGCCAACGACGTGTTTCTCTACTTATATGGAAAGGATTATCTGCTGACCCCCACGGGCGTGACGCAGCTGGACACCTATTTCAACAATCGCTATGTCGGCGACGTGTCCGAGTTTACCCGCCTGCTGCGCGGCGTATATCCCTTTGAGCTGCGTCTGCTGCCCTTCGAGCTGAACCAAAATGCGCCGGCTCCCGACAGGCAGAGCAGCTACGCCTCCTCCGACCTCGTGCTGCTGCAGACCCTCTACGCCAACAACCGCGCCGTGGGGACGCTGGTCATGGCGCTGGAACACGACGCGCTGGTGGAGGAAATCAGCCGCTATCTGACCATTCCCAACAGCACCGCCTGCCTGTTTCTGAACGGCGCGGTGCTCGGCTCGACCGCCGACGAGCGGCTGACCGCACTGCCCGCCGGGGAATACTCGCGCTATATCGAGGACGTGGGCGTGGTGGTACGCCGCCGGGCGAGCGTCATGCGCAATCTGGAATATCTGGCCGTCGACGGCGAGGAGAACATCCTGCCGGAGAACGGGCGCATTGTGCAGATGCTGCTGCTCTTCCTCGCCGCGGCGACCCTCGGCATGGGCGCGGCCGCCTTCTTCGCCACGCGAAAGCTGTACACGCCGCTGCGCACGCTGATGAGCGAATTCGACAATCCCGTGGATTCGCGCACGGACGAGTGCAAGCTGCTGCTCCAGTCCATCCAGTCCGTCAACAGCAATTACGCCAGCGCCCAGCACGAGCTGGACTACTCCTCCCCGCTGATTCGCGACGCGCTGCTGTACCATCTGCTGCGCGATCCCGCGCGGGAGGACGATCCGCTGATGGAGCGCTATCTGCCCGCGCCCTTCCGTCAGGAGCATTTCTACGTCTTCGCCGTCTCCGCCGTTCTCCCGGCGGCGCGGGAGGACGAGCCCTCCGGCGCGGCGCAGGTGATCGCCCAGTTGAAGCGTCAGGGCGGGCCGCGGCTTCTGTCCACGCTGCGCACCGGCAACGACGAATTCGCGCTGATCACCTATCCCCTGCCGCCCCAGGAGCACGCGCGGCTCTGCGAGGAATTCGCCGGAGTCTGCGCCCGACTGGAAAAGGATCTGCCCGGCGGCATCGTCGTCTGCGCCTGCGGCGCGGGCGTGGCGCACATCGACTGCATCGACGCGTGCTTCCGCGAGGCCTGCGCCATTCTGCGCTCCCGGCCCATCACCTGCGAATACTCCTTCCTCGGCGGCCCCGACGGCGAATCCGCCGCAAAGCCCACCGCGGCGCTGCTGCCCGCCGACTACGCCAATACGCTGTCCGCCCTGCTGCGCGGCTGCGATTTCGACCGGGCATGGGCCTACATGGACGATCTGCTCCAGCGCAGCCGCCGGCCGGACGTGACCGCGGCACAGTATGTCAAGATGGCCGTCACGCTCAATCAGCAGCTCTTCTGGGCGGCCAGTGGCCGCGTGCCCTCGCCGGAGGATCGGATGATCGAGCTGGAGGCCTCCAACGCCCTCATACCCGCAGACCAGATCGTCGGCATTCTGCGCGACAACCTGCGTATTCTCCTCTCCGCCGAGACTCCCCGTCCTCAGGGCGGCGACCGCGAGAACCTCACACGCTACATCTGCGACAACATCGCCTCGGGCATCAACCTCAGCGCCGTCGCCGACCGCTTCGGCTACAACGCCAACTACTTCTCACGCTATTTCAAGCAGCTCACCGGCGTGACCTTCACCGCCTATCTGAATCGCGTGCGCATCGAGCGGGCCTGCGAGCTGCTCCGCAGCGAAAGCCGTTTCTCCATCAACGAGGTGGCCGCCCGCTGCGGCTACAACAGCGCCAGCCAGTTCATCTCCACCTTCGAAAAGCTGATGGGCCTCACGCCCGGCGCTTACCGCAAGCTGCCCAGCGTGGAGCGCACGGACGGATGAAAACACTGCCAAGGGGATTCAAAGCCGCCTGTTTCGAATTGAAACAGGCGACTTTTTCGACTATTCGGTTTTTTCGTCGCGCTTTCTTTCGGCAGCGCGCTTCTTCACGGATTTCTTCCGTCCTTTTCCGACCGTCCGGCTTTTTCCTCCTTCATGGCGATCTCGTTCAGCACCCGATCCTGAGCCTGACCAGCTTCTGAATGGTCAGGCCGCAGTCGCCGATCATCTCGCCCGTCTCCCTCAGGTAGACCGCCCACAGCCCGAAGCCGAGGGTGCGGCAGCGCTCCAGATTTCTCTCGATCCACCCGCGCACCCTCGCCTCGTCGAAGGTGTGGGGATAGTGCTGCATGACGTCGGAATCGCCGAGCACGACATACAGCGCGTCAAAATCCTCCCGCGTCATTTCGCGCAGGAAGAGCCTTTCAGTTTCCAGCCGCATTCTTCTTCCTCCTTTATGCTTCGCCCGAGCTCGCGGCGTTGACGATCCAGGCGCAGGTCTCCTTCGGAATCATGGGCGAGCTGATCTCGGAAAGCAGCGCCGCGTCGACCTCTCCATTCTCGGCGTACTGCCGCCCGGCCTCCCTCACCCGCCCAAGCCGCGGCGCGGTCACGATTTCGGCCTCCAGCGCGCTGAACATGAGGCTCTCGGGCGCGGTCAGAATCGTCGTCTTTCCGGAAAACAGCAGCCGAAACTGTGCCACAGCGAGCTCAAAAATGCACCGGGCGTTGGGCAGGCAATTCGTTTGTTCATCATTGCTCCTCCTCATTCCTTTGCCCGGGGCGCGCGACGATGCGGTTCCATGCGAAGAAGCCGCCCATGCCCAGCAAAGCACCGAGGCCGGCGCATATCCACAGCGCCCATCCCTGCACGATATGCAGAAATATGGCGACTCCGACCGCGGCGCACAGGCCTCTGACCCACCGGCGCGGCCCGCCCGCTTCCATGCAGACACTCAGCGCGGCGACGATCGCCAGCCACGGCGCGGCCTCGTTGATCCATTGTCTCATGTTCCTCTCCCTGAAAAACGCAGCGCAGCCCGAATTTCTCGAGTTGGACTGCGTCTAAGCGTCCGGCATTTTGATTTCTTCCATTATTCCGTTTTGAAAGCGAATCACGCAGGTGTATCTGCACTTTGGGCAGAACAGCGGAAAATCCTCCAGCACCGTGCGCGGCCGAACCTGCGTCCGCGTCTTGCCGCCGCAGCGCGGGCAGCGAAGCCAGTCGACCTCCGCGCTCATTCTTCCTTCCATTCGTCTCTCCTCCATTCATTCCTGCACCAGCGCCCGAAAGACCGCGTCGCGGTCGAAAGCTCCCGACGCAAAGCCGGGGATTTCCTTGATGGCCTTGCAGACGCTCACGCTCACGCCCGTCAGAATCTGCCCGATTTCCCGGTCGGAATAGGAGCAGCCGCCGGTCACGATCAGCGCAGCCAGGCTGTGCGCCACCAGCCACAGATCGCGAAAGTATGCGTCCGCCTCCTCGGCGGTGATGTGATAGACGCTCGTCAGCGTCGGCTGGACGAGCTCCTGCAGGCGGCGCATGGCCGCCATCGCGCCGGAATCCTTCGTCAGAAACAGCAGCCGGTAGAGCTCCGGCTCCTCCCGCGCAAAGCGAATGTATTGCATGCCCACGCCGAAAAACGGGGTTTTCTCCCGCAGACCCGCGTCCGCGTAGCGCTCGTACACGCGCATTGCCGCAGCGCAGACCGCCCTTTTTACGCCGTCCATGGAGCCGAAAGCTGTGAAGATCGGCTGCGTGGATGTGCCCAGCTCATCCGCCATCGTCTTGGCCGTCAGGCCATCGATTCCCCGCGTCCGCACCACCCGCAGCGCCGCGTCCGCCATCGCCTCTTTCGTGAACTTGTTCTTCGGAGCCATCGTTTCGCATCCTTTTCCATCGGCGCGCTTATATGCGCCATTCATTATGTATCGCACATTATATATCATAAATTCGTCTGCGTCAACATTCTTTCAAAAAAAGTAGCAGACGAAACATACCCTTCTCTTCGCATGGCGGCGTTCGCTCCTGCGCATGCAATTTGTGTAGATTTTTTTCAAAAAGGGGTTGACATTTTCCCCATTGTATGGTAAGATTATTCTTGCGTTGAGCGATAAACGCAATGTCGCGGGGTAGAGCAGTCCGGTAGCTCGTCGGGCTCATAACCCGGAGGTCGAGGGTTCAAATCCCTCCCCCGCAACCATTTGCCGGCGTATCTCAGTTGGCTAGAGAATCCGGTTCATACCCGGAGTGTCATTGGTTCGAATCCGATCGCCGGTACCACCTCAAACCCCTTGAAAACACGTAGTTTTCGAGGGGTTCTTCTTTTTCCATTCATCCTTCCGGCCTTTCTTTGTGCAACTTTTGTGCAACTTTTTCTGCGCGAATGCGATGTGCATGTATTCCTCATACAGAACAACCGTCGCCGGGACTTCTCCCGGCGGCGGTTGCTGCATCATCCTTTGAGCGACTGAAGCCTCGCATCCATATCGCGGCATTCCATCGGCTTTTTTGTCCTTCGGCCTATGCACTCCGGCGGAAGCGCCGACGAACCTCGCTCTCTGCGCGCACCAGCTCCGCGTCGGCGTTTTCTCCGATGGCGCGGCGCAGCAGGGCGACCTCGTCGGCGATTCCCTTGCAATGGGGCACGAGATACGCGCCCGCGTCGCTGCCCGCGGCCACGGTTCCGCCCTGGCGGACGCATTCGACCACGTTCTCCATCTGGAGTGCCAGCAGCGGTCGGAGCACGTCGTCGGGATAGCGGCCACAGCCGATGAGATTTCCGATGGTGGCCAGCGTGGGCGTCCAGACCGCGCCGCTCTCGGCCAGCTGAGAAACGCACTCCTCGTCCATATACGCGCCGTGCTCAATGCTGTCCACGCCCGCGTCCAGCGCCGCGCTCACGGTCTGCGCACCGTTGGCGTGGGCCATGACGGCCAGCCCATGGTCGTGAGCACAGGCGATCAGGTCTGCGATTTCGCCTCTGTCCAATGGCTGACTGGTGATTTCGCCGAAATGATCGAAATTCATCAGGCCGGAGATCATCAGCTTGATGAAGTCCGCGCCGCCGGAAATCGCCTCGTCCACCAGCGCGCGATAACCGTCGAAATCCTCGTAGGTTCGGCCGATGAACGCACCGTAGCGCCCCTTGCGGCAGATGGGAAAGCACGGCGTGCGGTACTCGACGCCGTATTCCGGCGCGAGCTGCGCCGCCCGGCGCGCCACGCCCAGCTTGTCGCCGCCGTCGCGCAGATAGCCCACGCCCGCTTTGGCGTAATCTCTCAGCCGGGCGCGAATCCAGTCGTCCTGCACCTGCTCCCGATGCCGCCCCAGCGCCCGGCGAAAGTCCTCGCCGTCCAGCGCCATATGCACATGGCAGTCTCCGAACACGATATTTCTCTCCTTCCGAAAGAAGCGAACGCCGCCCGTCTTCCTCAATCCTTTGCGAAGGGCGGTCGCAAACCGTTTATCTCATCACACTGCAAAAAGCCGAGCGCGGCGCGCATTTGGCCGCACTCGGTCTCTCCAGTCAAGCTTACTTGGGCCGATACATCCGCAGCCCGCCCTGCACCACGCGCACGTCGAAGGGCAGGTCGTCGTAGAGCTCGCCGTCAATCTGGATGGTCGTCGGCTGGTCGAATTCGATCTTCAGGCGCTTCGTGAGCGTGTGCAGCGTGCACTTCTGGCCGAGAATGCGCCCCTGCATCAGCTGAATCAGCTTGCGCGGAATCATCGGCCGGGTAATGCCCTGCACAATCACCGCGTCCAGCAGGCCGTCGTCGCACTTCGCCGCCGGGCAGATGGGAATGCCGCCGCCCAGCCGCGTTCCGTTGCAGGCGCAGACGATGAGCGCCTCGTGCCGGGTCTGTGCCCCGTTCATCTCTGCGCGGAAGCGGGAATTCTGAAAGTGCAGAAGGCTCGAAATGAGGGAAACGAAGTAGTTCAGGCTGCCCTTGAGCACCTTCGCGCGATAGCTGCGGCGGAGGATGTCCGTGTCGATGCCCGCGCCGATGATGTTCAGCCCGCGCACACCGGAGCACTCCAGATAGTCCGTCGGCCGCGCCTCGGTCTCCAGAAGCACGTCCAGCGCGCCCTCAGGGGTGGCGGGGATGCCCGCCGCAGCGGCAAAATCATTGCCCGAGCCGCAGGGAATCACGCCCATGCGCACCCTGGACGGATCGGCCAGACCGTTGAGCACCTCGTTGACCGTGCCGTCGCCGCCCATGGCCACGACGTCCGTCTCGCCGCGCTCGGTCAGCTCCCGGGCGATGCGCACCGCGTCGCGGCGGCACTGCGTCTCCCAAAAACAATAAGCAACGCCCTTCGCCTTCAGCCGCTCCTCGATGTCGGCGCGAAAGCGCTGAGCCCTGCCCTTTCCCGCGATGGGGTTGTAAATAAAATTCAGCATCTTCTGTGTCCCTCACTTCCGGCGGTTCGCAAAAAGCAGAGGGCGCGCGGATTTACGAATGGATGGGGGTGCAAATCGCTTTTCCACCTCTCCTATGGGGGAAAGAGAG
The DNA here is from genome assembly GCA_900553265.1 of uncultured Eubacteriales bacterium. Classification (GTDB taxonomy): domain Bacteria; phylum Bacillota; class Clostridia; order Christensenellales; family Aristaeellaceae; genus Faecivicinus. The sequence goes on from USDD01000013.1 coordinate 26,272, forward strand.
GCTCGGGATACATGAGGGTATATCCTTGAGGGAACAACGCGCCCGTCTGCTTTCACGAGTAGTTTAACCGTCAAATATCAACTGGATATGAACTGAAGTTCTCCATTATGTTAATTTTTATCAATCGCCGTTTCCCGGGTGACATTGCAAATCCAGCGGTCGCCGCGCAGCCGGAAGAAGGCGATGATCCACTTGAAGCACTGGTCGATACGCGTGCACAGGAACACCACCGGCAGCGGCCAATGGAACACGAACGCCGCCAGCAGCGTCGCCGGAAGCACCACCAGCCAACCGCAGATCATGTCCACCATGGCCACGAAGCGGCTGTCGCCCGCGCCGCGGTTGATGCCCACAAAACAGCTGGCGTGATAGCTCGTGCCCACCAGCGTCACCGCCAGAATGGCGATCATCGTGGTGCTCAGGCGGAACACCTCGGGATCCGCCGCCGAGCCGTACAGGCTCGCAAAGGGCCTGCGCAGCAGGAACACCAGCGCCGCCATGACCAGGCCGATGCCGAAGAACAGAATCTGGATGGTCTTCGAATACTCCTTCGCCCGGTCGTAATCGCCCCGGCCCACGGCCTTGCCGACCATGACGCACGCGCCGCCGGCCAGCGCGAAGGTGAACATGGTGCCCAGATTCGCCATGCTGTTGGCAATGCTGTTAGCCGCCATGAACACCTTGCCCATCTGGCCGATGATGGCCGCCTTGAGCATGCCGATGAGCGCCCACTGCATGTCCGTCAGCGCCACGGGCAGGCCGTATTTCGCGTAGTCGCCCGCCAGTGCCCGGTCGGGCCGCAGCAGATCCAGCGGACGAATGGTCAGCACCCTCTGCTTATGGAAGGTGTAAAACCACACCACCGCCATCTCGCACAGGCGGGTAATCAGCGTGGCCAGCGCCGCGCCGCGCACGCCCATGGCCGGAAGGCCCATCAGGCCGAAGATCAGCACCGCGTTGAGGCCCACGTTCAGGAACAGCGCCATGACCGAGACCACCAGCGTGATTTTCACCACCTCGATGGAGCGCAGCATGCCGATCAGCGCCGTCGTGACCGCGTAGGGCAGCCACGTCAGGCACGCGATGGCGAAATAGGAAAGCGCCGCGTCGGTCACGGCCGTCTCGCCCGCGCCCACCACGAGACCAACCATCTGCTTCGGAAACAGCCGTCCCGCCCCGGCGAACAGCACCGCCGCGCCCAGACAGAACCACATCACCACCGCGAATATGCGGCGAATGCGCGCCATGTCCCGCTTGCCCCAGTACTGGGCGATGAGCACCGCGGAGCCGCTGACCAGCCCGGTGAGCGTCGCGGTGTAGAACGCCGTGATGCTGTTCACCTGCGCCACCGCCGCCTGCGCGGCCACGCCGTCGGGCAGCTTGGAGACCATGACGTCGTCCGCCACGACCACCAGAAAGCTTACCAGCGCCTGAAGCGCCGCCGGCAGCGAGATGCGCAGAATCGTGCGGTAGAATTCCCGATCCCGGATCATTGCGCCGCGCCTCCCTTGGAGCGCCGAAGCGCCGTCAGTCCCACGATGAGCAGCAGCGGAAAGACCACCGCCGCCAGCATGCCGGCCTTCAGATCTCCGCCGGCCAGCCCTGACACGGCGTTGACCAGCGTCGGCCCCAGCGAGCAGCCCGCGTCGCCGGCCAGCGCCAGCAGCGCGAACATCGCCGTGCCGCCCCGGGGACAGCGCAGCGTCGCCACGCTGAACGTGCCCGGCCAGAGAATGCCCACCGACAGGCCGCACAGGCCGCAGCCCAGCAGACCCAGCAGCGGAGAATCGCTCAGCGAAGCCATCAGATAGCACGCAATGCACAGCGCACCGCTGAACACCATGAACCGCCGAAGGTCGACCTTCTCGCTGCACTTGGCGTAGAACATCCGCGCGCCGCCCATCAGTATGGCGAACAGACACGGCCCGGCCAGATCGCCCACGGTCTTGCTCACTCTCAGCGCCGACTCGGTGTAGGCCGAAGCCCACTGGGACATGGCCTGCTCCGACGCGCCGGCGCAGACCATCAGCAGCGCCAGCAGCCAGAAGATCCCCGAGCCGGCCAGCTCGCGGATGGTCATGCTCCGGCCGTCCTCCACCACCTTGTTGATGGGCACCACGGCGAAATTGAAGACGTTCACCAGCGGCACAATCGCCCACAGATAGGCGAGGATCTTCCAGTTTTCAATGCCGAACAGGGCGAAGAACAGCGTGGACAGCGCCACCACAGCCACCACGCCCCAGCAGTAAAACGAATGCAGCAGGCTCATCTGCGCGTCCTTCTTCTCCGTGGGGCAGGCCTCGGCGATGGGGCTGACCAGCACCTCGCACAGTCCGCCGCCCACGGCGTAGAAGAACACGGCCAGCAGCAGCCCCGCAAAGGGATCGCCCAGCAGCTCCGGAAACACCGCAAGACCCGTGATGCCCAACACATTGGACACGTGGGCCGCGATCATGCAGGGCCGATAGCCGATTCGATCCACAAACTTCGCCGCCGCCAGATCCACCGTCAGCTGAATGGCGAAATTGATCGTGGAAATCAGTGCGATTTTGCTCAGCGCAATGCCGTACTGACGGCTGAACGTCAGAAACAGCAGCGGCGCGAACACGTTGGCGATGGCCTGGGTGATGTAGCCGATGTAGCATGCGGTCATCGTCTGCTCAAAGCCGACCTTTCGTTGCATGGTTCTCCCCCGTCTCTTATTGCTCCCGGCTCAGCCGCTCCAGCCGGCGCGGCTGCGCCTCTCTGCGTCCGTCAGACTGAAGCGTGTTCAGGCGGCATGCGGCGCGCCGCCGTCGCTGAACGCCGCGCCGAAAGCATCTCGCCGCGGTCGGCGATTTCGCGATCCCTGCGCCTCATTTCTTCTCTTTCGTGAATTTTCCCAGCAGCAGCACCGCGATGACGAGCACGGCGATGACCGCGAACACGCCCAGCCAGCCGATCATCGCGTCGGGCAGGGCCTTGAGCATTGCATTCCAGTTTTCTTTCATTTCTTTAATCCTCCGTCAGCCGAACAGGCTCAGCAGCAGTCCGCCCGCCACCACCGAGGCGATCTGGCCGGACACGTTCACGCCCACGGCGTGCATAAGCAGGAAGTTCTGGTTGTCCTCCTCCAGCCCCAGCTTGTTGACCACGCGCGCCGACATGGGGAACGCCGAAATGCCCGCCGCGCCGATCATGGGATTGATCTTTTTCTTCAGAAAGAGGTTCAGGAATTTGGCCACCAGCACGCCGCCCGCCGTGTCGAACACGAAGGCGACCAGCCCGAGGCCAAGGATCATCAGCGTCTCCCCGGACAGGAACGCGTCGGCCTGCATCTTGGAGGCCACGGTAATGCCCAGGAACAGCGTGACCAGATTGGCCAGCGTCTTCTGCGCCGTCTCGGACAGGCCCTCCAGCACGCCGCACTCGCGCACCAGATTGCCGAACATCAGAAAGCCGATCAGCGACGCGCTGCGGGGCGCGATGATCGTCGCCACCACGGTCACGATGATGGGAAAGAGAATCTTCGTCGTCTTCGACACCGGTCTCGGCGCGTATTCCATGTGAATGCGCCGCTCCTTATGGCTGGTCAGCAGTTTGATCACCGGCGGCTGGACGATGGGCACCAGCGCCATGTAGGAATAGGCCGCCACGATGATGGCGCCCAGATATTTCGACTGCATGTAATTCGCCACGAAGATGGACGTGGGGCCGTCCGCCGCGCCGATGACCGCCACGGACACCGCGTCGCGCAGATCAAAGCCGAAGAGCAGCGCCATCAGCAGCGTAAAGAAGATGCCGAACTGCGCCGCCGCGCCGAAGATCATCAGCTTGGGGTTGGACAGAAGCGGGGTAAAGTCGATCATCGCGCCGATGCCGATGAACAGCAGCAGCGGGAACAGCTCGTTGGCCACGCCCGCGTCGAACAGGACGTCCAGCGCGCCGATCTCGGCTGCGCCGTCGTAGATCTGCGTCACCGCACCGGACAGGGGCAGATTGACCAGAATCGCGCCAAAGCCCATGGGCAGCAGCAGCGCCGGCTCCATCTTCCTGCGGATGGCCAGATAGATCAGAATTCCCCCGATGGCCCACATGACGACGTGCTGCCAGCGAAGGAGGCTCACGGTTTCCAACAGTACGCTCAACAGAATCCCTCCCAAATTCGTAAAAAACGGGATCTGCACTTGCACCGCGGCAGAATCCCGTTTATGCTGCGACTGCGACCGTCTCCGGCCCGCGCAATGCTACAGACGCATTGTATCAGCCGGCCGCCGGTCTGTCAACCGCTATAAATAAAGCTTTAGATGGATTTGATTTGCATTTGATGTTTTGAAGCGGTCACTCCGCCTCATCGCCCAGCTCCGCGCGGCGGCGGCGCAGGGTCTTGCAGGCCTCGGTCAGCTCGTCCTCCACGCCCGCCAGCAGCTGGTATGCGTCGTGGTTGGCCTTCAGGCGCAGCTCGCTGGCCTCGATGCGCGCGTCGTTCTTGATGGTGCGCGCCTCTTCCCGGGCCTGACGCACGATTTCGCTCTCGTCGATCATATGATCGGCACGCTCCTGCGCGTCCTGCACGATGGCGTTGGCCTCGTTCTCCGCGTCCACGACCATCTGCTCCGCGTCCTTGCGCGCCTTTTCCAGCACGGCGTTGGCGCGCATTTCCGCGCTGGTCACGCGGCTGATGGCGGTCTCCTCGGCGTCGCCCATGATGCGCTTGCGCTCGGAGTACATCTGCATGCCGTACTGCACCGCGTCGGGCAGATTGCTCTCCAGATCGTCCACGATCTTCAGGCAGTTGTTGGCGTCGATGACCACTTTGCTGGACAGCGGAATGCGGCTGCCGCACTCGATGGCGGTGCGCAGCAGCTTGAGCAGCTCCAGAAAATACGACATATCGTCGATTTCCTGCTCCTCCTCCGGCTGGACGTCCTCACGGGAGTCGAGTTCCTCGTCGGTATAGAACTTTTCCTGATCGTGATCCATTTTAGCCCTTCCTTCCCGGCTCAGCGCCGAATGCGTCAACGATTTCTTCAACGATCTCGCCGGGCACCATCGACTCGATGGGCGCGCCATGGGCGGCGCAGTCCCGAACGATGGTGGACGAGATCATGCTGTATTCCGGTCTGCTGTGCAGAAACACCGTCTCCACACCGCCGATGCGGCGGTTGGCCTCGGCCATCTGTGCCTCAAAGGTCAGATCCGACGGCCCGCGCAGCCCGCGGACGATCACGTCCGCGCCCTCACGGCAAACCAGATCCACCAATAGCCCTTCGCCGGAAACCACCCGGACGTTGCTCAGCTTCGCCGTCATGCGCTGAAGCATCGACGCGCGCTGCCCGGGCGAAAAACGATACTGCTTCGCGGTCTGGGACAGCACGGCGACAATCACCTCGTCGAACAGCCCGGCCGCGCGCTCGATAATGTCCAGATGCCCCAGCGTCGGCGGCGAAAAGCTGCCCGCGTAAACTGCCTTCACTATGCGTCCTCCCGGATGAATTCAACGGTGGTAATGCCGTATCTGCGCGTATCGAACATGACGAAGCCCTCCGGAATGGGCACGGTCTGCTCCGTGGCCCGCTCGAAGAGGAGCGTACAGCCCTCCGCCAGCGCGCCGGCGCGCTTCAGGCGCAGCGCCGCGTCCGCGTAAGCGTCGGCCATGCGATACGGCGGATCCAAAAATACATAATCAAACCGCTCGCCGTTGAGCGAGCCGATGGCCGAGCGATAATCGGCCTGTAAAACGCGCGCCTTTTCGGCCGCGGCCTCCTTGAGCACGCTCTGCGCGTTGCGCTCAATGGCCTGAATCGCCGGTTTCGCGCTGTCCACGATCACGGCGTGGGCCGCGCCGCGGCTGAGCGCCTCCAGCGCCATCGCGCCGGTGCCGCCGAACAGATCCAGCACGTTTGCGTCCCGGATTCGGCTGCCGATGATGTTGAACAGCGATTCGCGAATCCGATCCGCCGTAGGGCGCGTGTCCTCTCCCGCCGGCGCAAACAGCTTGCGTCCGCGGGCCTCGCCAGCGATGATGCGCATACTTCCACCTATGCTTTTGCCACAATTATATCATAATCGCGCAATACATGCAAATGTTTTTTCGAAATTTCATCAAATTTCAGGTTTCTGAATCCTCGGGGCCTTTTTTTTGACGATGCGCGAACGCGCCTTGGCGCGGCGCCTGCCGTCGACCATGGCCTTTTCGGTGTTCTGCCAGAGCTTGGGGCCGCAGAGATAGCCGAAATAATGGCACAGCGGCAGCAGGAACGGCGAGGCCATCAGCACGATCACGATGTCCGGCGTGAGCGCCACGTAGGTCTCATGGAACATGGCAATCACCGGCCAGTAGGGCATCGTCACCACCCACGAAGCCACGCGGGAGATCATAACCGCCATCTCGCTCACATCCAGCAGCGAGAGAATGATGTACACGGCGTTGACCGCATAGGCGAACAGCGCGCCGGCGAAGACGGACTTCACGCCGTTGGAGCGGCTCCACGCCTGGCGATACAGGCCCTCGTCGGCCCGCTTGCCCTCGGCCTCCACGCGCTCGATGGACTTGGTCACCGCGCAGGACTCGTGGCCGGCGTTCTGTCCCTGGCGGAACATGAACCAGCAGCAGCCCAGCAGCACCAGACTGCCCAGTATCGTCCACGCCACGTTGCTGCCGATGGAAAACAGAATAAATCCGATGAAAACCAGCACGATCTTAATCAGAACGGTGCTTTTCCACATCTCTTTAACGCTCAATGCAACCTTCCTCTCCTTCGTCCAGATATTCGCGCCGCACTCTCGGCGAGAAACCGAGCATGATTTCGTAGGGAATGGTCTCGGCGCGCTCGGCCAGCTCGTCGGGCGTGATGCGCTGCGCGCCCTGCGCGCCCAGGAGCACCACCTCGTCCGCCGTCGTCACGCCGGGAATATCCGTCACATCGGCCATGAGCATGTCCATGCACACCCGGCCGATCACCCGCGCGCGCTGTCCGCGCACCAGCACGTCGGCGCGGCTGCTCAGAATTCTCGGATAGCCGTCGCCATAGCCGATGGGCAGCGTCATGACCACGGTCTCCCGCTCGGCACGGAAGGTTCTTCCGTATCCCACAGTATCCCCCGGCTGAATGGTCTCAATGCGGATGGGGCGCGTGACCAGCGTCTGGGCGTATTGCAGCGCGTTGCCCAGCTCGGGCATGCAGCCGCCGTAGAGGGCGATGCCCGCGCGCACCATGTCGTGCTGATATTCAGGCCGGAGCATGGCCGTGGAGGCCGCCGCGTGGGTCAGCGGGCGACATCCCGCCGCGTGAATCCGCGCGAGCATCTGATTGAAGCGCTCGTTCTGCGCCTTCGTGTATTCCTCGTCGCTGTCCGAGACGCAGAAGTGGGTAAAGCAGCCCTCCATCCGCACGTGCGGGCAGTCCGCCCACGCGCGCAGCATCGCGTCCAGCTCGCCGTCCGTGCGCACGCCGATGCGCGACATGCCCGTGTCCAGCTTCAGATGCGCCCGGACGCTGCGGCCGAGTTTTTTCCCCTCGTCCTCCAGCACCCGGAGCATTTCCGGGCAGTACACCGCCTGAGAAGCGTCCACGCGGGCCGCCTCGCGCAGCGAGGTCTCCTCGCCGCCGCCGAGCACGACGATCATCTCCGCCGCGCCGCCCTCGCGCAGCTCCCGGGCCTCCTCCGCCGTCGCCACGGCGAACGCGTCGGCCAGACCGTGCAGCGTCCGCGAAAGGCGAAGCGCGCCGTGGCCGTAAGCGTCCGCCTTGACCACGCAAAGCATTTTCACCGTCTCCGGCACGCGCGCCCGAAGCGCCCTCGCGTTGGCAAGGAGCGTTCCCTCGGAGATTCTCATGACTGTCGGCCGCATGATTTTCACGCTTTCTGTCCCAATACGCTTCTTATAGACATCTATTATATCACATTTATGCCCGAATTACAATATTTTTGCCTTATTTGACGCAAAATTCACATGCAATTTCCCGTCAGAAGGGCGAAAGAGCCGCCATCGGAATTGCTCAGGCGAAGAATTCGTCCGCCATGGCCGCCATCCACGCCACCGCGGCGGGCAGCGCGCTCTCGTCGATGCGGAACTGATCGGAGTGGTGGGGATGGCACGCGCCCACGGCCTCGTTGCGCACGCCCACGCGGGCGTAGCAGATCGGCCCCAGCGCGCGATAGTCGGCGAAGTCGTCGCCCAGCGCGCAGGGCGCGTCGGGCAGCGCGCCGTCGGGCGAGACGCGCTTTGCGGCGCGCCGCGCCATCTCCGTGAGCTTTGCGTCGTTCCAGACCACCTTGCAGGCCGGGCGCATGTCCATCTCCCATGCGCAGCCGTAGCCCTCGCAGCAGCTGCGGATCATCCTGTCCAGCTGCGCGTGCACGCGGTCGTAGGTCTCGGGGCTGAAGGTGCGGATGGTTCCCTCCAGCACCGCCTCGCCGGCGATGATGTTGCAGCGCGTGCCCGCGTGGAAGCTGCCGATGGTGACCACCACGGGATCCATCGGCGAGGTGAAGCGGGAGACGATGGTCTGAAGCTGTCCCACCAGCGCGCTGGCGCAGACGATGGCGTCCACACACTCCTCGGGCATCGCGCCGTGACCGCCCCGGCCGCGGATGGTCAGCGTGAACATGTCGCAGCTGGCCGCCACGCCGCCGGGCGAGACGTGCAGCTCCCCGGCGTTGTAGGGGCTCCAGACGTGGACGCCGAAATACGCGTCCGCCTGCGCAAGGCCCGTGGCCAGCACGGCCTGCGCGCCCAGCTCGCCCTCCTCCGCCGGCTGGAAGATGATCTTCACCCGGCCGGGCAGGCTCTCCTCCCGGGCCTTCAGCAGCTTCGCCAGCCCCAGTCCGCAGGTGATGTGCGCGTCGTGGCCGCAGGCGTGCATCAGTCCCGGCTTCTCCGAGGCGTAGTCCAGCCCCGTGCGCTCCGTCTGCTGCAGCGCGTCGGTGTCGGCGCGGAAGGCCACGGTCTTTCCGCCCTCGGGCCCCAGCAGGGCGATGGTGATGTTGCCCTCGGGATCCTGATGCGCAATGTTCATATCGTCCAGCATGCGCCGGATGCGCGCGTGGGTTTCAAACTCGTGCCTCGACGGCTCAGGAAAGCGATGAAAAAGGCGATAGGTTTCCGTGAGAAAGTTCTTTTCCGCATCCGCGGCGGCTCTGTAATCCATATTTTCCTCCATGACGGCGTTTTTTGATACATGTTCGCGCTTTTTTCGGGCTTCTCCTGCCGGGCTGAGTTTCTCTTTTGTTAAATCCTACTTTTGCGCTTGACAAACGCCGAACAGGGATTCTATAATAATCGCATCAACCGGTTGAGAGAGGAGAATTGCCGTATGACGATCCGTCGCAAGGCCATGGCGATGCGCAGCAGCATGCATATGATGTGCATGTTCGTTTTCGCGTGCGTCGGCTGAGCAGTTTCGTCGGGCAGTTTTTCGATATAGATTTCGAAAGGCAGATCGGACGGGCTTCTGGGCCCGTCCGATTTCTTTTATGTACTTTTGTGAGGAGGAAGCGACATGAGCGACCATTCCGCCGCGCCGATGATTCGGCTGGAGAACGTCTCGAAGGTCTTCGATACCGGCCGCAGCGACGTGCACGCGCTGAACAGCGTCTCGCTGGACATTCAGCCCGGCAGCATTCAGGGCATCATCGGCTTCTCCGGCGCGGGCAAATCCACGCTGGTGCGATGCATCAATCTTCTGGAGAAGCCCACCTCGGGCCGGGTGTTCGTCGAGGGACGCGAGCTGACCGCCATGGCGGAAAAGGAGCTGCGCGGCGTGCGCCGGAAGATCGGCATGATCTTCCAGCACTTCAACCTCATGCGCTCCCGCACGGTGCTGTCCAATGTGGCGTTCCCGCTGAAGGGCAGCGGCCTTTCCAAGGCGCAGAAGCAGGAAAAGGTCATGCAGCTGCTCAGGCTGGTGGGCCTCGAGGATCGCGCGAACGCCTATCCCGCGCAGCTCTCCGGCGGCCAGAAGCAGCGCGTGGCCATCGCCCGCGCGCTGGCCAGCGACCCGAAGGTGCTGCTGTGCGACGAGGCCACCAGCGCCCTCGATCCTCAGACCACGCGGGACATTCTGCGGCTGCTGAAGGATCTGAATCAGAAGCTGGGCATCACCATCGTCATCATCACCCATGAGATGGCCGTGGTCAAGGAAATCTGCACCGACGTGGCCGTGATGGAGAACGGCGAAATCGTCGAGCGCGGCGCGCTGTACGACGTGTTCTCCCGGCCGCAGGCGCCCATCACCCGCCGCTTCATCGAAACCACCGAGGGCGCTGAACAGCTGCGCGCGCAGCTGCGGCAGTCGCCCAAGGCGCTGGGCGTGGAGCCGGGCGACACGGTGGTCGTGTTCTCCTTCCACGGCGAGAGCTCGGGCCGCGCGCTGGTTTCCAGCCTGTCCCGGGAGTTCGACATCGACATTTCCATTCTCTACGGCAACGTGGAGATGCTGGCCGGCAAGCCGCTGGGCAAGCTGATTACGGTCATCCGCGGCGAGGAGGACAGCGTCCGGCGGGCGCTTCAAAAGATCAGCGGCAGCGAAGTGGATTCGGAGGTGCTGGAGCATGTTTAAGGCGTTTGTTCCCGGCGAGGGCCGCTCCAAGGGCCGCTGCGCCGTCAACTGGATTTTCCTGATCGCCGGAATCGCCCTCGCGGGCGCGGCGCTGACGTGGATCGTTTCCTATATAATACACGCCGTGCACACGGGCATGGACTGGGCGGCGGTGGCCGACGATCTGATTCCCAACGTAGTCAAGACGAAGAACGAGCTGTCCAAGTGCTTCGTGCAGACGGTGCAGATGGTGCTCTTCTCCTCGCTCATCAGCGCGGGCTTCGGCATTCTCTTCGGCGTGCTGCTGGTGGTCACCCAGAAGGGCGGCATTCTCGAATGCCCTCCGGTGTTCCAGACGCTGGACAAGGTCATCAACGTCTTCCGCTCCATTCCGTTCATCATTCTGGTGGCGCTGCTGATCAAGACCACGCGCAATCTCGTGGGCACATCCATCGGCGTGACCGGCGCGGTCTTCCCGCTGGTGGTGGCCACGGTGCCCTTCTTCTCCCGCCAGATCCACGCGGCGCTGTGCGAAATCGACCCCGGCGTGGTGGAGGCGGCGCGCTCCATGGGACAGAGCCCGGCGCAGATCATCCTGCGCGTCTATCTGCGCGAGGGGCTGCCGGGAATGATCCGCGGCGCGACCATCACCGTGGTCAACCTCATCGCCCTGACGGCCATGGCCGGAACCGTGGGCGCGGGCGGACTGGGCGACTACGCCATTCGCTACGGCTATCAGCGCGTGATGACCGACGTGACCATCGTGACCATTCTCATCATTCTGGCCATGGTCACGCTGATTCAGACGCTGGGCACGCTGCTGGAGCGCAGGCTCTCCCACTGATCCCTGACCTTCGCAAAAAGAAGGTTTGGAGATAAATCTTCCACAAACGAAAAGGAGGAACCCGTCATGAAGAAACTTCTCTCTCTCGTTCTCGCCGCTCTGTTCTGCCTGAGCGCCTGCGCCCTGGCGGAAGAGACCCCCGTCACGGTGAAGGTCGGCGTCGTCGGCTCCACCAATGAGCAGTGGACGGACGTCCTCGTGCCCAAGCTGGCCGAGGAGGGCATCAATATCGAAATCGTCACCTTCAGCGACTACGTCATGCCCAACATCGCGCTGGCCAGCGGCGACATCGATCTGAACGCCTTCCAGCACTACAACTTCCTGGAGAACTGGAACGACGAGAACGCCGAGACCTACGGCACCAAACTCGTGCCCATCGGCGAGACGCTGATCGCGCCGCTGTCCATGTACTCCGACAAGTACGCCTCCGTGGACGAGATTCAGGAGGGCGACACCATTCTGGTCATGAACGACGTGGTCAACGAGGCACGCGCCCTGAACATGCTGGACACGCTGGGCCTTGTCAAGCTGGGCGACAACCTGACCAGCTACGCCACCGTGGCCGACATCGTTGAGAACCCGCTGAACCTGAACATCGTCGAGCTGGACGCCGCCATGGTCGGCTCCCAGATGAGCGACAGCTCCGTGGCCGCCGGCTTCATGAACGGCCAGTACGCCACTCAGGCGGGCTACAAGCACGAGGACGCCATCGCCGTGGAGGCCTTTGATCCCGACAACGCCGACCAGCACGGCATCGTCAACATCATCGCCGCCCGCGAGGCCGACGCGGAGAACCCCGTCTACCTGCGCATCGCCGAGGCCTATCAGTGCGACGAAGTGAAGGAAGTCTTCGACACGCTGTACGCCGGCTCCTTCAAGGCGGCGTGGTAAATGTGGACGGGGGAGCAAGCTCCCC
>USDD01000014.1 GCA_900553265.1 uncultured Eubacteriales bacterium
GTTCACGCGGCGCTGAAGCGGATCATTGGGGATAACTATACAAGAGTGCTCTACAAGGTCGCCGCAGGAAAAAGAGCGTTGGCGGAACGCGTCGAAACCTCGACGCACAGCAGGATAAAAGACCGGCGCGGGCAATTTGACGCGTGCGTTGATCTGGTTTTCAATCATCTCAACGACAACGGCGTAATCGAAGCCATGCTCTATCTTCTTGAACTGGCACAGAATCCGAAATATCGCGCGGACGCTGCGCAGCCCGACACGCAGCGCGAGGATGAGAATCTCTGATCGGGCTTATATGGCCGCATGGGCGGCTTAAATCAAATATTATTTGCTTAGGAGGAAAAAATGCCCACTCTATCACCAAATCTATTGCCTGGCCATGCAGCGGATATGACGCTGAAGCCACCTCTACAGGCCGCTCAGTCTGATCTTTTTTCTAAAATGAAAAACAATGCCCTTAAATCGCCCTTTCTTAAGCCTATAAACAATGGAATCTCACTTGACAGCTTTGCCGCTCCTGCGGTATCCTTTTTCCAGAACCTTGACAACTGCACAGACGATGCACGGAACACGCCAAAGGAGGAAACTTCGATGGCGTACAAGAGAGTAAGGCTTCCGGTAGGCAAGGACAGCAGCGGTCAACCCACCTACAGGCAGATCGGCGGAGGCAGCGAAGAAGAGCGCTTTCTGCGCGGCCTTCAAGAGGTGATTCGCAGCGGCAGAATCAATGATTATCTTCCGGATTATCCTTCGCCGATCGCCGCTAATGCAAATCCGCCCGCAAAGGAACAGCACCCGTTCACAGCATACGCAAAAGCCTTCTATGCGCGGTATAAGGGGCATCTGCGAGCCAACACCGACGTAACCCAGCGCGGATGGCTCAGGCAGCAATGTGCATTTTTCAAAGACGAGCCCATCGAGAGCATCACCGTCAGCAGAATACAGGATTATGTGAACTCCATTCAGGCCAATACCACAGACACCATCCACAAGAAGATCACCTTCCTGCGAGAAATTCTGGCATCCGCATACGAGGACAATCTGATCGACAGGAACCCCGCCGACAGCCGACGCATCAACCTCGGAGGAAAGGACGGCGAGGGAATTAAAGCCCTTCCACGCGAAACCGTTAAGACGCTGATTGTAAAAATTCAGAATTGCGGCAATATCCATATCCAGTTTTTTCTAGCCGTCATGCTATATGCAGGAATGCGCAGGGAAGAACTGCTGGGGCTGCGTTGGGAGGACATCAATTTCAACACTGGATTTTTGCACATTCGAAGGGCGATTACCTATCCTTCCAGCCAGCCGACCGTCGGTGCGCCGAAGACGAAGAGCAGCAATCGCGACGTGGCCATGCCCGACGAGCTGATTCGCATTCTGAAGCCGCATCGGCAGCTCAGCGGATATCTGATTGCCAAAGAGAACGACGAGCCGTTGACCGAATACGAGCTGAAGAAGCTGCGAACGGCCTCTCGCGATTATTCCGGCTTACCCAAGCTGGACGCGCGGCAGCTTCGACATTCTTATGCTTCCATGCTTCATGCGGCGGGCGTTGAGAGAAATCTCATCGGGACGAGCATGGGACATACCAACTTCAGCACGACGGACGGCTATATCGACATCGAACAGGCGCGCATGAACGACGTTCGAAACGCGGGAATCAATTACGTTCTCAGCAACTGACAGGAATGTGATTTTCTCGTAATTTTGTGCAGTACAGGTCATGCCGGAACAGCAATTAACAAAACGGCAATGCGCAAACGTGGAAACATAAAATTCAGCACAAATCAACGAATGATTCATGTTGAACAATTGCCAAAAACAAAGGGTTTTGCGCGCCCGACCTGATCTTTGACCCCACACTCGCCGGCTGGAGCGTTCGCTCATAAGGACTCTGCCTCCCCACTACTGACCCTCTCGGCTCTGTCGGCCGGCCGGACTTACTTCTAAGCCGCACCATGCTCACCGGAATTTTTCCGGCTTACGTGGATCGTTTCGCCTGCGACTGGCATCGACTTTCAATCACGGACGCGCGCAAACCCTGCCTTCCATTATAATGCGCCGCGGCGCTTTGTCAAGATGCAAAGGGGCTTTTCCCGGCGGAAAAAGTGTGTTATAATTGGAAGGAAACGACCCGAGGGGAGGCGCTTTTCGATGAGTCGCAGCGAGCAGAAGCGAAGCGGCATTGCACAGGCCGCGCAGGAGCTTTTTTTTCAGAAGGGCTATGAGCAGACCTCCGTTCAGGACATTCTGGACGCGCTCGAGCTCTCCAAGGGCGGGTTTTACCATTATTTCGTCTCCAAGGAGGCCGTTTTGCAGGAAATCTGCGAGCAGCGCGCCACGGCGCGGTTCGGGCGGCTGGGCATGGAACTTTACGATTCCCGCGTCAGTCCAATAGACAAGCTGAACCGGCTGCTGTCGCTGGTGAACCTCTTCGGCGGCGACGACCCGCGGTTTGCGGCGATGATGATGCAGATCTGCTATGTGGACGGCGACGTGCGCATGCGCGACCGCATGCGCGGCATCGTGCGCGAGCGGCTGGAGCATTACATGGACGACGTGCTGATGGAGGGCATTCAGTCCGGCGATTTCTTCGTGCGCCATCCGGGACGGCTGGGCTGCATTCTGCTCAATCTGGCCGCGGATCTGGACGACGAGGCCTGCCGGCGCATCGCCGCCGCTCCGGACAGCCCGGAGACGGTGATCGACATCGCCGAGATGCTGGACGCGTGCCGCGACGCGGTGGAGCTGCTCGTGGGCGCGCCCTACGGCTCGATTCGGCTGTTCGATCCCGCGCGGCTGCTGGCGGATTCCCGCGCCGCGGCTGCGGGACTGCGCAAACTGGAGGCGGAAAAATAATGAAAAAACGCGCGCTCTTGCTGGCGCTGCTGCTGGCGATCTGTCTGCCCGCGGCGGCCGGGCAATGGCAATGGAAGCAGGAACCCACGCCCGTGCTCAGCGGCCGGCTGGCGGGCGTGAAGATCGGCGTCGACCCGGGTCATCAGCGCCATCAGAACACGGAGAAGGAGCCCGTCGCGCCGGATTCGAAGGAGACCAAGGCCAAGGTTTCGTCGGGAACGGCGGGCGTGAGGACGAAGGTCCCCGAGTATCAGGTCAATCTGGACGTGTCGCTTCAGCTGCGCGACGCGCTGGAGGCGCTGGGCTGCGAGGTGTATATGACCCGTCAGACCAACGACGTGGACATCTCCAACCGCGAGCGCGCGCTGATGATGAACGAGCTGGGCGTGGATCTCGTGCTGCGCATCCACTGCAACGGCGCGGAGAACTCCGGCGCGCACGGCATCGGTCTGTACGTGACCAGAACCGGCGACATCGCCGAGGCGTCGCTTGAGGCCGCCGAGGCGATTCTGCCGCGGCTCATCGAGGCCACCGGCGCGCGGGAGGACGGCATCTTCAGGCGCGATACCTACACCGGCCAGAACTGGTCCACGGTGCCGTGCGTCATGGTGGAGATGGGCTTTATGAGCAATCCCGACGAGGACGAAAAGCTCAGCGACCCGGACTATCAGCAGAAGCTGGTGACGGGCATGGTGGAGGGAATCTGCGACTGGCTGGGGCGCTGACGAATGTTATATTTTCTGAAGATACGGCAAACGGCCCGGCGGCGGATTGACATTTGGGGAAAATGAGAGTATAATGCTCAGGTAAGCCGCTCGGAATCGGCTCGATAAACGCATGCAAATGCTGCCCAGTTCCGGCGAGATTTTAGTATAGGAGGTGCAACGCGTGTACGCAGTCATTAAGACCGGTGGCAAGCAGTACCGTGTTCAGCAGGGCGACGTTATTTTCGTCGAGAAGATCGACTCCCAGGCGGACGAAGCGGTTACTTTCGAAGAGGTGCTGCTCGTGAACGATGGCGACCAGACCAGGATCGGCGCTCCCACTGTGGCGGGTGCGAAGGTTGAGGGCAAGGTGCTCGGCCAGGTGAAGGGCCAGAAGATCGTCGTCTACAAGTATAAGGCGAAGAAGAACGAGCGCAAAAAGCAGGGCCATCGTCAGCCCTACACCAAGGTTGAGATCACGGCCATCAACGGCTGATGTCCTTCCGTGGTACGACCGTCACATTCCTTCGGCGGTCAGACGGCGCTTGGATCGGATACCGGGCCGAGGGTCACTCCGGATACGCGGCGGCAGGCGCGGACATCGTCTGCGCGGCCGTATCGGCACTGACTCAGACCGCGCTGAACGGACTTGCAAATGTCCTCAAGGCGCCGGTTCGGTTTGAACAGGACGATTCTCGAGCGTTCATTGAAGCAGAATTGACGCCCGAGGCCACCGAAGATCAGATTCAGCAGGCACAGCTTCTGCTGGTCACGCTTCTGGAAGGGCTTCAGGCAATCCAGCGGGGCTATCCCCGCAATGTCCGTATTATCTTCAAGGAACGGAGGTAAAGCACATGTTCATGATGAATCTTCAGCTCTTCGCTCACAAGAAGGGAATGGGCTCCTCCCGTAACGGCCGTGACAGCCATGCGCAGCGCCTTGGCGTGAAGCGCTATGATGGCCAGTTCGTCCTCGCGGGCAACATTCTCGTCCGTCAGCGCGGAACCGTTTTCCATCCCGGCAAGAACGTCGGCATCGGCGATGACGATACTCTCTACGCCAAGATGGACGGCGTCGTGAAGTTCGAGCGTTACGACAAGAAGCGCAAGCAGGTCAGCATCTATCCCGCGACCGAAGTTGCCGCTGAATAAGGGTTGGATTTTACGAGCAGAGAGACGTGCCGCTTGCGGCGCGTCTCTTTCGCATATACTGGAGTTTTAAGAACGTTGAAACGATGGAAAGAGTGAGAATTGGTTCGGAACGCGTCGATCTGAGGCTGACGCTGATGGACAGCGCCCAGTGCTTCGCATGGGTGGAGCGCGAGGATTGCTTCGGCGCGGTGATCGCCGGACAGCCGGTCTGGCTGGGCGCGGATGCGGAGGGCGTGTTTGCCGAGGGCGGAAGCGCGGCGCTGCTGAGGGATTACCTCGACCTCGACCGGGATTACGGGCGGATTGCCCGGGAGTACGCGGCCATTCCCGCGGCCCGGCGCGCCATGGAGGCCTGCCCCGGGCTGCGGGTGCTGAATCAGCCGGCGTGGGACGCGCTGGTCTCGTTCATCCTGTCGGCCAACAACAACGTCGGGCGCATTCGAAGGCTCTGGCACGCGCTGGCGGAGAATCTCGGCGAAGGCTGTGAAACCTCGCGCGGAACGCTCTGGGCGCTGCCGTCGCCCGGGCGGCTGGCAAAATGCTCCGAGGCAGAGCTGCGGGCGATGGGAACGGGCTATCGCGCGCGCTATCTGATCGAGACGGCGCGAAGGGTGGCCGACGGCTTCCCGCTGGAGCAGCTCCAGAGTATGGACTACGCCGAGGCCCACGCGCGGCTGCTGGAGCTGCCCGGCGTGGGCGACAAGGTGGCCGACTGCGTGCTGCTGTTCGGCTGCCGCCAGCCGTCGGCGTTCCCGGTGGACGTGTGGGTGGACAAGCTGCTGCGCAGCTGGTTCGGCGTGGAATCGAAGAGCCGCCGGGCCATGATGGAGGAGGCGCGGCGACGCTTCGGCCCGCACGGCGGCATTCTTCAGCAGTTCCTGTTTCACGCCGCGCGCACGGGCGAGATTTCGTTGGACGACGGGGAGCAGGCGACCGGCTGAACAGGAAGGACGAAGCAATTTTCGACCGAAAAATGCCGCGGCGCAGAATGATTTTGCGGCAGCGAAGCGCTTGATGGCGTGGTTTTTGCGCACGAAAGAGAGGAGAGGGCGTATGCTGGGCGTATGGGTGAATTTTGCCGCGGTGGTCGTGGGCGGCCTGATCGGCACGCTGCTGCGCGGGGGCATTCCGGAGCGTTTTCGCAGGACGATCAACGCGGGGCTGGCGCTGTGCGTGATGCTCATCGGCATGAGCGGCGCGCTGAAGACCTCCAGCGTGCTGATTGTCATCGCCTCGGTGGTGGCCGGGTCGCTGCTGGGCGAGCGGCTGCGCATCGAGGACGGGCTGGATCGCATGGGCGCGTGGGCGCAGAGGCGCTTTGCGAAAAACGACGACGGCTTTGCCGCGGGCTTCGTCAACGCCACGCTGCTGTTCTGCGTGGGCGCGATGGCCGTGGTGGGCTCGCTGGAGGCGGGACTGTCCAACAGGCCGGACACGCTGCTGGCCAAGGCGGCGCTGGACGGCGTTTCGGCGGTGATCTTTGCGTCCTCCTTCGGTATCGGTGTGGCGTTTTCGGCCATTCCGCTGACGATCTATCAGGGCGGCATCGCGCTGCTGTCCGGCGTGCTCGCGCCGCTTCTGACGGACGAGCTCATCGCCGAGATGTCCGCCGTGGGCTCCATCCTCATCCTCGCGCTGAGCCTGAACATGCTGGAGGTCACGAAGGAGCGCATTCGCGTGGGCAACATGCTGCCGGCCATCCTCGTGCCCTGCGCCTATCTGCCGCTGGCCCGCTGGCTGTCGGGACTGCTCTGAGGAAAACGACGCGCCCTGAAATCGAAGGATTTCAGGGCGCGTTTTGGCTTCAGATTACAGATACACTGCATTTTCCGCGTTGGAAAAGCGATTCTCCGAACCAACCATTATCAGCTTCACCGCTCCAGATCCGCGAGCACGTGGCCGACCGCGTCCCGGGCGGAATAGGGGTTGATCTCCTCGGCCTGACGCTTGCGCATGGCGGCGCAGGCGGCGGGATCGCGCGCCAGCGCCACGGCCAGCGACGCGGCCTCGCCGGGCGAGCGCGTCTGCACGGACAGGCCGCGGGCGGAGAAGAAATCGGCGTTGCGCTCCTCGCAGCCGGGAATGGTGATCCAGTGGACGAGGGGCACGCGCGCGGCGGCGGCCTCGGTGCTGGACAGCCCGCCGGGCTTGGTGATGAGCACGTCGGCGGCGTTCATGTAGACGCTGACCTCCCGGGTGAATTCCACCGGGCGGACGCGCGGCTCGCCGCGGTAGCGCTCGGCCAGTTCGGCGCGCAGCTCCTCGTTTCTGCCGGTGAGCACGCAGGCGAGGAAATCGCTGTCGTCGCCGGCGCGCAGCCCGTCGCAGATTTCGGATACGTTGCCGCAGCCCACGCCGCCGGTCATGATCAGATAGACGCGTTTCCCCTCGGGCAGATTCAGCCTGCGCCGCGCCTCGTCCTGAGGCAGCGCGTGGGCGAAGCGCTCGGACACGGGAATGCCCGTGGGAATCAGCAGCCGCGCGTCCATGCCCTTCTCCGCCAGCTCCGCCGCCAGATCGCGATGGGGGATGAAATAGCCGTCCAGCTGTACGTCCGAGAAGAACGGAATGCAGGTGTAGTCCGTCAGCACGCCGTAGTTGGGCACGTGCACGCCCAGCTTCCGGCGAATGGCTGTCATGGCCTCCATGCCGTAGAGATGGGTGGAGATCACGCCGTCGTAGCCGCCTTCGCGGATGCAGTCCAGAAGGCGGCTGGCGTAGAGGGAATTGGCGAAATAGACGGGCGAGCCGGGCAGCGCGTCGTCCACGAACTCGCCGGCGCGATAGATCAGGCCGAAGGCCTTGGGCATATTGCGGATGATGGAATTGTACAGCTCGCAGACCCGCTTGCGCGTCGCCTCGCCGACGGAGGACAGCGGATCCATGATGTCATTGGGCACGCCGCGGGCGTTGAGCGCCTCCTGCACCGCCAGCGCGGCGCTGTGGTGGCCCTCGCCGGTGTTGCAGCTCAGAATCAGCAGCTTCATGGTGGGAATCCTCCTTGGAATGATCGCGTTGTTGTCGCCGAACCGCCTGCGGCGTTCTGGCGTGTCTGATTCCATTATATCAGGCCGCGCGGCGCGATTCAAGCCCCGTTTTCTCGCGGCAGTTCTTTGGCTTTGTCTGAAATTTGGGCAAAAGGGGGAATTTGCCTTAGAGCGCGCTCTTGCGCCGGGGCGTGAAGTCGGATATAATACTCTCTGCAAGACAATGGTTAGGAGCGTGGATTTTTTGGAGATGGAGCGCAAAGCGCAGAGGCTCAATCGATGGTTCATTCCGCTGTACTGCCTGCTGGGCGTCGCGGCGGCGATCTATTACGGCATTCAAAAGGACATGTATCACTGCCCGCTGGCGGTGGGAACGCTGGCGATTCCGCTGCTGATCGCGGCGTTTTATCGAATCTTTCGCTTAAAGCCGGTGCATCAGCTGACCTTCGTGGTGCTGCTGTTCACGCTGCTGGGCTATACCCTCGGCTCGGTGTGGGAGTTCTATCTGCTGATTCCCAACTTCGACAAGGTGGTGCACATGCTCTCGGGCGTGTTCGTCAGCATGCTGGCGCTGACGCTCTACTGCGTGGTCAAGCCCGAGCATAAGCTGGACGCGCGCAACTGCGCCACGGCGATGCTGTTCGTGTTTTTCGCGTCCATGGCGGTGGCGGGGCTTTGGGAGATCACCGAGTACTTCGTCAATCTCATCACCGGCCGCGACGTGCAGCGCGTGGCCGCCACGGGCGTGGGCGACACCATGCAGGACATGATCGTCTGCCTGATCGGCACGCTGGCATATCTGCCGCTGGTGCGCAGAGCCTGCCACGGCAAGTCCAGCGTCTGGACGGGCATGGCCGAGGCGTTCATCGAAAACAACCCGCAGATCGTGCGGCAGTGAAAAGGGAAGGAGTCTCCGCGAGGAAGGCTCCTTCTTTTACGCGTTCAGCTGCCGGAGGAGGGCGAGAGTCACGTCCCGGGACGCTTCCGACGCGGCGCGGGAGTTAGCCTCGAAGTTCTCCACGCCGCGATGGTCGGCGGTGTCGGAGAGACTGCGGATGGACAGGAAGGGCACGTCGAAGGCGTAGCAGACGTGGGCGACGCCGGCGGATTCCATGTCCACGCACAGGGGCGAATAGCGCCGGTTGACGTCCGCGCGGCCCTCGGAATCGATGAAGGCCTCGCCGGTGGCCATGCGGCCCCAGATCACGCGGCGGGCGGGATCGAGCGTCTCCGCCGCGCGATGCGACGCGGCCAGCAGCTTTTCGTCCGCGCGGAAGAACTCGGTCTCCATCCACGGGTGGAACTGGGTCAGAATGAACGGGGATACGTCGTGATAGACCACCTCCGTGGAGATCACCGTGTCCAGCAGCTCCAGCGACGGAGCCATGCCGCCGGCGGTTCCGGCGTTCAGCACGAGCTCCGCGCCGAAGCGCTCGATGAGCAGCTGCGCCGCGATGGCTGCGTTGACCTTGCACACGCCGGAAAAGACCGCAACCACGTCCGCGCCGCCGATCTTGCCGCAGTGGAAGCGGAGCTTCGCGCGCTCAGTGACTGTATCGCCCTCGATGCAGGGAAGGAACGGAGCGAGCTCCTCATCGCTGGCGCAGAGAATTCCGATTTTCATGGATGGTCTACCTCCCTGATTTTTTAAGAAGGACTATAGCATACGATTGTTAATTTAAATGAATGAATATGGTGAAATGCGCTCGACAAAGAAGCGGATAAATCTAAGAAATACCAAATAATCGTTGTAAAGTGAGATTTTCATATTGAAGAATATGTGCTATAGTTAAGCGGGATAGTTCGCTCTGCGCACAAAATCGCGCGGCGGCTCCCGCGTTTCAGAGCGATGGAAAGGCAGGAAAAAGGATATGGAGAGCAAGTACAGGCTGCAGCCGGTGCCGTTCAATCAGGTAAAGATCCTGGGCGGCATGTGGAAGGAGCGCATCGACACTGTGCGCAGGGTAACGACCCGCGCGTGCGCGCGCAAGTGCGAGGAGACGGGCCGCGTGGACAACTTCCGCAAGGCCTCCGGCCGCATGAAGGGCGAGTTCAAGGGCATTTTCTTTGACGACGCCGACGTTTACAAGACCATCGAGGCCATCGGCTACGTGCTTCAGGACGAGTGGGACGACGAGCTGAAGGCCATCGCCGACGGCCTGATCGACGAGGTGTGCGCCGCTCAGACGGAGGACGGCTATCTGTACACCTTCTTCACACTGGGCAATTTGAAGGACCGCTGGACGGATATGGATCACCACGAGGCCTTCTGCGTCGGCCAGATCATCGAGGCCGGCATCGCCTATCGCGAGGCCACGGGCGACGAGCGGCTGTACAACGCGGCCCTGCGCGCGGTGGATCAGATGATGACGGCGCTGCAGGCCGACGCCCGCGGCTGGATCAACGGCCACGAGGGCGTGGAGATGGCGCTGGTGCACCTCTATCGCGTGTCCGGCGAAAAGAAGTACCTCGAGTATGCTCAGTGGTTCATCGAGCAGCGTGGCCACGTGAAGCTGCGCCTGCCCCTTTCCTATTATAAGACCTTCTTTACCGATGAATACTGCCAGAACAACGTGCCGGTGCGCGATCTGACGAAGGTCACCGGCCACGCGGTGCGCGCCATGTACTACTATTCCGGCGTGGCGGACGTGGCTTCCGTGACCGGCGAGGAGGCGCTGATGACTGCGCTGGAGCGCGTGTGGAACAACCTGCTCACTGCCAACACCTACATCACCGGCGGCATCGGCCAGTCGTCGTTCAACGAGGGCTTCTCCGGCGATTTCTCGCTGCCCAATCTGAACGCCTACTGCGAGACCTGCGCGTCCGTGGGCATGGCCTTCTGGAACCAGCGCATGAACCTCTTCCGCGGCGAGTCGAAGTACGCCGACGTGGTGGAGACGGAGATCATGAACGGCATTCTGTCCGGCCTTTCGCTGAAGGGCGACCATTATTTCTATGAAAATCCCCTCGCGTCCGTGGGCACGCACCATCGCCGCGACTGGTTCACGGTGCCCTGCTGCCCGACCAATCTGGTGCGCTTCGTGCCGTCCATCGGCGGCTACATCTACGCGCAGGCACCCGGCGAGCTGACCGTCAACCAGTACGTCGCCTCGTCCGTCCGCACCGAGGCGGGCGTGGCCGTGCGGATGGAGACCAACTATCCCTGGGACGGCAGGATCATGGTGCGCGTGGAGGAAGCGCCCGGCGCGCTGCGGCTGAATCTGCGCATGCCCGGCTGGTGCGAGAAGTACGCGCTGCGCGTCAACGGCGCGGACAGCGGTCTTGCGCCCGAGGAGGGCTACCTGCGCATGGACGTTCGCCCGGGCGACGAGATCGTTCTGGATCTGGACATGCCCGTGAGAAGGGTGTACGCCGATCCCCGCGTGCCCGAGGATCGCGGCCGTGTGGCGGTGATGCGCGGCCCGGTGGTGTTCTGCGCCGAGGAGGTCGACAATCCGGGCATTCCCACCGAGTATTTCCACGCCGACGCCGCGCTGGGCAGGGATGAGCCGCTGGAGGCCTACTTCCGGGCGGAGCTGTTCGGCGGCGTGCCGGCCATTCGCGCGGGCAGGCTCGAGCTGATTCCCTATTGCCTGTGGGACAACCGTGAGGCGGGCGGCATGGCCGTCTGGTTCCGCGAAAGCTGACAAGGATGTAGTAAAGGAGCGGGAAGCATGCGAATTCTCATTGCCGACGATCTGCCGCTGCAGGTTCGAGAGCTGTCGGACGGCATTCGTTCCGTCTGGCCGGACTGGGAGATCCTCACCGCCGACAATGGCCAGAGCGTCGTGGAGGCGGTGTCCACCACGTCGGTGGATCTCGTGCTTTCGGATATTCGCATGCCCCGCATGGACGGGTTGGAAATGCTCTCCGTGGTTCGGGAGATTTCGCCCAAGACGAAGATCGTGTTCATCACGGCCTATCCGCTGTTTGAATACGCTCAGCAGGCGCTCAAGCTGGGCGCGTCCGACTTTCTGCTCAAGCCGGTGGACATGCTGGCGCTGTACGACACGCTGTCCCGCCTGACGAGCGAGGGCGAGGAGCCGGCGCTGGGCGAGGAACTCAAAATCTGCCTGACGGAGGACTTCCGCCGCCTCAGCGCGCCGATGCAGAAGCGCATTCGCGGCTGCCTTACGGAGGGCTGCGTCTGCGCGCTGTCCTTTCCGACTTCGCGCAAGCTGCCGCAGCCGCGCTATCTCGCGGCGGAGATCGGAAGCCGGGCTGGCTGCAGCGTGGTGGCGGCGGAGATGCACGCGGGCGCGGAGACGCGGCGCTATGCGCTGGTCTGCTCCGCCGGCGAGTGGGACAGCCGCACGTTCGTCCGCGAGGTGCGCACCGCGTCCATGCGCTTCGGTTTCCGCTTTGGAACGTCCCAGTGGAGCGCGAAGCTGCCCGAGAACGGACGCGCGCTGTGGAGGGACGCGCTGCGCGCGGAGCAGCTGGCCTTTTACAATCTGAGCGGCGCTTCGTCCAATCCGGGAGGCGGTGCGCTTTCGCTCCTGGAGCTGCCGACGGTGCAGAGCCTGCTGACGTGGTTTGGCTCCAACGAGGGCTGGCGCGCGCCGATGGAGCGCCTGCTCGCGTCCATCTGCGACGCACAGCCGGATGCGGACGATCTGGTGCGCGGCACGATGCAGCTGCTGCGCGGCTGCGGACAGCGGATCGCCGGCGGCGATGAGGAGGACGCGCCGAAGGCGGCGCAGCTGGGGCACGAGATGCGCTACGTGCTGTTCTTCAGTGAATACCGCGCCTGTCTGGAGCGGGGGCTGACCGAGCTGGAGGCGCTGTACCGGCGCAGTCTCGAACGGTCGGATCCCGTGGAGATGGCCATCGCCTACGTGCGCCGGCACTACATGGAGCCCATTACGCTGGCGGAGGTGGCGCAGAAGATTCACCTTTCGCCCAACTATTTTTCCGCGCTGTTTCGCCGAAAGACGTCCCTTCGATTCATGGAATACGTGCTTCAGGTGCGCATGGAGAAGGCGTCGGAGATGCTGGCGAACACTCAGATGCACATTTACGAAATTGCGGCGGCCTGCGGCTATGAAAACGTGGGCTATTTCATCCGTGTCTATCAGAAGACCCACGGGGTGACTCCGGCCAGCTTCCGGCGCTGCTTTTCCCGGGGCGGATCCGGGAGGGAGGAATGACCATGAGGCGCAGAAAGGGCGAGGGCCGCGCGCCGCAGCTGAAGTTCACTACGCAGATCACGGCGTATCTGCTGTCGGGCTTTGTGCTGCTGGCGCTGATCTTCAGCATGCTGTATTATGTGGACGCGCGGCGCACCACCGAGAACGCCGCCATCCGGGACATCGAGCATTCGCTGGAGCGCACCCGCAGCGACATGGAGAGCCTGATTTCCCTGACCCAGAGCGTCATGAGCAATCTAATGGCCGACGGAAGCCTCTACGACGCGCTGACCGATTACGAGCCCGGCGTGGACAGCTATGCCCGGGTCAAACGAACTGTTCAGCCGCTGCTGTACGATCACATTCGAAATATTGAAAAGCTGTGCGCCATTCAGCTGCTGAACGACGATTACGTCTTTTATTCCGACAATATCACCTATACCTCCTTTCGCGATGTGAGCGTCTCCCAGATCTATCGCCGGGCGAGAGAGACGAAGTCGACCTTCTGGACGACCGTCTATGATTTCACCCGCGAATACGGCCACGTGCGGCTGGAGGACAAGTCGCTGCCCATCGCGAACCGAAATCTCGTCAGCTATGTGGGCAAGCTGAACGCCTTCAAGGTGCACTCCGGCGTGCTGGAGATGTGGCCGACCGGCCGACCGAAGCCCGTGGCGGTCATCAGCATCGACGAGACGACGCTGCGCGGTATTCTCGAAAACACTTTGGGCCAGTACACCGCGTCCTGCTTCCTGCTGGATTCGAACGGCATGTACCTTTCCCACAGCGATTCCGGGCAGCTGTATCAGTTTCTGGATGCCGGAGCATTCGAACGCCTGAACGAGGCGGCGCAGCAGGGCTATCTGCGGCTGAATCTGGCGGGGCAGGAGAGCCTTCTGCATTACGCACGGCTGTCCAACGGCTGGACGCTGGCGGCGGTCACGCCCCGGGCGGCCATTTCCGCGGGCATACTGAGCACCATTATCAACGCGCTGCTGGTGATTCTGATCTGCGCGCTGGCGCTGAGCGCGGTGCTGGCGCTGATCGTGTCCCATCAGCTCTCCCGGCCCATCAATCAGCTCCTGCAGGCCATCCGCATCACCGGGCAGGGCAACTTCGGCGCGAATCTGCCCGACGCGGGCAACGAGTTCGACGTGCTGCACACGGCGTTTAACCAGATGGTGCAGCGCATCGACGTGCTGATCCGCGAAAACTACGAAACCACGCTGCGGGAGCGGGAGAACGAAATGCGCATTCTGCGCTATCAGACCAAGCCGCACTTTCTATATAATGCGCTGCTGATTATCCGCTCCACGGCCATGCGCAGCGGCGACGCGGAGACGGCGGCCATGGTGCAGAATCTGTCGAACATTCTGCGCTACGTGCTGCGCGACGACCAGAACTTCACCACCGTGCGCGACGAGATCAACAACGTGTTGGACTATTTCGAGATCGTGCGCGCGGGCTATGAGAACGCCTTCGAGCTGGAGGTGGACGTGGATCCCGCCATGCTCAACGCCGTGATCTGCAAGCTCACGCTCCAGCCGCTGGTGGAAAACTGCGTGGAGCACGGCTTCGACAATCCCTCTGAGGGCGGGCGCATCCGGCTGACGGGGCGAATCGTCGATGGAAGGGTGTCGCTGGTGGTCTGGGACGACGGCAAGCCCTGGCCGGAGAACTTCAGCGTGTCCGACGAGGAGTGTCCGTCCGAATCCATCGGCATGGCCAACGTCCGGCGGCGGATGGCGCTGACCTTCGGCGACGCGTGCGCGTTTCACATTTTTACGCCCGAGGAGGGCGGCGCTGCGGTGGAATTAACATTCCCTTACAGATTCGGCGTGGATTTTGAAGATAAAAGGAGAGAAATATATAGTTAGCGTAGAAATATAGCATTGCGATTGCACAGAACGCTGAATATAATATTTATGTAGGGATAAAACTTGAAAGGAGAGATTTCGATGAAGAAACTCGTATCCCTGTTGCTCATTCTGACGCTCGCTCTGACGTTGGGCGGCGTGGCCTCCGCTGAGAAGAAGTGGGAAGGCCACACGATCGTGTTCGCCAGCTGGGGCGACGGCGCTGAAAAGGCCGCGACCGAAAAGGTTATCGCCGCTTTCGAAGAGGCGACCGGCTGCAAGGTCAACTATATCAACATCAGCTCCGACTACGACACCAAGGTCACCGCGATGGTGGCTGCGGGCGAGACCATCGACTGCGCTCAGCTCGAGTCCGGTTCCATCGCGTATCCGATGGCGGCGGAAGGCCTGCTGGAGCCCCTGGATTCCTATATTGAGGATTCCGGCATCAACATGGACGACTATGTGGCTGCGTCCTGCTACTATGACGACAACGGCAACCTGATTGCCTGGAGCGGCTGCATTGAGCTGATGTGCCTTTTCTACAGCCGCGACGTGTTCGACGAGGCCGGCCTGCCCTATCCGCCGTCTGATCCGGACGAAGCGTGGACCTGGGACGAGTTCGTCGATGTTGCCACCAAGCTGACCAAGGACGCCAACGGCCTGACCCCTGCGGATGAAGGCTTCGATCCCGAGCACATCGTTCGCTACGGCGTCAACCCCGACATCTGGTGGCCCGTCTGGGGTTCCTTCATTGCCTCCAACGGCGGCTCCATGGTTGACTCTGAAGGCAACTTCACCATGAACCAGCCCGAGGCCGTCGAGGCGCTGCAGGCGCTGATCGACCTGAAGCTGGTCGACCACGTCGCTCCGTCCGTGACCGCTTCTCAGTCCCTGCCCGCCAGCGACGTCGCGCTGCTGACCGGCACCTACGGCATGGTCATCGGCGGCCAGTGGAGCGCCCTGACCTATGCGGAAGCCGGCGTGAACTTCGGCATGGCTTCTCTGCCCAAGTTTGGCGACAAGGTCGTTTCCGTCTGCACCAACGGCATGTATTGCCTGTTCTCCAACTCTCAGGAGAAGGAAGCGTCCTGGGACTTCCTCCAGTACCTGAACGATCCCTCCATCGACCTGACCCTGTTCAAGAACGGCAACCGCATGCCCACCAGCCTGGCCTGGCTGACCGAGCCGGACAAGCTGGAGCAGTGGGTCGGCGAGAACAACCCCGCCCGTCCCGAAGGCTATGAAGGCATCATCAAGATGCTCATCAACAACTCCGTCGCGCCTCTGACCGGCCAGATCATTGGCTTCCCGGATCTGATCAACCTGGTCAATCCCGCCATCGACGAGATCCTGTACGGCAACATGACCGCTCAGGAAGCGATGGACATGGTGGCGCAGCAGGTGCAGGATTCCGGCCTGGAGATCCGCCTGCGCGACAAGTATTAATCATTACAAACCACAATGGGGCGAAGGCTCGCCCGGCGGGGCACGGTTTCGACCGTGCCCCATCCTGTGAAAGAAACTTTCCCGGACAGGAGGAACACTCATGGCTCAGGCTCAAATGCAAGAACTCGCCGCAAAGCGCATGAGAAATCGCAAGATGCGCGATCAGGCCGCCGGATGGCTGTTTGCCGCGCCTGCGATCATCGGCTTTGTGGTGCTGACGCTGCTCCCCATGATCTTCTCACTCTACTGGAGCATGACCGATTTCAATGTGTTCCGTAGCGTTACCAATTTCATCGGACTGGATAACTATCGCAACATGTTCAGCTCCAGCGAGCTGTATTTCAAGGACGCACTGAAGGCGACGGGCTACTATTCCATTCTGAACGTGCCCGCGTCGATTCTGTTCTCCTTCTCCGTAGCGCTGATGCTGTCGTCCAGCATCCGCGGCCGCGGCATCTTCCGCAGCATTTTCTATCTTCCGTCCATCATCCCGGCTGTAGCCTCCTGCATGGTCTGGGTCTGGCTGCTCAACCAGCAGTACGGCCTGATTAACACCGTGCTCAAGGCCGTGGGCATCACGCCGCCGGGCTGGATCTGGGACAAGAAAACCGTCATTCCCACGCTGGTGATGATTAACCTGTGGAGCACCGGCGGAACGATGGTCATCTTCCTGGCGGGCATCATGTCCATCCCGAAGGTTTACTACGAAGCTTTGGTTATGGACGGCGGCAACGCCTTCCATAAGTTGATCTATATCACCGTTCCCATGGTAACCCCCACAATTTTCTTCAACAGCATCATGGCCATCATCGGCTCGCTGCAGGTGTTTACGCAGGGCTACATCATGACCGAGGGCGGCCCCGGCAACTCGTCGCTGTTCTATGTCTACTATATCTATCGCGAGGGCTTCCAGAACGCCAACATGGGCTATGCCTGCGCGCTGGCCTGGCTGCTGTTCCTGGTGATTCTCGTCCTGACGATGATCGTGCTCAAAACCCAGAACAAATGGGTTTACTACGCGGATGGGAGATGAGAACTGATGCATGACCTGAGAATACAGAGAGTCCTCGGAAAGCTGATCGTGTACGTTCTGCTGATCATCATCTGCTTCCTGGCGTTTCTGCCGTTTCTGTGGATGCTGCGCAGCTCGTTCATGGAGCTCAAACAGATGTATCGCGTGCCCACGGAGTGGATCCCCGCGCCGTTCACGCTGGAGAACTATAAAAGCGCCCTCGAGGATACGGGCATGATGCGCTTCCTGGGCAACACCGTGTTCATCGTGGCGGTGAACATCGTCGGCACGGTGTTCACCGCGTCCATGGCGGCCTACGCCTTCGGCCGTCTGGAGTGGAAGGGCCGCGACCTCGTGTTCGTGTTCATCCTCAGCTCCATGATGCTGCCGGGGGCGGTGACGATGATCCCGGTGTACGTCGGATGGAGCCGCATCGGCGGCATCGACACCTACTGGCCGCTGACGCTGCCGGCATTCCTGGGCGGCGGCGCGTACAACATCTTCCTGCTGCGCCAGTTCGTCAAGGGAATTCCCAAGGAGCTGGACGAGGCCGCGACCATCGACGGCGCGGGCAGAATGCGCATTTACTTCAACCTGATTCTGCCGCTGTCCAAGGCTTCGCTGGTGGTTGTGGGCATGTTCTGCTTCATGAACGTCTGGAACGACTTCATGGGCCCGCTGCTCTATCTGAACACCGAGGCCAAGTACACCATCTCACTGAGCCTTCAGTCCCTGAAGGGCTCCTACTCCTCCAAGTGGAATCTGATCATGGCCGCTTCGGCCATCGTGGTCTTGCCCTGCGTGGTCGTGTTCCTGCTCGGTCAGAAGCACATCATCGGCGGCATTGCCATTTCGGGCATCAAGGGCTGATGCCCATTGAGCGCGCGTCTGACGAAAACTCCCTCCGAAAAACGCATGCAGGCGCCGCCCGAGGCAGCTTCGGGCGGCGTTTTCTGTACACAGAAATTGCTTTTCACGGACGCAAAAATCATGTATAATGAGGAAAAAGCGTCCGTCAGAAATCGGAAAGGATGAATGCACTCCATGGAAAAGACTCAGCTGACGATGGTGCGCGGCGACCGGGCCCGGCCGCTGCCCGGCTCCTTTGTGGATCAGAGAATGCGCCGGAACGCGAAGTGGCTGTTTACGCTGGATGTGAACCGCCTGCTTGCGCCCATGCGCCGGGACTGCGGCCTGGACGACCGCGGCGCGAAGCCCTACGGTGGATGGAAAAACTATTACTACCATTACATCCGCAGCATGTGCAACCTCTACACCGCCTTCCGCGGCGTAGATGAGGAGATCACTCAGGAGGCGCGCGCCCGGGCGCTGGACATTGCCCGGGGCATGCTGGAATGCCAGCGCAGGACGGCGGAAACCTGCCCCGAGGGCATGCTCTGCCCGGAGATGGAGCGGGATTTCGTGAACCGCACCCAGTTCGTCCGGGACAGCGTGTATTCCCACACCCATATCGATGCGATTCTCTACGTCATCCACAAGGTTATGATCGGTTTTCTGATGACCTATCAGACCTTCGGCATGGCCGAGGCGCTGGAGGGCGCGGAGAAGATGGCCATGCGCGTGCACGACGCGATGGCGAAGATGGATCGCGCGGCCTGCGAAAAAATGACTGACAGCCGCCGCGTGGAGGACTTCTTCTCTGAGGCCGGCGGCGTGATGGACGGCTTTCTGCTGCTCTATCGCGAGACGGGCAAGGCGGAGTATCTTCAGACTGCCGGCGCGCTGCGCCGCAGCTGGTTTGACGGAATGTTCCTGCGGGACGAGGATCTCCTCGCCTGGGGCATGGAGCACGCCAATTCGGAGATTCCCTATGTGGAGGCGCTGGTGGACTTCTACCGCGTCGCCGGCGACGAGGACGCGCTGCGTGCCGCTGAATCGTTCATGCGCCACAGCGCCGACCACGAGCTGCCCCAGGGCAGCGTGTCCGGCCGCAGCGCGTTCCCGGACTATCAGTCGGAGCTGTACAACTATCCCCGCCGCGTGTTTCTGCACATCATGGATACGCCGGCGCGCCGGGTTTCCAGCGGCGAGAGCTGCTGCGCCCACAACCTGAACCGCGTGTGCAAGAAGCTGCTGGAGCTGGGCTATGACGGCGCGCTGATGGACGCGTGGGAGCGCCGCTATGTCAACGCCGTGCTGGGTCAGCAGAATCCCGAGACGGGTATGTTCATCTACAACATGAACCTGAAGAACAATTCCTACAAGATGTGGGGATATCCGGACAAGTCCTTCTGGTGCTGCTATGGCACCGGTGCGGAGGTGTTCTCCTCGCTGACCGAGGGCGCGTTCTTCGAAGACGCCCGGCGCGCCGTGGCCTGCCTGTACATGCCCTGCGAATACATCCATTCCGCCACGGGCATCTCCATCACCGAGCGCACGGACTATCCCGATTCCGGCGAGGTGGCGTTTGAGTTCGGCGGCGAGGGCGAGCTGACGCTGGCGCTGCACATTCCGGGATGGCTGTGCCGCAGTGCCGAGATCGTGCTGCCCGACGGCCAGAAGGTCTGTCCCGAGACGCGAGGCGGCCTGTACGAGATTCACCGCCATTGGAGGAAGGGCGACGTGGTACGGCTGCATCTGCCCTTTGATCTGCAGCTGAACTGCATGCCCGACCGCGAGGAATACGTCAGCCTGACCTGCGGGCCGAACCTGCTGGTGGCCTGCACGTCCGGCGAGGCGCGGTTCATGGGCAGCGCGGACGAGCTGCTGGGCAAGCTGGAGCCCACGGGCGCGCCCTGCACCTTTGCCGCGGAGCTGGAGGGCGGCTGCGGCGGCGGAACCTTCATGTTCAAGCCCGTGCGCACGGTGTGCGACGAGACCTATTCGGGCTATGTCCTGCTGAATCAGCCGCCGGTGGAGCGCGTGACGGACGTGCTGCGCCTGTGCGACGCGGACAGCGAGGCCGCCCACGGTCTGCACGGCGTGGGCATGGAGCGCGCGCAGGTGCGCAATCAGCCGGCGCTGCGCACGACGCTGACCTTCTTCTCCGATCCTGGCGAGGTGGAATTCGAGATGGCCTCGCTGCCGGACGCGGAGATGCAGCTGAAGCTGTATCTGGATGGCTCGGATCGGCTGTATGTACACCAGTTCTCCGGGCACATCGTCAATCCGCTGTTCGATCTGCAGGTGCGCGTGGGCGGCGAGTGGAAGACCTTCTGCACCAAGTCCATGGAGGCGGACTATCCCAACGAGACGGTCTACGAGAACTTTGTGATTCCCAGAAAGTGGACGGAGGGCCGCGACCGGCTGAGCCTGCGGCTGAAGGCGCGCATGTTCCACGACATTCCCGCCGTGGTGGGCACGCTGGTGGATCGCGTGGAGCTGTTCACGGTGGAGCAGACCACTTTTGAGAGCAAAAATACGGAAATCGACGACAGAGAAGGAGAGATGCGATTTGTTCCAAATGCCCAGGGACTATATTGAGCGCTGTTATGCCGGATGGCTGGGCAAGCTCATCGGCGTGCGCTACGGCGCGCCCATCGAGGGCTGGACGTACGACCAGATTCGGCAGGTGTACGGCGAGTTGGACGGATATGTGGTGGATTACCGCATGTTCGCCGCCGACGACGATACCAACGGCCCGATGCTGTTCATCCGCGCGCTGAACGACGCGACCCACACCCGCGATCTCACGCCGAACCAGATTGCCCGGGCGTGGCTGAACTACGCGCCCTATGAGCACGGCTTTTACTGGTGGGGCGGCTACGGCAGATCCACCGAGCACACGGCCTATCTGAACCTGCGGGCGGGCATTCCCGCGCCGCGCTCCGGCTCCGTCGCCCAGAACGGCGCGACCATTGCCGAGCAGATCGGCGGACAGATCTTCATCGATACCTGGGGCCTCGTGCTGCCCGGACGGCCGGAGCTGGCGGCGGAATACGCCGCCAAGGCCGCGTCGGTGAGCCACGGCGGCAACGGAATCTACGGCGGACAGTTCGTCGCGGCGGCCATTTCCGCGGCGTTTACCGCAAAGAGCGTGGGCGAAATTCTCGACACGGCGCTTTCCTGCATTCCCGCCGACTGCGAATACGCCCGGATGACCCGGGACGTGCGCGCCGTCTGCGAGAAGAATCCCTCCGACTGGCGTGCGGCGTTTGAGCATGTGCGCGGCCATTGGGGCTACGACCGCTATCCCGGAACCTGCCACATCATCCCCAACGCGGCGGTAATGGTGCTGTCGCTGGTCTGCGGCGGCGGCGATTTTGACCGCACGCTGAACATCTGCAACATGTGCGGCTGGGACACGGACTGCAACGTGGGCAACATCGGCACGATCATGGGCGTGTTCTGCGGACTGGACGCCATCGACTACAAAAAATGGCGCGCGCCGATCAACGACTTCTTCGCGGTGTCGTCGGTGCTGGGCTGCCTGAACGCCATGGACGCGCCGTGGTGCGTGGGATATTTGGCCGATCTGGCCTATCGCATGGCCGGCGAGCCCATGCCCGAGCGCTGGGCGAAGGCGCTGAACCCCAACGAGCGGCGCTATACCTTCGCGCTGCCCGGCTCCACCTGCGGCTTCCGCGTGGAGGGCGAGGACATTCCCGGCTTCGAGGGCGACTGCGTCAACGGCGGCGATTCGCTGAAGGCGCGGGTGGATCACCTCGCGCCGACGCAGGCGTTCCGCATCGGCAAGCGCACCTATTTCCATCCCGACGACTTTCACGACAACCGCTACGACCCGGCGTTTTCGCCGCTGGTCTATCCGGGACAGACGATTTCCGTTCGCCTGCGCCGGGGCGAGGTTGCGCCGAAGGAGCTGTACGCGTCCATCTATGTGCGCGACCGCAATTCGGGCAAGACCTGGGAGGGCGCGCGGGTTCGCGTTCCCGAGAGCGGCGCGCTGGAGCTGAGCGAGCAGATTCCGTCCATGCCTCACATGCTCATCGACGACGTAGGCGTACGCATCGTCGTGGGCTGCGAGAGCTGGGGCGCGGCGGTGGTGCTGCTGGAGGAGCTGCGCGTGGACGGAAAGGCGAAATACGACATTGACTTCGCCCACGAGCGCATGGAGTGTTACACCGGCATGCACCGCGAGGTCAGCCAGTTCACCTATCTCAAGGGCAACTGGGATCTGGACGGCGGACGGCTGTCCGGCTCCACCTGCGATTACGGCGAGCTCTATACCGGCGACCTGAGCTGGACGGACTACGCGCTGGAGGGAACCGTTATTTGCCCCGAGGCGGGCGAGGCGGGACTCAATGTGCGCGTGCAGGGCGCGATTCGCTCCTATGCGGTCACGCTGGGCGGCGGCCTGCTGCGCATTCGCAAGAACGCAAATGGCTACGCCACTCTGGCCGAGCGTCCCCATGAGACAAAGCCGGGTCAGGCGGTGCGGCTGCGCATCCAAGCGCAGGGCGCGAAGATTTCCGTATTCGAAAACGGCGAAAAGCTGCTGGAGATCGAGGACGCGGACGCGCCCTATCTCAACGGCTGCATTGGCTGCTCACTGATGGACGGCGCGCACGCGTGGTTTGAAAAGCTGGTCATCGAATAAAATATCGGTCATTGGTGAGCATAGAAAGCCGCCCGGGGAAATTTCCCCGGGCGGCTCGTTTGGCGCGGTTTGGTTTGATTGCGCCCAAAGATTTGGTTTACATTTCGGGCTGGAGCAGACCGTAGCTGCCGTCCACGCGGCGATAGAGCACGTTCAGCTCGCTGTTGGCCTCGTTCAGGAACAGGAAGAAGTCGTGGCCAAGCAGCTCCATCTGGGTGATGGCGTCCTCGACGCTCATGGGCTTGACAGCGAAGCGCTTGGTGCGCACCACGTCGTAGCTGGCCTCCTCGTATTCCGGCGCGGCCTCGGCCACCGGCTCCAGCTCGCTGGCGCGGATGCGCTTGTCCAGCTTGGTGCGATAGCGGCGAATCTGACTTTCCAGCTTGTCCACGGCGCGGTCGATGGACAGATACATGTCGTTGGAGCATTCCTCGGCGCGCAGAATGACGCCGCCGACGGCGATGGTGATCTCAACGATGTTGCGTCCGCCCTTCTGCTGCTTGAAGCGCACGGTCGCCTCGGCTTCCTCGCGGAAATAGCGGTCGAGCTTGTTCAGCTTCTTCTCGACGCGGGCTTTCAGGCTGTCCGAAACTTCCATTCCCTTGCCGGTAAAGATGTACTTCATAATTGGATCCTCCTTATTCGGATTCATGCGGTTCCGCAGCGGAAATGTCGGGAAAAAACCGTCCGCCGCAGAACGTAAGAAAAGAATTCAACATGAATCTTCCATTTTCCTGCCTAATTCACAAATTGTTCTTAATTTATTTTTTCGAACTGCGAGAGGCGGCCGCCGCGGGGCGCCTGCGGGTCATGGGCGCGTCCTCCCTTTCGAAGCGGACGGCGGGGGAGGCCTGCTTCGCCGCGTCCACGAGGAACACGGAAAAGCGGCGGATGCCGGACATGAAGCGGTCGGACTTGGCGCGCCGGGCGGTCTCGTCGGAGAAGGAGGCCATCTCGGCCAGCGCCTTTTCCCACTTGCCGGTGGTCACGGCGGAGGAAATCTGCACGGGCACTACGTCGATGAGCTGGCGGCCCTTTTCGGTGGAGACGATGGTCTTGCCCGCGCGGCGGGCGTAGCCCACCTGAATGAGCCGCTCGATGACGGCGGCGCGGGTGGCGGGCGTGCCGAGACCCGAGGACTTCATCTGCTCGCGCAGCGCCTCGTCCTCGACGTCCTGCCCGGCGTTCTCCATCAGGCTCAGAATGGACGCGTCGGTGTGGGCCTGGGGCGGCTTGGTCTTGCTGGCCTTGATGGACGTCTTTTCCACCTTGCGCTCGTCGCCCACGCTCAGCTTGGGCAGCGGTGGCTCGTCCTTTTTGCCCTTCTCCGCGCCGTAGACTTTGTGCCAGCCCTCCCGGGAGGGCATGGAGCCGGTGGACTTGAAGCGGTGCGGGCCCACCTGGGTGATGACCCGGGCGGAATCGCACTCATAATCCGGGTAGTGGGCGGCGATGAGCCGGCGGACGATCAGGTCGTAGAGCTGGGCCTCGTCGGCCTTCAGCGCGCTCAGATTCGCCCGGCGCTCGGTGGGCACGATGGCGTGATGGTCGCTGATTTTGCTGTTGTCGTAGAACCGCCGGGAGTGCATGTCGGGGTTCATCTCCTCCGAACGCGCCAGCGCGGCGTAGGGCTCAGGAAGATTCTGGAGTACCTTTTTCACCTTCGGACGCATGTCGTCGGGCAGATAGCGGCTGTCGGTGCGCGGGTAGGTGACGAGCTTGTGGGTCTCGTAGAGCGCCTGCGCCAGCTTGAGCGTTTTGTCGGCGGAGAAGCCGAACTTGCGGTTGGCCTCGCGCTGAAGGCTGGTCAGGTCGAACAGCTGAGGCGGCGCGAAGCGCTTGTGCTCCAGCGTGCTCTCGGTGACCCGGGCGGGCCTGCCCTTCACCTCGTCGCGCACGCGCTCGGCGGTGGCCTTGTCGGGAATGCGCGTCTCGGGAGCGGCCTTCGCGTCCTTCTTCTCGCCGTCGGCTGCTTTCGCGTCGGGATTGATCCAAAGCCCCTCGTAATCGCCGAAGCCCGCCTTCAACTCCCAGTAATCCTGAGGAACGAAGGCCTCGATCTCCCGGTCCCGCCGCACGATCAGACTCAGCGTGGGCGTCTGCACCCGGCCCACGGACAGGTGCGCGTCGTATTTCAGCGAAAAGGCGCGGCTGGCGTTCATGCCCACCAGCCAGTCGGCTTCGCTGCGGCAGCGGGCGCTCTCGTAGAGCGCGTCGTAGGCCGAGGCGGGCCTGAGGGACGCAAAGCCCTGCCGGATGGCCGCGTCGGTCATGGAGGAAATCCACAGCCGTTCCACGGGCTTGGTGCAGCCGGCCATCTGATAGATGTAGCGAAAGATCAGCTCGCCCTCCCGGGCCGAGTCCGTGGCGCAGATGATGGACGCGATCTTGCCGCTGTTCATCAGCTTCTTCACCGTCTCGAACTGGCTGCGCGTGTTGGGCAGCACCTTCAGCGGGATGCTCTCAGGCAGCATGGGCAGCGCCGCCATGGACCATTTTTTGTATCGCTCGTCAAATTCCCCCGGCTCGCACAGGGAGACCAGATGGCCGATGGCCCAGGTGACGACGTATTCCTCGCCATAGAGAAAGCCGTCGCCCCGGCTCTGCACGCCCAGCACCCGGGCGATGTCCCTTCCCACGGAGGGCTTTTCCGCGACGATCAGCTTTTTCATGCCTGCAAACCCGCTTCCTCTTAAATATATCTGCTCATCAGATTGTCGGCGAACCAGATTGTCGGCGCTCCGCCGACCCGGCCAAGCCTTCGGCTTGCCTAATCATTATTGTATCATTTTTCTGCCGGAGAATCAAGTTTGCGCCGCGCGCGGTTTTTGACTTGCAAGCCGCGCGCAGGCGTGATATGATAAAAACAGCAACATTATGGGAGGTATAATCACATGGAGAAGGCCAAGGTTTATTTCACCACCATGCGCACGGTGGGCGACGAGAATATCTGCGAAAAGCTGGTGCGGCTGTGCCGCACTGCGGGCATTGAGAAGATCGATTTCAAGGACAAGTTCACGGCCATCAAGCTGCACTTCGGCGAGGCGGGCAATCTGGCCTTCCTGCGTCCGGAATACGCCCGGGCGGTGGCGGATCTGATTCGCTCGCTGGGCGGCAAGCCCTTCGTGACCGACTGCTCCACGCTCTACGTCGGCCGGCGCAAGAACGCGCTGGATCATCTGGAGCTGGCCTATCAGCACGGCTACAATCCATTCGTCACCGGCTGTCAGACCATCATCGCCGACGGCCTGAAGGGCGACGACGACGTGCTCGTGCCCATCGACGGCGAGTATGTCAAAAACGCGAAGATCGGCCGCGCCATGATGGACGCGGATGTGTTCGTCTCGCTGACCCATTTCAAGGGCCACGAGGGCACCGGCTTCGGCGGCACGCTGAAGAACATCGGCATGGGCTGCGGCTCCAGCCGCGGCAAGGCCGAGATGCACGAGAGCGAAAAGCCCGCCGTGCATGCGGAGGAGTGCGTGGGCTGCGGCGTGTGCGCCGAGAACTGCGCCCATGGAGCCATCACCGTGGACGGCCACGCTCAGGTGGACTACGACAAGTGCCGCGGCTGCGGACGCTGCATCGGCGTGTGCCCCACCAAGGCCATGCGCCCCGGCGCGGAGGACGGCTGCGAGATCCTGTCCCGCCGCGTGACCGAGTACGCCTACGCCGTGTGCAAGGATCGCCCCTGCTTCCACATCTCGCTGTTGATCGACGTTTCGCCCTTCTGCGACTGCTATCCGGTCAACGACGCGCCGGTCATCCCCGACGTGGGCATGTTCGCGTCCTTCGACCCGGTGGCGCTGGACAAGGCCTGCGCCGACGCGGCCAACCGTCAGCACGCCATCGCCGATTCGTTCCTGGGCGAAAAGCACGCCGAGCCCCACGCCGACCATTTCCACACCATGCATCCCGACACCAAGTGGGAGGCGGGCATCGAGCAGGGCGTGAAGCTGGGCTTCGGCTCGGATCAGTACGAGCTGATCACCATGGAATAAGCCCATGGACGTCCGGCTGCACTGCGCCGAGGCGGGCGCGGGGGAAGTGCTGATTCTGCTGCACGGAAATGGCGAGGACTCGACCTACTTCGTCCATCAGATTTCGTTCCTCGAAAAGTACTTTCGCGTGCTGGCCGTGGATTCCCGCGGCCATGGCAGATCGCCCCGGGGCGGGGGCGCGCTCTCCATCGAGGGCTTCGCCGATGATCTGGCGGATTTCATGGATGAGCGCGGAATTGCCCGGGCGCATCTGCTGGGCTTCAGCGACGGCGCGAACGTCGCAATGGCCTTCGCGCTGCGCCGGCCCGAACAGGTCAGAAAGCTGATTCTCAACGGCGGCAACCTGAATCCATGGGGCATGAAGCCGGGCGTGCTTCTGCCCGTGTGGCTGGAATGGCTGGCGCTGGGAATTCCGGCGATCTTCAGCCGCCGGGCGCGGCGGAAGTGGGAGCTGCTCAACCTGATGGCGACGCAGCCGCGGCTGAAGCGC
Organism: uncultured Eubacteriales bacterium; assembly: GCA_900553265.1. Taxonomy (GTDB): domain Bacteria; phylum Bacillota; class Clostridia; order Christensenellales; family Aristaeellaceae; genus Faecivicinus. The sequence continues at coordinate 27,160 of USDD01000014.1, forward strand.
GCCGACCTTGCCGCGCTGACCATGCCCGCGCTGGTGATCGCCGGCACGGACGACATGATTCGTTCCCGCCACACCGAGGCCATCGCCCGGGCGCTGCCCCATGGGCGGCTGTGCGTGCTGCCGGGCAGCCATTTCGTGGCGAGGGAGAACCCCGAGGCGTTCAACGCCGCGGCGCTGAAATTTCTGACGGAGGAATCATGCGAATGAACGCGGAGACGCTGCGGCGCGCAAAGGCGCTGCTGGAAAACGAAACGCCGCTGAAGACCGACTGCGGCGCGCTTTGCGGCGCGGCCTGCTGCCGCACGGACGCGGACGGCAAGGGCGGCGTGTATCTCTTTCCCGGCGAGGACGCGGCCGAGATGGTCTGGGGCGAGGTGCGCCCGGACGGCTTCGCGCCCATGCTGATGTGCTTTGATTTCTGCGACCGCGCCGCCCGTCCCCTCGCCTGCCGCATCTTTCCGCTCACGCCGGTGAAGGGGGAGAATGGCTGGACGGTGCGCATGGACGCGCGCGCCCGGGGCCTGTGTCCGCTCTATCGCCACGGCGCGCGGGGGCTGAACCCGGACTTCGCCCGGGCGGCGGTGCGGGCCCTTCGCCTGATCGCCTCGGATCCCGAGGGCGAGGAATTCCTGAACCGCTGGGCGGCATTGGAAAAAGAATACCGACTGCCATTTTAATAACAGGAGGAAAAGAACATGGAACCCATCGCAAGATATCTGGACGCGGCCATTCTCAAGCCGGATATGACCCCGGAGCAGGTGGACAAGGCCATCGACGAGTGCATTGCGCTGAAGACCATGACCGTCTGCGTGCGCGGCTGCGACATCGACAGGGCGCTCAAAAAGTGCGCGGGCACCGAGACGAAGGTCAGCTGCGTGCTGGACTTCCCCTACGGCTATTCCGGCGCGGCGGCCAAGCGCGCCATCGCCAGGGACTACGCCGCCAGGGGCGTTTACGAGATCGACATGGTGATGAACTACGGCGCGGCGCGCGGCGGCGACTGGACGACGGTGGAGACGGAGATCCGCGGCGTGGTGGAGGAAGCGCACGCGAAGAACGTGGGCGTGAAGGTCATCTTCGAGACCAGCCAGCTGGACGCGGAGCAGATTCGCCGGGCCACCGAGGTCTCCATCGCCGCGGGCGCGGACTTTGTCAAGACCTCCACCGGCTTCAACGGCGCGGGCGCGACGGAGGAGGCCGTGCGCATCATGCTGGACACGGCGGCGGGCCGGGCGAAGGTCAAGCCCTCCGGCGGCATCCGCGATTTTGCCGCCGCGAAGAAGTACGTGGAAATGGGCGCGGCGCGTTTGGGCGTGGGCTATTCCAGCTGCGGCGTGATCTGCTCCGGCGAGGGCGCTTCCACGGAGAACTACTGAATTTAACAGGAGGATTGAACCGTGATCCAGACCAACGAAATGTTTCTGACGCTGGATAAGCTCAACCGCCGCATGCGCGAGCTGGAGAACTTCCGCTTCGTGAACATGCAGACCATCGCGCCCATGACCGCCATGGAGGGCGGACTGGGCGTGGACGACGTGTACCACGGCATGCCCGGGAAAATCGAGGGCGGTCAGATCAATATCGGCGACGAATTCGTCGGCCGCGATCGCTATCTCTGGGCGCAGAAGACCATGACGCTGCCCGAGCACGCCGACGGCTGCGAGGTTTACGGCCTGTTCAACTTCGGCAAGACCGGCGGCGGCCACAACAGCGGCTTTGAATCGCTGCTGTACGTGGACGGCCATCCCTATCAGGGCGTGGACACCAACCACAACGACGTGAACTTCGAGTCCCTCGCCGGAAAGACCGTGGTTTTGACGTTCATGCTCTGGACGGGCATGGAGGGCGGCGGCCCGAAGCGCGAGCTGCGCCATCGCATCCAGCAGGCCGAGGTGGGCTATCTCCATTCGGACACCGACGAGCTGTACTATCTGTCCAAGGCCATCGTCAAGACGATCAGGCTGCTGGACGACGGCGACACTGTGAAGTATTCCCTGACGAAGGCGCTGGATCGCACGTTCAACGAGATCGACTGGGACGCGGACTGCTTCTACGATACCGTCGGCACGGCGCTTGGGAAGCTCAGGGCCGAGCTGGCCATGCTCAGGAAGGAGACCGAGGTCACGGTCAACGTCGTGGGCCACACCCACATTGACGTGGCGTGGCTGTGGCGGCTGAAGCACACCCGGGAAAAGGCCCAGCGCTCCTTCGCCACCGTGCTGCGCCTGATGCAGGAATTTGACGAGTACATCTTCCTGCAGAGCCAGCCTCAGCTGTATCAGTACATCAAAAACGACTGCCCGGAGATCTACGAGCAGATGAAGCAGCGCGCGGCCGAGGGTCGCTGGGAGGCCGACGGCGGCATGTGGCTGGAGGCGGACTGCAACATCTCCTCCGGAGAATCCCTGACCCGCCAGTTCCTCTACGGCATGCGCCTTCTGCAGAAGGAATTCGGCCACAGGTGCGAATACCTCTGGCTGCCCGACGTGTTCGGCTACAGCTGGGCGCTGCCGCAGATTTTGAAGGGCGTGGGCATCGACACCTTCATGACCACGAAGATCAGCTGGAACCAGTACAACTCCATGCCCCACGATCTGTTCAAGTGGCGCGGCATCGACGGCAGCGAGGTCATGACCTATTTCATCACCACACCCGAGGTGGGCGACTTTGACCAGAGCCGCTTCGCCACCTACAACGGCATGATCAGCCCGCGCGCCGTGCTGGGCAGCTGGCGCAAGTTCCACGACAAGAACCTGTCCAGCGAGACGCTGCTGTCCTACGGCTATGGCGACGGCGGCGGCGGCGTGAACCGCAACATGCTCAAGATGCGCCGCGCCATGGATCAGCTGCCGGGTCTGCCCAACGTCAAAACCGACCGCGCCGGCAATTTCTTCCGCCGCATGCACGAGAACCTTGAGAACACCGATCAGTACGTGCCCGTCTGGGACGGCGAGCTGTATCTGGAGTACCATCGCGGCACATACACCTCTCAGGCGTGGAACAAGATGATGAACCGCCGCATGGAGTTCATGCTGGCCGAGAGCGAGTGGCTCAGCCGCATGGCCATGCTTGCCGGCGGCGCCTACGATCAGGACGCGCTGGTCTCCGGCTGGCAGACCATCCTGCGCAACCAGTTCCACGACATCATTCCCGGCTCGTCCATCAACGAGGTCTATGAGGACTGCCACAGGGAGTATGGCGAGGTGGAGACCAGTCTGACCGCGCTGCGCTCCAACGCGCTGACCGCGCTGGCTCATCCCGAGCAGGACGCGTGGTTGCTCTGGCACTTCGGCAGCTTTGCGCGCAAAGATCAGGTGTTCATCGCCGAGACTCGCGCGGGCGAATTCCGCAACGCCGACGACGAGAAGCTGCCCGCCCAGCGCGTGGACGGCGGCTGTTGGGTGGAGGTGGAGCTGCTGCCCCTGTCCGCCGAGACGATCCATTTCGTTCCGGGCGAGGAGAGGGCCGCCGCGAGCGCCTTCGAAATCGACATGGCCGCCCGCACGCTGCGCACGCCCTGTTACGATGTCGCGTGGAACGGGCAGGGCCGCCTGATTCGCCTGTTCGACCGCGAGAACGGCCGCGAGGTGCTGCCCGAGGGCGCGCAGGCCAACGCGCTGGAGGTCTACGAGGACAAGCCCGTGGCCCACGACAACTGGGACATCGACATCTTCCATCTGTTCAAGCACGAGGATGTGGCGCTGGTCAGGGAACCCGTGCTGGTGGAGAACGGCGCGCTGCGCGCGGTGATCCGCTTCGAGTACGCCTATCGCAGGTCCACCTTCGTGCAGGACATGATCGTCTATGCCGACAGCCGCCGCATCGACTTCAGGACCGAGGCCGAGTGGCACGAGTGCCATCGCGTGCTGAAGGCGGGCTTCCCGGTGGACGTCCGCTCCACCAAGGCGACCTACGACATCCAGTACGGCCATGTGGAGCGCCCGACCCACTTCAACACCAGCTGGGACTACGCCCGCTTCGAGGTCGTCGCCCACAAGTGGGCCGATCTGTCCGAGCAGGGCTACGGCGTGGCGCTGCTGAACAACTGCAAGTACGGCCATTCCGTCAAGGACAACGTGATGCACATCACGCTGCTCAAGTCGGGCAAGAACCCGGGCACCGAGTGCGACATGGGCCATCACGAGTTCACCTACGCGCTGCTGCCCCACGCCGGCTCCGTGGCGGAGAGCGACATCATCGAGGAGAGCGTCAAGCTGAATCTCCCGGTGCGCGCGGCGGCGAACATGGCCGGCGACGCGTTCTCCACCTTCCTGAGTTCTTCCGATCACGTCTACTTCGACGCGATCAAGAAGGCCGAGGACGGCGACGAGCTGGTTCTGCGCGTGCACGAGTGCCGCGGTGGCCAGGCCGACGTGGAGCTGACTCCCGGCTTTGCCATGGCCTCCTACCAGCGCTGCAACCTCCTCGAAGAGCCCCAGGGCGAGCCCGTGGAAGCCTCCACCATCCGTCTCCACCTCCGCCCCTTCGAGATCGCCACCTGCAAACTGAGTTTGCATCCAGATGCTGCCGCTCAATAACGACGGAGGCTGCGCGCCGAGGTGACCGAGCCGAATTTCCAATTCGTCTCGGTCAGTCGCGAAGCGACCTGAAAACCCTGTGGGTTTTCAGCCTTTGGTCGGCGCTTGCCTCCTGCGGTGCGTTTCTTGGGCGAGGCTGGTTCGAGTTTGACGCGCTCTGCGCCGCCTTGGTGGCGGCTTGACCGCTGCGGTGCGTTTCTTGGGAGAGGGCAGTTCAGGATTGACGCGCTCTGCGCCGCCTTGGTGGCGGCTTGACCGCTGGGATGTTTTTGGATTACCTTGGAAGCCGTTCCACGTCTGTGGGGCGGCTTCCGTTTCATTATGGGGATGTTCGAGAAACGGTTCAAAGGCCGGCCTTCGCCACAAACTTTTACGTTTCTGGGGCTGTCCATGGCGGGGGAAAAGTGTTATAATGGCTTCAATATAATTTGGGGGAGGCTTCTCTTTTATGGAAACTACGGAAAAGCGAGCCGCGAATTTCATCGAGGAATTTATCGACGAGGATCTTGCCGACGGTCGTTTCGACCATGTGCGCACGCGCTTCCCTCCGGAGCCGAACGGCTATCTGCACATCGGCCATGCCAAGGCGCTGTGCATCGACTTCGGCATTGCCCAGAAGTACGGCGGAAAGTGCAATCTCCGCTTTGACGATACCAATCCCACCAAGGAGGAGGCCGCCTTCGTCGAGGGCATTCAGGCCGACATCGAATGGCTGGGCTACAAGTGGGACGAGCTGCATTTCGCGTCTGATTTCTTCGGAAAGCTCTATGAGATCGCCTGCGACATGATCCGCCGCGGCGTTGCCTATGTGGACGACCAGACGCCCGAGGAAATGCGCGTCAATCGCGGCACGCTGACCAGACCAGGCGTGAACAGCCCCTATCGCGACCGCTCGGTGGAGGAGAACCTCGACCTGTTCGAGCGCATGAAGAACGGCGAGTTCGAAGAGGGCTCCCGCGTGCTGCGCGCCAAGATCGACATGGCCGCGCCCAACGTGCTGCTGCGCGACCCGACCATGTACCGCATCAACCGCCATGCGCACCATCGAACCGGCACCCAGTGGTGCATCTATCCCATGTACGATTTCCAGCATCCCGTGCAGGACGCCATCGAGGGCGTGACCCACTCGCTGTGCTCGCTGGAATACGAGATCCATCGCCCGCTGTACGACTGGTTCGTCCGCGAGGCAAAGGTGACCGATCAGCCGCCGCGTCAGATCGAGTTCGCCCGCCTGAACATTGAGCGCACCGTCATGTCCAAGCGCTATCTGCGCCGTCTGGTGGAGGAAAAGGTGGTCAGCGGCTGGGACGATCCCCGCATGCCCACGCTGGTGGCCATGCGCCGCCGAGGCTATCCCGCCGCCGCCATTCACGACTTCATGAGCCGCGTGGGCGTGGCCAAGAGCGATTCCGAGGTGGAGGGCAATCTGCTGGATCACTGCGTGCGCGAGGCGTTGAGCGACACTGCGCCCCGTGCCATGGCAGTGGTGGATCCGCTGAAGGTCACGCTCGTCAACTGGCCTGAGGATCAGCTGGATGCGCTGGAGGTGGAGAACCACCCCGACCATCCCGAGATGGGCACCCGCACCGTGACCTTCGGCCGCGAACTGTACATCGAAAAAGAGGACTTCATGGAGGAACCCATCAAGAAGTTCTTCCGTCTGGCCCCCGGCAAGGAGGTTCGCCTGAAGGGCGCGTACATCATCAAGTGCGCGGACTTCGTCAAGGACGAAAACGGCGAGGTCGTGGAGCTGAAGTGCTCCGTGGACATGGACAGCCGCTCGGGCAGCGAGGGCGCGAACCGCAAGGTCAAGGGCACGCTGCACTGGGTCAGCGCCGCCGAGGGCGTTCCCTGCGAATACCGCCTCTACGAGCCGATTCTCTCCGAAGAGGTGGAGGAGGAAGCGCAGCCCGCCGAGGCCGAGCTGGACGAGGACGGCAAGGTCGCCGAGGCCGCGCCGGCCGCGGACTTCATGTCCCGCCTGAACCCCAACAGCCTGACCGTGAAGCAGGGCTTCTGCGAGCCGTTCATCGCCCATTCCGAGGTCGGCTCCTCCTTCCAGTTCCTGCGCATGGGCTATTTCTGCAAGGACAGGGAATCCACCGAAGCCATGCCGGTGTTCAACCGCACCGTGGCTCTCAAGGACGGCTTCAAGGTCGAAGCCAAGCGCTGAGCGCACATCCAAGCGCCGCCGCCGTCAGGCGGCGGCGCTTGCAGCATGAACGGGAGGGAGAAAGCCATGATTCTCAGCGCCAGCCGCCGAACCGATCTTCCCTGCGCGCATGCCGAATGGCTGTGCGCCCGCTTTCGCGCGGGCGAGACGCTCGTGAGAAATCCCATGAACCCGCGCCGCGTGTCGCGCGTCTCGCTGCGGCGGGAGGACGTGGACGGAATCGTGTTCTGGTCGAAGAATCCGCGGCCGCTGATGGCGCGTTTGGACGCTTTCGACGGCTATGCCTACTACTTTCAGTTCACGCTCAACGGCTACGGCCCCGAGATCGAGCCGAATCTGCCCGGCGTGGCGGAGCGGCTTGCCACCTTTCGCGCGCTGTCCGGGAAAATCGGCCCGGAGCGCGTGCTCTGGCGATACGACCCGATTCTGCTGAGCCGTGTCCATTCCGAGGCGTGGCACGAGGACTGCTTCGGGCGGCTGGCCGAGGCGCTGCGCGGCTGTACGCAGCGCGCGACGATCAGCTTTCTGGATATTTATGCCCGCAACCGGAATCGTCTGCTTCAGGCGGGCGCGGCCGCGCCGGATGGCGAGACCATGCGCCGTCTGGCGGCAAAAATCGCCCGGACGGCCCGGGCGAACGGCATGGAGCCATGCGCCTGCGCCGAGGCGACGGACTTTGGCGGCTGCGGCGTGGCGCGGGCGCGTTGCGTGGACGCGGAGCTGCTGGGGCGCATCGGCGGAATACCGCTGCGCGCGCCGCGGGATCCGAACCAGCGCGCGGAGTGCGGCTGCGCGGTCAGCGTGGATCTCGGCACGTACAATACCTGTCCCAACGGCTGCGTCTACTGCTACGCCAATTTCAGTCCGTCGCTGCTGCGGGAACGGCTGAACCGGCGGAACGACGCGTCGCCGCTGCTGTGCGACGCGCTGAGCGAAGGCGACTGCGTGACGGAGCGGAAGCGCGCATCGCTGCGCGAAGGACAGCTGCGGATGGAATGGTGAGCGAGTCTGCGCCCGGGATGTACGCAGTTTGGAAAAACTAACGCCGATGGGCTTGACGGAAGCGGCGAATGAGGGTATGATTAAAGGTAACATTTGGATTCGGAGATGGAAATCATGAGCGAAAACTGCACCCACGATTGCAATACCTGCGGCGAGAGCTGTCCCAGCCGCGCCGGCGCAAAGCCGGATTTCTCCGCCAAGGCCAACGCCCACAGCAATGTCAAACACGTCATCGGCGTGGTCAGCGGCAAGGGCGGCGTCGGCAAGTCCATGGTCACGTCGCTGATGGCGGTGCTGCTGCGCCGCCGCGGCCTGAGCACGGCGATTCTCGACGCGGACATCACCGGCCCGTCCATTCCCAAGGCCTTCGGCGTGCACGAGCAGCTGATGGCGACGGACGAGGGCATCTGCCCCGCGGCGAGCACCACCGGCGTGAAGCTGGTGTCGCTGAACCTCCTTCTGGAAAACGAGACCGACCCCGTGGTCTGGCGCGGCCCGGTCATCGCCGGAACGGTCAAGCAGTTCTGGACGGACGTGATGTGGGGCGACGTGGACTTCATGTTCGTGGACATGCCGCCGGGAACGGGCGACGTGCCGCTGACCGTGTTCCAGTCGCTGCCCGTGGACGGCATTCTGATCGTCACCTCGCCCCAGGAGCTGGTGGGCATGATTGTGGAAAAGGCCGTGAACATGGCGCGGATGATGAACGTGCCCGTGCTGGGCATCGTGGAGAACATGTCCTATTTCCAGTGCGACGAGTGCGGCAAGAAGCACGAAATCTTCGGCCGCAGCCATCTGGACGAGATCGCGGCCCAATGCGAAATCCCGCGCACGGCGCGGATGCCGCTGAACCCCGCGCTGGCCGCCGCCTGCGACGCCGGAAAGATCGAGATGTTCGACGGCGACTGGCTGGACGAGCTGGCGGGCGAGATCGCCGCGCTGTGACCCAAGCCGCACGGAGGAACGCATGAAGTACGAAAAATCCTGCGGCGCAGTGATTTTCCGAAGGGCGGAGGGCTGGTTCGTCCTGCTGGTGCGCCACGCGAAGGGTCGGCACGTTTCCTTTCCCAAGGGTCATGTGGAGCCGGGAGAGACGGAAAGCCAGACGGCTGAGCGCGAGGTCTTTGAGGAGACCGGGCTGCGCGTGAAAATCGACCGGCGCTATCGCGCGGAAAACCGATACAACATTCGCCACGATACGCAGAAGCTGGCCGTCATCTTCGCGGCCGTCACGGATCAGGAGCAGCTGAACCCTCAGCCGGAGGAGATCGCCGAGGCGGTCTGGGTGCCGGTGGAGCAGGCTTCGGCGCGGCTGACCTACGAGCGCGACCGCCGCATTCTGCGCGACGCCTTCGCTCACGTGACCGGGCGGCGGCTGCCGACGGGCGGAGAAGCATAGTGCAAAGGCGGCGGGGACGTGAACGCCTCCGCCTGTCGCCGCATCTCACAGCATTGATCTGAGATGCGGCGATTTTTTTCGCAGAAAACCATGAGCTTTCAGCCGTCTGCCGCCCGAGTCCCCGGATGTTGATAGAATATCCGGGGATTTCCTTTTGCACGCGCGGACTGCGCATTGCGCCGATAAGGACGGCTGGCGAGCTGTCTGCTGTGCATGGGTTATCCGTGATTCGATCCTCTGAAAGCGCTTTGGAGACTTTTCTGTATTGCTTTTTTATGGAGAAAGAGGTATGATAGTGGCGAGAAAAACAATCCGGACACTTGTTTGAAATAGAAACCCATGGATGGACAGCGCCGTCCTGCGCGTATGCTGAGTGCGGAATAAAGGAAAAAACAGAGGATGCTGTATGAAATTCAAGAATTCAATTATGACCAAGATGCTCATTATGTTTTTTGCCGCGACGATTCCTCTGTATGCGGTCGGGCTGGCGCTGTACAATACAAGCGGAAGACGGCTGAGCATGGAAACGCTTGAAACCAAACAGTCGCAGATAGAGTTTTATCTCCAGTCGCTGGAGGACGATCTGGAGCGATTGTTTTCGCTGGAAACGGAACTGATTAACGACAGCGCGGTCGGAAGTCTGGCCACCCGCTATGATTATTTCAGCATTTATGAACAGGGAAGCAGAATCAATACATTGCGCGATCGATTGAGCGGCATCTGCAAATCCAGCGCTTATGCGGTTACGACGTCGATCTATCTCAGACCCATGCAGATGAAGCTGAACGATGCGTCCGGCCTGGATCTGATGACCTCGGAGGACGAGAGCTTTATCGCGGAGCTTAAGCGAAATCCGCGAAGCGCAATGCGGATGGATGAGGATGCGCTGTATTCCGTCGTATGCATAAGAAATACGATGAATGAACCGTACTATACCTTGGCGACGGAAATATCCCGGAAGAAGCTGAGAGAGGACCTCCTGAATCTGGAGAGCGGCGTTCCGGCAGACTGCCTGATCGTATTTGACGGGGACAATGTGCTCGCTTCCAGCTCCGAAAGAGCGCGGACGCTGTGGAAACAGGCGGGCTCTCAGATGGAAAGCCTGCCGAGCCGGGGCATCCGCAGGGCTTCCATA
>USDD01000015.1 GCA_900553265.1 uncultured Eubacteriales bacterium
TATTCATCATGGAATGCGGAAAGCTCACAGCGAAACTTCGGGACGCGGTGCCGGTTTGCTTCATTGAGGACGGCAAGGAGGTCAAGCGCTTCAAGAACATCGAAATTCCCGACGAGATCAAGAAGCTGCCCTATCAGGACTTCGAATTCAGCGTACCGGTTACCGGAGCCATTACCTTCAAGATCATGTTCGAGGAAGGCATCCTGCCGAAAGTCTGGCCGGAAGCGCGGACGCGCAAGAGCCGGAAAGCCAAGCCGGAAGAAGCGCCTGTGCCGGAAAGCATCGCAGCCGAGCTTCAGGCTGCATTGGTGCAGGCAGAGGCCGAGGGCCAACCTGTGGCGGAAGTCGCCGAAGCAGCTGCGCAGGGCGCGGAGATCACTGCCGAATTGAATGGACAGGAATTGACCATCACGGCCCACGAGCCGGAGACAATGGAGGTGGCCTTCAACGTAACCGGCGAACGCCGCAAGGCGCTGGTAGAGGCCGTCAAGGCCTTCGTAGACGCGCCTGCTGTATATCAGAACGCACCCAGCTTCGCCTATGTCATCGGCGACTACACGGTCAGCAAGACCGGCACGCTATCTGGCCCGGCAAATGAGGCGCTCATGGCTGCACTCAATGCCAAGGGCTTCATTGCAGAATAAAAATCATTTTTCCCGCTTCGGCGGGTTTTTTCGTCTTGCGGGCGACGGCCTTTTTATCGCCCGCAGACGGTATTATTCAAATGTACCACACGGGAATCTGCAGCACGTTTTCGCGCAGCTGGCCGGGCTGCGGGCAGGTGCAGATCACCGCGCCCATGCCGCGCTTCTTTTCGGGAATTTTGTCCAGCACCTGAAATGCGCTGGTCATGTCCGCGTGCACGCTGGACGCCTTCTTGATCTCGATAGGATACAGCACGCCGTTTTGCTCAATGATGAAGTCGATTTCGCTTTCCGTCTCAACGGTTTCGCCGTTTTTCTGCGTTCGGGCCTTGTCCTTGCCGCGATAGTAGGAGACGAAATAGCGGTAATCCAGCCCGACGTTGGAGAAGGATTTCAGAATTTCCGAAATGACGAAGGTCTCGAACATGGGGCCGTTCATCGCGCCGTAGGCCAGCGCGTCGGCGGTCAGCCAGCGGGTCAAATAGCAGGCCAGACCGGTATCACGGAAGTAGAGCTTGGGCGTTTTGACGGCGCGCTTCAGCACCGCGGACGTATAGGGCTCCAGCAGGTAGATGATGCCCGAGGCCTCGAGAATGGAAATCCAGTTCCTGATGGTCGCAACATCCTTCCCCACCTCGTCGGCGATGTTGGAATAGTTGAGCATTTCGCCGGTGCGCGCGGCCGTGGCGATCATGAAGCGGCGGAACGCGTCCAAATCCTGCACCGCGGAGAGCTCGCGCACGTCGCGCTCGATGTATGTGCGGACGTAATCGGCGTAGAAGGTTGTCCATTCCAGATTTTCGTCCTGAAGTGCGGGATAGGAGCCTCTGTGGATGATCTCCCAGATGTTTTCGGGCGCTCTGACCGTCTTTTGCCGCTCCAGAATGTACTCCATGGTGGGCAGGAAGGGTTTGTTGAAGGGATCATCCTGAATCTCCCGCAGCGACAGGCCCGCCAATTCGAGGATGCTGATGCGCCCGGACAGCGTTTCGGACACGTTCTGCATCAGCCTGAACTGCTGCGAGCCGGACAGGCAAAACAGTCCCTTCTCATCCGTCTCATCGCACTTCATCTTGATATAGCGAAACAGCACGGGCGCTCGCTGCACCTCGTCGAAGGTGATGGGCGGCGGATTGAGCATCATGAACATGGAGCCGTTCTGATTTGCCTGTTCCTCGAGAAATGGATCGTCCAGTGAGACGTACTTCCGCTCCGGAAAGACCTTTTTGAGCATGGTGGACTTCCCCACCTGACGCGGCCCGGTGACCAGCACGGCCTTGTAGGTTTCTGCCGCTCTGGTCAGGCGCTCTTCGATGCTTCTATGAATATATGCCATCGTCTCATCTCCGACTAATTTAGAATTCGATTCAATATTCGTCGTTATTATAGCACGCTTTCATGCGGATATGCAAGCCCGGACAACGAAAATAACCGGCATTTCTGCCGGCATGACGTGTGGTTCCCCCCGCTTATTTTCGGAAATAAACCCCGTGGCTTTCGATGACGCTCGTGAAGATGCCGAAAATGGCGGGAACGTCCATTTTGTTCCCGGTTGTCAGTAGCGGGTCGCCTTCTCGAATGCGGAGTGTACGACGAATTTCCTTGGGAATGACTACGCGCCCCAGCTCGTCGATTCTTCGCACGATACCTGTTGCTCTCATTATAATCTCCTCCAAATTCAAACAAAACCTTCGAGTTGCCGGTTTTAGTGTTCTCCGGGCAATTGGAATTATGCGCCGACGGCGTTTCGTCAAAACATGGCAGCTGTTTTTGCGGGTATAACCGCGGAAAATCGGAAACTTTTTTCAAAAAGCTGTTGAAAGATCGCGCGCGGATGAGTAATATAGAAGATGGATATTTTCATCGGTGCGCGGGAGGCGAGTGTTTTGACGACGCGGGAATTTCAGGAACTATCGGAAAGCAGAATCATTCTTCTGGACGGCGCGACGGGTTCCTGTCTGCGCGCGGCGGGCATGCCCGTGGGCGTGAGCTCCGAGGTCTGGATTCTGGAGCATCCCGAGACGCTGATCGAGCTGCAGCGCGGCTATGTGGGCGCGGGCAGCGACGTGATCTACGCGCCCACGTTCATGGTCAACCGCATCGGCCTCTCCGCCCACGGACTTGAGAATCGGCTGGAGGAAATGAACCGCCGTCTGGTGGCGCTGTCCAAGGAGGCCTCGGGTGGGCGGGCGCTGGTGGCCGGAGACGTGACCACCACCGGACGCCCGCTGGAGCCCGTGGGCAGCATGACCTACGCCGAGCTGGACGCGATTTACCGGGAGCAGTTTTCCGTGCTCGCGGACGCGGGCGTGGATCTGCTGGCAGTGGAGACGATGCTGTCCATCGAGGAAACCACCGTGGCGCTGGAGGCGGCGAAGGCCGTGTGCGATCTGCCTGTGCTGTGCTCGCTGACCATGGAATCCGACGGGCATCTGCTCTTCGGCGGCACGGCGCGAGAGGCCGTGGAGACGCTCAGCGCGCTGGGCGCGTCGGCGGTGGGGCTGAACTGCTCCGTGGGGCCGGATCAGCTGGAGGCGGTGGTAAGCGAGCTCTGCGCCTCGGCGACCGTGCCCGTGCTGGTCAAGCCCAACGCCGGGCTTCCCGTCATCGACGCGCAGGGCCATGCCCACTACAGCATGTCCCCCGACGAATTTGCCGCCGCCATGCGCAGGCTGGTCGATTGCGGCGCGCGGGTGGTCGGCGGCTGCTGCGGCACGAACCCGGACTACATCCACGCGCTGAAGGCGGCGCTGGAAACGACGAAATAAAAGAGGGATCGCATGGAGTTTTATCAGGAAGTGGAGCGCGCGCTGACCAAGGACTACCGCAAAAAAATCTGGCGGCCCTTTCTGTCCGCGCTGAAGGACTATAAGCTGGTCAACGACGGCGACCGCATCGCCGTGTGCATCTCCGGCGGCAAGGACTCCATGCTGCTGGCCAAGTGCATGCAGGAGCTCAAGCGCCACAGCCCGACGAACTTCGAGCTGCAGTTTCTGGTGATGGATCCGGGCTACACTCCGGCCAACCGGCAGAAGATCGTCGACAACGCGAAGCTCCTGAACATCCCCATCTCCATCTTCGAGACGGACATCTTTGAATCAGTGGTGGAAATGGGCGGCTCGCCGTGCTACATGTGCGCCAAGATGCGCCGCGGCTATCTCTACCGCGAGGCGCAGAGGCGCGGCTGCAACAAGATCGCTCTCGGGCACCACTACGACGACGTGATCGAGACCATCCTGATGAGCATGATCTACGGCGCGCAGATGCAGAGCATGATGCCCAAGCTGCACAGCGACAACGTGCCGGGCATGCAGCTGATTCGGCCGCTGTACAAGGTGCGCGAGGAGGAGATCATCCGCTGGCGCGACGACAACCATCTGGAATTCCTGCGCTGCGCCTGCCGCTTCACCGAGGAGCGCACGCTCAGCGACGACGGCAGCAGCAATTCCAAGCGGCTGGAGATGAAGGCGCTGATTCAGCATCTGAAGCGTCTGAACCCCATCGCCGACCGCAACATCTTCCACAGCGTGCACAACGTCAGCCTCGACACGATGATCCGCTGGAAATACGAGGGAGAAGAGCACAGCTTCCTCGACGAATACAACGACCGGCCATGGGAGGGCGACGAATGAAAATCATGCTTTTGAACGGCCCCAGCGTCAACATGACGGGAGCCAAGGAGATTGACGCGTTCGGCAAGACCGCCTTCGACGCGATGATCGACAACCTGAAGGCCGTGGCCACCAAGAAGGGCCACATGCTCACCTGCTTTCAGTCCAATTCCGAGGGCCAGCTCATCGACTGGATTCAGCAGGCCCATTTCGAGCATTACGATGGGCTGATCGTCAATCCCGGCGCGCTGTCTCACTACAGCTACGCCCTGCGCGACGCCATCGCCGGCTGCGGCGTTCCCTGCGTGGAGGTGCATCTGGCCAACGACTATCGCCGGGAGAGCTTCCGGCACGATTCCGTGACCATCGGCGCGTGCGTGGGCCACATCGGCGGCTTCGGCCCCATGGGCTACATTCTGGCCATGGACGCGCTCAGCTCTGTCAGGCTCGTTCAGAATCCGCCCAAGCGCACATAACCAAAGGAGGCATTCATGTTTCATCCGATTCAGCGCTTTCAGGAAAAGCGCCCGGAAATTCGCGAAAAGAGCCGACGCGGCGCGGGCCACGTCATCTTCAGCCGCGGGCTGCTGGTGGCGCTGCTGCTGGCGGTTCAGGTGCTGCTGCTCGTCGGCCTGTTCACCCGCTGGCAGTTCGCCGCGTTTGCCTATGGCGGCACCTACGCACTTTCCATCTTCATGGCGTTTTACTTAATCAACCGGCCGATGAACCCGACGACGCGGCAGACGTGGCTGATTCTGGTGCTGCTGGCGCCGGTGCTGGGATCGCTGCTGTACGTGTTCGTGGAGACGGACATCGGCCACCGGCTGGTGCGCAGGCGCCTGGCGGACATTGCTCGCAGCACCCGGGACAGCCTTCCCCGCCCGGACGACGTGATGGCGCGCCTGCGTACCGAGGATCCCTCGCTGCACAGCCTCGCCGTGTACACCGATTCCCACGGCGGCTTTCCCATCTACAACAACACGACGGTGCGCTATTTTCCCGAGGGCGCGGACATGTACGCCTCGCTGCTGGAGGAGCTGGAAAAGGCCGAGGACTTCATCTTCATGGAGTTCTTCATCATCAACGAGGGCGAGGTCTGGGACAGCGTGCTGGACGTGCTGAGGCGCAAGGCGAAGCAGGGCGTGGACGTGCGTCTTCTCTACGACGGCACCTGCGCCATCTTCCGCCTGCCCTATCATTATCCCCAGAAGCTCGAGGAGATGGGCATCGCCTGCAAGATGTTCTCGCCCATTCGCCCGCTGGTTTCGACCTATTACAACAACCGCGACCATCGCAAGATCGTGGTGGTGGACGGCCGCACGGCCTTCACCGGCGGCGTGAACCTCGCCGACGAATACGTCAATCGCATCGAGCGCTTCGGCCACTGGAAGGACACGGGCGTGATGCTGCGCGGCGACGCGGTGCGGTCGTTCACGCTGATGTTCCTTCAGATGTGGCAGGTCACCGAACCGGCGCTGGAGTTCAGGCGCTATCTGGAGGCGCCCATGGAGCGCCAGCCCGACGCGAAGGGCTACGTGCTGCCCTACGGCGACAGCCCCTTCGACAACGAGCGCGTGGGCGAATCGGTCTATCTGGACATCATCAACCGCGCGTCGCGCTACGTCTACATCATGACGCCCTATCTGATTATCGACGGCGAAATGACCACGGCGCTGACCTTTGCGGCCAAGCGCGGCGTGGATGTGCGCATCATCCTGCCCCACATTCCCGACAAAAAGGTCGCCTTCGCACTGGCCTATACCCACTATCGCGAGCTGATCCGCGCGGGGGTGTCCATCTACGAATACACGCCGGGCTTCGTCCACGCCAAGGTGTTCCTCAGCGACGATTCCAAGGCCGTGGTCGGCTCCATCAATCTGGACTATCGCAGCCTGTACCTGCACTTTGAATGCGCGGCTTATCTGAAGGACGTGCCCGCCATCGACGACATTCTGCGCGACATGCTCGACACGCTTGCTCAGAGCCAGCAGGTGACGGAGGAATCCCTCGCCCGCGTGCCCTGGACGCGCAAGGCGCTGGGCTTTCTGCTCAAGCTGTTCGCGCCGCTGATGTAAGAAAGGAGACAAAACCATGCTGAAATCACTCCGGGAAGCCGTCTACGAAGCCAACATGGAGCTGCCCCGCCGCGGGCTGGTCACCTACACCTGGGGCAACGTCAGCGCCGTCGACCGCGCGGCGGGACTGATGGTCATCAAGCCCTCGGGCGTGGAATACGAGGATCTGTCGCCGGATAAGCTGGTCGTTTTGGATCTGGACGGCCGGCGCGTGGAGGGATCACTGAATCCCTCGTCGGATACGAAGACCCATCTGGAGCTCTACCGCGCCTTTCCCGAAATCGGCGGCATTGTGCACACCCACAGCGCCCACGCCGTTGCCTGGGCGCAGGCAGGAAGGGACATTCCCTGCTTCGGAACCACCCACGCGGATTACTTCTACGGCCCCGTCCCCTGCGCGCGCGCCCTTTCCCCCGAGGAGGTCGAGGACGATTACGAGGGCAGCACCGGACGCGTCATCGTCGAAACCTTCCGGGAGCGCGGACTGAATCCCGTCCATGTGCCCGGCGTGATCTGCCGAAGCCACGGCCCCTTCACCTGGGGACGCGACGCGGCGCAGGCGGTTTATCACGCCGCCGTGCTGGAGGAGGTGGCCAAAATGGCCATCTTCACCGTACAGATCAACCCGGAGGCGCTCCCCGCGCCGCAGCATGTGCTGGACAAGCACTTCATGCGCAAGCACGGCCCCAACGCCTATTACGGCCAGAAGAAGGGCTGAGTTCAAGGAGGAACCATGGCCACCTCACGCGAATACATCGACTGGGTCTGCGAGAGGCTCGCCCCCTACGGCGAAGTCCGACGCCGCGCCATGTTCGGCGAATACATCGTCTCGCTGAACGGAAAGAACGTCGTCAGCGTCTGCGACAACTGTGTCTTCGTGAAGGAGCTGCCCGCGCTGGCCGAGACCTTCCGCGACGCGGAGCGCGGCTTCCCCTACGACGGCGCGAAGGAGCACTACATCCTCGACATGGAGGATCGCGCGCTGCTGGACGAGGCCGTTCCGCTGTTGGATGAGCACATGCCTCTGTCGAAGCCGAGAAAGAAAAAGGGCTGAATTCATAACGCAAAAATGCCCGCCCGGAGTACGCCCGGCGGGCATTTTCGTGTGTTTTTTCAGATGAACCAGGCCAAGACGATCATCGCCAGCATGACGGCGGCGGTCAGCAGCTTGACGGCGGCCATGTGCTCCGCCAGAAACTCGGAGACGCGCAGCTGGTTCTTTCCCCCGAGCACCAATGCGCACAGCACCGCCGACGGCGCGATGAACGCCGCGCAATAGGCGATCAGCTGAAGCGCCATATTCCGCTCGCCGGCCTGCACCGCGCTGAGCAGGCGCATCAGATAAATCTGGCCGGCGCACAGAAATTCTCCCATGCCCACAAGAAAGCCCAGCAGAATGCAGGCGGGAATGAGCACGCGGCTTTTCGTCAGCGTTCGGATGGTTCGATGGAGCCGTCCGCGCAGCCTGGACGGCAGCTGGTTGCGCACCTTTCCGTAGCGCTCGCGGCGCGCCTGCACCGCGTCCCAGAGGTTCAGCGCAATCAGCGCCGCGCCCGCGGCGGTGAGCAGCCCCTTCGCCAGCGGCTGAAGCCAATGGGGATTATAGCGCTGCAGCAGGCCCGTCAGCACAAAGCCGATCAGCAGATAGCAGGCGAATTTAGCCCCGAGATAACACGCGGCCAGCAGTCCCGCCGGACGGCGCGCCTCGAGAATCAGCGAGAGGAACAGCAGCAGCATGGACAGCGCGCAGGTGTTCAGCCCTGCCACCAGTCCCGCGCCCAGCGTGCCCGCCAGCGAAAGCGCCTCCGAGCGCGCCGGAGCTTCCGCGCCTTTCGCCTCGGTCAGCGCTCCACCGCCCACGGCCCATCCCAGCTCGACCATCTGCGCGAGATTTTTCTCGATGGCGTCCGCGCCGGAAAGATAATGCTCTCCGAAAAACACCGACGGCGTAATGCGCTGCTCGTCCGGAACCTCATACTGCTCGAACAGCTGCATCGCAACATCCGAGCGGGCGCTGACGTCGATCTTCTCCACCGTGACCTTCGATTCGAACGTCATATCGCCCCGCCGCACCTGCACATTCTCAGGCAGCGCGTCCAGCGCCTGAACGGCGCGGGCACAGCTTTCACAGGCGGGAACATAAAGATAGAGAACAGCGCTATCCGTGCTTCCGCCCCAGGAAAGGGCGTCCTTGGGCAGATCCGTTCGAAGCGCATTGCCGCCGACGTAGATTTTTCCGTCCACCTCCGTCAGCGGAAGCGCGGCGTCTTCCAGCGAATGTTCCCGACAGAACTCCTCGAACGCGCTTCTTCCACCGCTCCTGGCGACGTTGTAGCCCTTAAAATCACACCGGCTCAGCGCTATACCCGTCAATTCAAAGAAATCCTCGGCGAACTCCGCCTCCGGATCGCAGCTTTCACAGTAATTCTCGTAGAAATACAGGACCTCATGCGCCGGCTCCGCCATCGCGGGCAGCGCCAGCAGAAACAGTGCAAGCAGCACGAACAGCCGCTTCATTCCATCGCCTCCCCGATGCGTACGGCGGCGACATTCGGCGCAAAATAACCGCGCTGCCGCTCCGGCAGTTCGCTGAGCCTGACGGTTTCTCCGGCCGGGCAATGCTCCATCAGCTCCATCATCGCACGGCGGTGAACCGCGCCGCGATGAATCGAGCACGGCTCAGGGTCGTTGAAATACTCCACGCTGAGAGCGAGCACCGTCTCCTCGGGCAGCGCAAACTCCGCCGCAGGGCAGCTGGCCAGCACCGCCTCGTCTGCGCCATACAGTGTAATCCGGCTTACGGTCTTAGATGGTTTCACTCTTTTGCGAAACATGCCTCGCACTCCTCAAGCAGCAATTCTATGAATTATTGTATCATAATTGTTCAGTCTATGCAATAGTTAACATTAGCTACTTTATTTTTTCATCGCAGCCATCATATACTCTCAATTATATTCCCGATTGCCATTGCATTAATAATTATACTTGTTGACATTGTCTATATTTTTGAGTATAATGGATTCAACGGTTAAGGAAAAATGAAGGGAGCCGGAGCTATGGCCGCAAAACCAAACGTCTCTAAAACCTCGGGCATGATGATTCGTCCCAGCGTTGCAAAGCGAATCCGCAAGAGCCTGCCCTATTATCTGATGATTCTTCTGCCCATGGTCTATCTGCTCTTGTTCAAGTATTACCCGATGCTGGGCGTGCAGATTGCTTTCCGTGAATACAAAGTTCGCGGCGGAATCTGGCACAGCCCATGGGTCGGATTGAAGCACTTCAACGCGTTCTTCAGTTCGCCCACGGCGGGAACGATTATCAAAAACACCTTCCTGCTGAGCATTTACTACCTGCTGGCCAGCTTTCCGCTTCCTATCGTGCTGGCCGTCTGCCTGAATGAATGCCGCTCGACGAAGTTCAAGAAGTTCACGCAGATGGTTACTTACATGCCCTACTTCATCTCGACGGTGGTTCTGGTCTCGATGATTCTCCAGTTCACCGACGTGTCCACCGGCATCGTCAACCAGCTCATCGTGGCGATGGGCGGCGAAGCCACCAACTTCATGGGCAATGCCAGCTACTTCCGCGGGCTGTATGTCTGGACGGGCGTATGGCAGACCATGGGCTATTCCGCCATCGTCTACCTTGCGGCGCTGACGGGCGTTCCGATGGATCTTTACGAGGCCGCGAAGGTGGACGGCGCGAGCAAGCTGCGCCGGATTCTCTCCATTGATCTTCCCTACATCGCCCCCACGATCATCACGCTGTTTATCCTCAACACCGGCAGTATTCTCTCCATCGGCTTCGAAAAGGTCTATCTGATGCAGAACAGCATCAACACGCCGGTCTCCGAGGTCATTTCCACCTACGTCTACAAGATCGGCGTTCTGCAGTTCAGCTACAGCTATTCCACCGCGGTGGGACTGTTCAACTCGGTGGTCAACCTGGCGATGCTTCTGATTGTGAACGCCGTATCCGACCGCATCGGCAAGGTCAGCGTTCTGTGAGAAAGGAGGAGTAAAGATGTCTCAGCAGCTTACAGGTCTTTCCAGGAAGGAGCTCAGGGCGCGCAGCAAGGCCAATCGCATTCGCGAAAGCCGCGGCGACCGCGTGTTCAACGGCTTCACCAATCTCATCCTCGTTCTCGCCATCGCGCTGGTGGCCTATCCGCTTTTGTACGTGGTCAGCGCGTCGTTCTCCTCCATCAACGCCGTCATGTCCGGCAGCGTCTGGATCTTCCCGGTGGAATTCTCCATCAAGTCCTATCAGACCGCCTTCCAGTACAAGGCGATCATGACGGGCTATCTGAACTCCATCATTTACACGATCTCCGGAACGGCCGTCAGCCTGGTGCTGACCACGCTGTGCGCCTACTGCCTGTCCAAGAAGGACTTTTTCGGACGGAAGGTCGTAAGCTTTATGGTGCTGTTCACGATGCTGTTCAACGCGGGACTGATTCCGAACTTTCTGCTGATCAACAACACGCTGAAGTGGAGCAACACCATCTGGGCGCTGATTATCCCCAATGCCATGAGCGCGTGGCACGTGGTTCTGATGCGCTCGTACTTTGAAAACTCCATTCCCAACGAGCTGTTCGAGGCCGGCGACATCGACGGCTGCTCGGCCTTCCGCCAGCTGACGCGCATCGCCATTCCCCTCTCGGGTCCGATCCTCGCCGTCATCGCGCTGTACACCGCCGTGGGCATCTGGAACGGCTACTTCGACGCCCTGATTTACATCAACGACAAGTCCATGTTCCCTCTGCAGCTGGAGCTGCGCAACATGCTGATTCTGAACTCCATGGATCAGACCACCAGCGTCGACCTGCGCGAGCTGGCCTCCCGTCAGGGCATGTCCAATCTGCTGAAGTACGCGGTCATCGTCATCTCCAGCGTACCGCTGCTGCTGGTCTACCCGTTCGTTCAGAAGTATTTTGTCAAAGGCATCATGGTCGGCTCTGTCAAGGGCTGACGGACGCTTGAAATTCTGCGCGCGACGCGCGTCGAATAAAGAAAAGGAGGAAATCCACATGAAGAACACCCTCAGAAAGCTGCTTGGCATGCTGCTTGCCGCCGCCATGCTGCTCGGCTGCGCGAGCACCGCCCTCGCGTGGGAACCGGAGTCTCCCCATGATGAAGACCTTTCCGATTACAAGATGTGCGAAAACTTCGGCGACATCACGCTGCGCGTCGCGGTCATCGACAAGCCGTCCATTGAGGACTGGGAAACCAACGACTTTATCCTGTGGCTCGAGGAAGTCACCAACATCGACTTCGTCTTTGAGCTGATCCCCACCGAGAGCTCCGCCGAGAAGCTCGGCCTGATGCTGAACTCCGGCGACTATCCGGACATGTTCTGGAACATCGGCATGACCGACGCGATGGTCAGCCGCTTCGGCGTAGACGAGGGCATGTTCCTTCCCCTGAACGACCTGATTGAGGAACACGGCAACTTCTTCAAGAAGTACGTCATGGATACCTATCCGGCCACTGAGGGCATCATGACCCAGCTGGACGGCAACATCTACTCGCTGCCGGACGTGAACGAGTGCTATCACTGCAAGTACTCCAACAAGTTCTGGATCAATCAGGCCTATCTGGACAATCTGGGCCTTGAGATGCCCACCACGCTGGATGAGCTGTACGATGTGCTGGTGGCCTTCCGCGATCAGGACGCCAACGGCAACGGCGATCCCACCGACGAGATCCCGATGGCCGGCGACTATGTCAACGGCTGGCAGTGCCGCATCGACCGCCCCATCATCAACTGCTTCACCTATTATCCCCTGGATCTGACGAAGGGCTCCGACCAGAGCGCTGTGGCCTTCGGCATGTACCTCGATGACGGCAAGATCGTCACCCCCTTTGAGAAGGCCGAGTTCAAGGAAGGCGTAGCCTACGTCGCCAAGCTGGTGAAGGAAGGCCTGATCTATGAAGGCTCCTTCACTCAGGACAACACCGGCGTGACCAACATCGCCGAAAGCGGCCGCCTGGGCGCGGTTCCGTCCGGCTGGCTGTGGTTCGCCTCCATCGGCGGCGACATCTACCGCCAGTACGTGCCCGTGATGCCCCTCAAGGGCCCCGACGGCTATCAGAACCTCGTTTCCTTCCCCTATGACGCGGTTACCGGCAACGCCGGCGTGATCTCTGCGGACACCAAGTATCCCGTGGAGTGCTTCCGCGTGCTCGACCTGTTCTATTCCTTCGCCGCCACGATCCGCTCCAACGCCGGCAACTACGGCGAGCAGTGGACCTACAACGAGGGCGATGTGGGCATCAATGGCGAGCCCGCCTGGTACACCTATCTGACCGTATGGGATGACACCAAGCCGCAGAACTACTGCGTGCTTCAGGCCGTGCCGTCCACCCGCTTCTCCGACTATCGTCTCGGCCAGGGCATGGATCCCAACGTCGATCGCTACAGCGGCGACGGTCTGGAGCAGCTGCTCTATGAGGTCAGCCAGGAAATCGCGCCCTATGCGGACGACAGCAAGGTCGTGCCTCCGCTGAAGTTTACCGACGCGGAGAACTCCGAGATGGCCATCATCAAGGCCAACCTGAGCAACACCATCAAGGAGGGCATGTTCGCCTTCTTCACCGGCAGCAGAAACACGGACGCCGACTTCGACGCCTGGCTTGCCGACCTGGACGCTCAGGGCCTGCCGAAGCTGATCGAGATGTATCAGGCGGCCTACGACGCTCAGTACAAGTAATCTCCCGCTCAGCCGGCGGAGCAATGCTTCGCCGGTCTCTCCCCAATGAGGCGACAGCATCCGCTGCGCCTCATTTTCAAAAAACAGCTGCGGAGGAAAACACATGGATAATCATCAGTGGTTCAAGGAAGCCGGCTACGGCATGATGGCGCATTGGGGGCTCTATTCCGTACTCGCAGGCGAATATAAGGGCAAAATCGTTCACCCTTACGCCGAATGGTCTCAATCCTTCTATCGCATTCCCAACGCGGAATACGGCCGTCTCGCCTCCGTATTCAACCCGATCTACTTCAACGCCGACGAGTGGATTCAGCTGGCAAAGGAATGCGGCATGAAGTATTTCGTCATCACCAGCAAGCACCACGACGGCTTCGCCATGTATCATTCGAAGGTCGATCCCTACAACGTGGTGGACGCGACTCCCTTCAGCCGGGACGTGATTGCCGAGCTGGGAGAAGCCTGCTACAAACACGGGCTGAAGTTCGGTCTGTACTATTCGCAGGATCTGGACTGGCACGAAAAGCACGGCGGCGGTTACAAATCCAACGCCATGCGCAACGCCGGAACCTCCTGGGACAACAACTGGGATTTCCCGGACGAGTCGGAAAAGGATTTCTCCATCTGCTTCGAAAACAAAATCATGCCGCAGATCGAGGAGATTCTCACTCAATACGGCGAGCTGTGCCTGATCTGGTTCGATGTGCCCATGACCATCAGCGACGCGCAGAGCCGCCGCATCTTTGAGGCCGTCAAGAAGCATCAGCCCAACTGTCTCATCAACTCCCGTCTGGGCAACGGCGCATACGACTACGTTTCCCTGGGCGACAATGAAATTCCCGATGAGATTCCCACCAATCTCGGCGAATATCACGACAACGACATCGGCGGCTTCAAGCCCAGTCCCTACGGTCTGTACGAATCCGCCGCCACGCTGAACGATACCTGGGGCTTTTCCGCATATGACCAGAACTGGAAATCCCCGGACACCATTCTGGAATATCGCCGTCGGCTGAAGAAGCTCGGCATCAACTATCTGCTCAACGTCGGGCCGGATCCCCTGGGGCGCATTCCCGCGCCCAGTGTGGACATTCTGCGCGAAGTGGCGCGGCGCATGGGCGAATGATCAGACGAGCGAACCGGAAGCGTTCCGGTTCGCTCGTTCTTCGGTTCAGCCCCATTTTGCCAGCAGCGCGATCTGCGCAATCAACAGCGCGGGAACGCCGGCGGTGAACTTCCGATGCCGCGTCTTGTGATGGAAGAACCGCATGCCGGCCAACGCACCCAGCGAGCCGCCCGCGGCAGCCAGCCCCATCAGCGTCGCCTCCGGGATGCGCCACTCGCGCCTTTTCGTCCGGCGCTTGTCCTCGCCAAAGGCCAGAAATGCCGCCGCGTTGACCAGCAGCAGATAGATCGTCAGTCCGACGGACATGCGCGCTCTCCCCTTTCGTATATGCCGCGGCTTCAGTTCTGATAGAAAATGTCCTGCTTTGCCGCGGGCGCATAGCGTGTCAGCTCCGATGCGTTCAGATCGGTTCGATGCATGTCCACGGCGGTGATGCGCGCGTTGTCGTAAGTGGTGTAATAGTAGATTCCCCGTGTGGCGTTGCAGCAGGAGGTGTACAGCGTGATCTCGTACTTCTCGTCGGCCACCTCGCAGCAGCCGCGCTGCTGCTCCACGGAGCCGAGAATGTGGAAGAACTGGCTGACGCTGGAGGCCTCGTCCTCCGCCGAGAGGGAATGGAGCCTCGTAAACGCGACCTTCGCAAATCTCGACGCGGAGGACAGATCGCCCGGCAGTCCCATCGCGCCCATGCCGCGGCTGTAGGCGTGCAGGCCGATCTTTGGCGCGAATCGGTTCTCCGGCGCGCCCGAGGACAGGCCCATGTAGTTGTTCAGCAGAAACATCTGCACGTCAAAGGGCGGGTTGTTGGTCAGTACGCCCACGGGATTGTCGTGCACATGCAGCCCATCCGCCATGGATTCCACGACGATGGCCTCGTCCCGGTCGGCGATCAGCCAGTGCAGCTGCGCGCAGGGCAGGCGGTCGCTGAAGGGCGTGGCCGTGAGCTGAATCCTCTCAAGGCGCTCGCGCGCCTGACGGACGGACGCGCACTGACTGAGAATCCAAGGGATGAACTCGAACTGCGCCACGTTCTCCCGGCCCTCGACGATCTGACCATAGGCCGCGTTGCCGACGAAATTCAGACCGGCCATGCCTAAGCCCGCTTCGTTTATCGCGTCGTAATACAGCGGATAACCGTCGGCCACATGAGCCATGCCGATCATTGCATAGCGCTTCTCCGGCGCGGGAACATGGCGAAAGGCCATCGGGTAATTTCGCGGCGTGACGACGATCTCATCGCCATAGGAAAACTCATAGTCCAGCGTTCTTCCGAAATAAAAATCCTTCGTCTTATAAGTCGCAGCCGTGCACATGCGCGCGCCTCCCTTGCTCTCGATGATTCTATTTTAGCATATCCGCTTTCTTCCGTCAAACCCGCCGCATTTTCCGTTCGATAGAAAAGATTTCGTAAAAGCGTGGAACTTCTCCCATGCTCGCCCAGTCTAATAGACATCAAAACGGATAAGGAGTGTATGCTCAATGAAAAAATGCTTATCCTTGCTCCTTGCGGCGGTCATGACGCTGCTGTGCTGCTCTGCGTTCGCGGAGAGCACCACCGGCCGCGGCGACCTCGTCGTGCGGAGCGAATCTCTCTCCGCCTATGTGGACGGCGACGGCAATCTCTGGATTCCCGGAAACAGCCAGCCCGTCAACAAGACCAAGGCCGACGCCATCGTGTCCATCGACGCCTACCGGCTGATCTTCTTCAGCGTGGACGACGGCGGCAAGCGCGCCCTGCTGAGCCTCGACCTGTCCACGTTTGCCGAGCAGACGCTGGCGCAGGACGTCTGGGCCGCCTGCATGGGCGACGACGACCATCTGTTTTACATTCCCGCCAATGACCGCACCCAGCTGTGCGATGTGAATCTGGAGAATAACCAGACGACCACGGCCTACACCGCCGTCGAACAGCTCGACCGCCTGTACCTCTCCGCCGAGGGACTGGTGGCAACCTATGTGGAAAGCGCGGGAGCCATCCTCCGCTCCAATGTCACCGGCGCGTTCCAGACGTTCTCCGGCAGCATTCCCACGGACAGCACCCTCGCCGACGGCGACCAGCTCTATCTGGCCAACGGCAGCGACCTGTATCTCTTCCGCTCCACCTCCTTCGCCGCGGACATCATCGACACCAACGTCTATGATTACGCGACGCTGGGCGGCAGGATCTACTACATCGCCAACACCGGCAGCGCCGTGCGCCTGAAGAGCTACGACCCCGAGACGATGGAGTGGAAGGTACTCGGCACGCCCGACATCTCCCTCGCCGGCCAGCTGACCGCCAGCGAAAGCCGCTTGTTCACGCTGGGCAGCGATTCCGTGGTCTACACCGTAGACGTGACCACCGGCGAGCTGACCCCCTTTGCGACCATTCAGGCCAACAACATTCCCGACGGCTGGCAGGTGGATTCCTATTCCATCGAGGCCATGAGCGGCCAGCTGAACGTCTACGCCAAGATCTCCGAAAAGACGGACTCCCCCTCCTTCTCCTTTATGGAGTTTACCTCGGACGTGTCCGATAGCGACCGCTTCGTGCTGGTGAGCACCACGGCGCTGGAGGGCGAAACGAAGGCATGGGATCTGCTTCAGCCCGCGCCGACGACCCAGACGCTGACCACGCTGCGCCGCGGACAGCGCGGCGAGGCGGTGCGCACCATGCAGCAGCCGCTGTACGATCTGGGCTATTATGACTACCGCGTGGACGGCATCTTCGGTTCCCGCACCGAGCGCGCCATCCGCCTGCTTCAGGACGATCTGAGCCGCGCGGTGAACGGCGTGGCCGACCCCGAGCTTCAGCAGATTATCCTCAGCGGCACGCTGTCCAAGTACGATCCCTATCGCGCGGTCTATCGCGGCGACCGCAGCCTGCGCGTTCAGATGATGCAGTCCCGACTGCGCGAGCTGGGCTATCTGTCCGACTCCGCTGACGGCATCTTCGGCTCCCGCACTCAGGCGGCCGTTCAGCTGTTCCAGCGCGAAAACGGCTTCTCCGTGGAGGAATATGCCACCCGCGACACCCTCGCCGCTCTCTATTCCGACAGCGCCAGCCCCTGCTCCAGCTACATCGACCTGCGCAAGGGCGACAGCGGCGCTCGCGTCCGCGAGCTGAACCAGCGGCTGAAGGATCTGTACTATCTGGACGTGCGCGTGGGCGACACCTATACCGACGACACTGTGCGCGCCGTCAAGAAGTTCCAGTCTCAGGCCGGTCTGTCCATTACCGGGCAGGCAACCGTGACCGTTCTGCAGCGCCTGTTCTCCGACAGCGCGCCCGAATATCGCGGCTACACCGTGCTGCGCCGCGGCGACGAGAACAGCCGCGTAGAGCGCCTGCAGCGCCGTCTGAAGGAGCTGGACTACTTCACCGCCAACGTCACCGGCTACTTTGGCCGCAGCACTCAGGCCGCCGTGAAGCTCTTCCAGCAGCGCGCGGGTCTGCGCCCCACCGGCGTGGCCGACGTGAACACCCAGAAGCTGCTCTACTCGCCCGACGCGCCGAAGTACGTCAAGCCCACTATCATCGGCACGCCCGCGCTGACCATCGACTGCTATGAGAAGAAGGACGGCGACGTCTACTGCCTGACCGACCGCTGCTCCGAGACCGGCTATGTCACCTTCGGCTGGATGGCGGAGGGCGACGTGAAGAAGTACAACGTCACCATCACCGACGACACCGGCGCGAAGCGTCTGGACGAGGATACGCAGTTGACCCTGACGGGCGTTTCCATCGACGCGCTGACGCTGAACCGCACCTACACGCTCACCGTCACGGCCTATCCCGAGGACGGCGACGAAGCCCACATCACCAGCGCCTCCATTCAGTTCCGGCGCATCGAAACCCCCGTGGAGCCCGATCCCATCGGCACGATCACCGAGGTCTCGGCCAGCGTCGAGCCCGTGACCCGCACGGAAAACAATGTTCTCTATGTCCGCGCCGGCGAAATCACCTTCCGCTGGTATGCCATCGGCGACGTGGCCAGCTACGCCGTGGAGATTCGCGACTCCAACAACAACCTCTGTCTGAGCGCCAACACCACCGACGAGCAGGCTGTCGTTCAGTCCGACGTGATGAAGCAGGGCGAGGTCTACACGCTCTACGTCCACGCCATTCCCACCAACGGAACGCTGGACAACGCCGTGACCGCAAGCTGCGCCTTCGCGCTGGAGGATCAGCCGCAGCCGCTGCCCACCGTCGTCGCTCCGACCCTCACCACCGATCTGACCGCGGAAGCCGACGGCAGCTACGTTGTCGACGCCACCGCCGCATTCCAGTGGTCGGCCGTGGAGAATGCCGAGCAGTACTACATCGAGATCCGCGACGCGTCCAACGCCCTGTGCGGCAGCGAGACGACCACCGCGACGGGCTACGTCGTGAACGCCGCCTCTCTGAGCCGCGGCGCGAGCTATACGCTGTACGTCACCGCGATTCCCACCGGCGGCAGCGTCGCCGACGGTGCCACCGCCACCGTGGCCTTCCGCGTCCGCGAGGATCAGACCATCACTCAGCTCGACGCGCCGGTGCTGTCCATTCAGGGCCTGCAGCCCGCCGCCGACGGCATCGTTTACGCCGATGACTCCAGCCTCGTCGTTCAGTGGACGGCGGTGGATGGCGCAGCCGCCTACAACTTCGTCGTCCGCGACGCGAACCAGATGGTCGTCACCGAGGCGACCGTCACCGATCTGAGTCTCACCTACAACGCTTCCGCGCTGGTTCGCGGCGCGGTGTACACCCTGTCCGTGACTGCCGTCCCCCAGGACGAGGCCCATGCTCAGGGCACGCCCGCCACGCTCCCGCTGATTCTGAAGGTTCCCGCCACCGCGGAGGACGCCATCGTCACCGAGCCCAGTGAGCCGACCGTCGAAGAACCCGTGGAAGCTCCCACCGAAGAACCCGTGGAGCAGCCGACGGAGGCACCCGCAGAACCCACCGAGGCTCCTGCGGAGCAGCCCACCGAAGCACCTGTGGAACAGCCGACGGAAGCTCCCGTCGAGCAGCCCACGGAAGCGCCCGTCGTTTCCGCTCCGACGCTGGGCATTGAGACCATCGTCGAGACCGTCGACGATGTGGCGTATGTGAACGGCGGCGTGATCCATCTGACGTGGAGCACTGACACCGCAGACTGCACCTATCAGCTCAGCATCTACGACGCGGACGGCAATCTCTGCGCCCAGACCAGCACGACCGACACATCGATCAACCTCGACGGCAGCAAGCTCGCCGACGGCATGATCTACACCTTCGAGGTCGTCGCCTACGCCAACGACAGCGACGTCTCCACCGGCACGGCTGCGGCCCTCCGCTTCGCGAAGTACGCGGTTGCGCCCACCGAAGCGCCTGTGGAGCAGCCCGTCGAAGATCCCGCAGAGCAGCCCACCGAAGCGCCTGTCGAACAGCCGACGGAGGCTCCTGCGGAGCAGCCCACCGAAGCTCCTGTCGTTTCCGCTCCGACGCTGAGCATTGAAAGCATCGTCGAAACCGTCGATGATGTGGCCTACGTGGACGGCGGCGCGATCTCCCTGAGCTGGAGCACCGATACTCCGGGCTGTGCCTATCAGGTCAGCATCTACGACGCGGACGGCAATCTCTGCGCCCAGACCAGCACGACCGACACATCGATCAACCTCGACGGCAGCAAGCTCGCCGACGGCATGATCTACACCTTCGAGGTCGTCGCCTACGCCAACGACAGCGACGTCTCCACCGGCACGGCTGCGGCCCTCCGCTTCGCGAAGTACGCGGTTGCGCCCACCGAAGCGCCTGTGGAGCAGCCCACTGAAGCTCCCGCGGAAGAGCCCGTTGTTGAGGAACCGACCGAAGCCCCTGCGGAGCAGCCCGTTGTCGAAGAACCTACCGAGGCCCCTGCGGAGCAGCCCGTAGAGCAGCCTACCGAGGCTCCGGCGGAAGAACCCGTTGAAGAGCCGACGGAAGCTCCCGTCGCCCCGACCGAGATTCTGCCCATCGACGGCACGATGCCCGACCGCATCGCCGAAATGCAGCAGCGACTGGTCGATCTCGGCTGGCTCCTGCCCGACGCTTACACGCAGGGCATGCTGGACGAGGCAACAGTACAGGCCGTGACGGACTTCCAGAACTACTGCATCTCCGTGCTTGCGCAGCCGCTGATTCCCATGGATCAGGCCAATGTCGACCATCCCGACAACCCGATCGTGGATGCGGACACGCTGAAGCTGCTGATGGACGTTCAGAACGACATCATCAAGCCTGCGGAATAACCCCATCGCAAAGGCTCCCGGCAAATGCCGGGAGCCATCTTTTAATCTCTCAATACAAATCCGTCCAGCAGCTCAAACCGCCTTCCGCTGGATTGAATCAACCCGTCCGCGCGCATCCGACCCAGCTCGCGCATCATCGCGCTGCGATCCACCGAAAGATAGCCCGCCAGCTCGGACAGCGGCATGGGCAGCTCAAAGCGCGCCGAATGCTTCTCTGCCGAGAGGTATTCCAGATACAGCGTCAGCTTCTGGCGCATGGAGCGCTGACTCAGCAGCGAAATGCGCTTGGACAGGCTCTGCGCCTTCTCAGCGGAAATGCGAAAGAGGTTGTTCACCAGTCGATTGTGATGGTCGCAGGCGCGCTCGCAGTGGCGCACCACATGATCGAAACCGATGAACAGCACCTCGCAGGGTGTCTTAGCCGTCGCGGTGTAGCTCAGCGGCTCCACCGGCAGCGAAAACATCTCGCCGAACACGCCGTCGTGCCCTACCGTCTCCAAAATCGTTATATTGCCCTCCGCGTCCAGGCTCTCCACGCTGATTTCGCCCGACAGCACCACGCCGATGCTGCCCAGATGCTCCGAATAGCTGAGCACCGTTGCGTCCGCCGCATAGCTCCGCTGCACCGCGGCGAAGCACGCCATCATCTCCCCCATGCTCTCCTGCGAAATCCCGTCGAACAGACGAACCTTGTCCATGCTTCATTCCCCCAGTGTTTTCCATATTATCACAGAACAGTTGCAATTGCAACATATCTTTTTTCCTACTCCGTGGTATAATAGATTTGTAAGTTCAAACAACCCACATCGCCGCAA
The DNA here is from genome assembly GCA_900553265.1 of uncultured Eubacteriales bacterium. GTDB lineage: Bacteria > Bacillota > Clostridia > Christensenellales > Aristaeellaceae > Faecivicinus. The sequence continues at coordinate 21,212 of USDD01000015.1, forward strand.
GGCTTCGCGTTGAAGGAGGAAAAGCATGTATTGTGTCAAGGCCATCCATCCCGACCTGTACTGGGTCGGCGCAAACGACCGCCGTCTGGCGCTGTTTGAGAACGTCTACCCCATCTCCCGGGGCGTTTCCTACAACTCCTACGTACTGCTGGACGAGAAAACCGTCCTGCTGGACACGGTTGACAAGAGCGTCAGCGACCAGTTCTTCGAAAACGTCGCCCACGTACTGAACGGGCGCAGGCTGGACTATCTCATCGTCAACCACATGGAGCCCGACCACTGCGGCACCATTGAGCAGTTGGTTCTGCGCTATCCCGAGGTGAAAATCGTCTGCAACGCCAAGACGGTACAGATGATTAAGCAGTTCTTCACCTTCGACATCGACAGCCGCGCCGTGCTGGTCAAGGAGATGGACACCCTCTGCACCGGCCGCCACACTCTCGCCTTCGTCATGGCGCCGATGGTGCACTGGCCCGAGGCCATGGTCACCTATGACACGACCGACAAGGTGCTCTTCTCCGCGGACGCGTTCGGCACCTTCGGCGCGATCAACGGCAATCTCTTCGCCGACGAGGTGAATTTCGAGACCGAATATCTGGACGACGCGCGCCGCTACTACACCAACATCGTTGGCAAATACGGCACGCAGGTACAGACGCTGCTGCGCAAGGCCGCAACCATCGACATTCAGACCATCTGCCCGCTGCACGGCCCCGTCTGGCGCAAGAACATCGGCTGGTTCATCGACAAATACGTCAAGTGGAGCACCTACACGCCCGAGGAAAACGCCGTGATGATCGCCTATGCCTCCGTCTACGGCAACACGGCCAATGTCGCGGACATTCTCGCCTCCAAGCTGGCGGACGCGGGCGTTCGCAACGTCAAGGTCTACGACGTGTCCAACACCCATCCGTCGGTGCTTGTGGCCGAGGCCTTCCGCTGCAGCCATCTGGTATTCGCCTCCACGACCTACAATGCCGGCATTTTCGTCACCATGGAGACGCTGCTGCACGACATCGTCGCCCACAATCTCCAGAACCGCACCGTGGCGCTGATCGAAAACGGAACCTGGGCGCCCACCGCCGGCGGACTGATGCGCAAGCTGCTGTCCGGTCTGCGCGGCATCGACATTCTGGAAGATTCGCTGACCGTTCGCTCCTCGCTGAAGGAGGATCAGCTGGAAGCGCTCGACCGCATGGCCGCGGCCATCGCCGCATCGATCAGGCCTGAAGCGCCCATCGTGCAGAACGAAAAGCAGATCGAGCCGAACGCCATGTTCAAGCTCTCCTACGGTCTGTTCGTGCTGACGGCGAAGGACGATCGCGACGGCGGCTGCATCATCAACGCCGTCAACCAGATCACCGATTCGCCCAAGCGCATCTCCATCGCCGTGAACAAGGCCAACGCCACCCACGACATGATCGCCAGGACGGGTGCGTTCAACCTCTCGGTGCTCACTACAGAGACCCAGTTCCCGCTCATTCAGCGCTTCGGCTTCCAGAGCAGCCGCGATGCGGACAAATTTGCGGACTATGATTTCGCCGCGCGCAGCGAAAACGACCTGATCTACGTCACCGAGTCCTCCAACGCCTTCATCTCCGCCAAGGTCGTGCAGGCGCTGGACTACGGCACGCACACGGTGTTCATCGCCGACGTGACCGAGGCGAAGGTTCTTTCCAACGCGCCATCCCTCACCTACGCCTACTACTTCGAGCATGTCAAGCCCAAGCCCGCCGCGCTGAGCGAGCAGAAGGGCTGGGTCTGCAAGATCTGCGGCTACATCTACGAGGGCGACGACCTGCCCGCCGACTTCATCTGCCCCCTGTGCAAGCATGGCGCGGAGGATTTCGAACGGCTCTGACGCTCCATAAACGCACAGCGGCCCGGCTGAAAACTCAGCCGGGCCGTTTTCTGTATGAAAAAGGACGTGGATTTTCGCCACGTCCTTTTGAATTTCATCGATCAGATGCCCGACAGGATGTACATGACCACGAACAGCGCGGACAGGATGTACATCAGGATCGGAACCTCCTTGGCTTTGCCGCGGAAGATCTTGATGATGCAGTAGGAGATGAAGCCGAAGCCGATGCCATCGGAGATGGAATAGGCGAAGGGCATCATGACGATCGTCAGGAAGCAGGGCAGCGCAACCTCGACGTCGCTCCAGTCGATCTTGGAAACGTTGTTGATCATCAGCATGCCGACGATGATGAGCGCCGGAGCCGTCGCCTGCGTCGGGATGATGCCCGCGATGGGCGCAAACACGACGGACAGCAGGAACAGAATGCCAACCACGACGGAGGTCAGGCCGGTGCGGCCGCCCTCGGAGATGCCCGTGGAGGACTCGACGAAGGTGGTCACGGTGGAGGTACCCAGGCAGGCGCCCACGCAGGTCGCGCACGCGTCGGCGATCAGCGCCTTGTCGCCCTTGGGCAGGTTGCCGTTCTCATCCAGCATGCCGGCGCTGCTGGCGGTGCCGATGAGCGTACCAACGGTATCGAAGCAGTCGCAGATGCTGAAGGTGACGACGGCCGTCAGCACGGGCAGAATGCCGTGGGAGAACAGGCCACCGAAGTCGAACTTGAACAGCGTCGGAGCAATGGAGATGCTCTTCTCGGCGATGTCCGTGGGCATGGTGGTCAGGCCCATGGGAATGCCGATGATCGTGGTGGCCACGATGCCGAGGAACAGCGCGCCCTTGACCTTCCACGCCATCAGGATCCCGGTGATGAGCAGGCCGATGAGGGCGAGCAGCGGGCCGTTGGTCGTGATTGCGCCCATGTCGGAGTAGTCCGTCGCGACAACCACGCCATCCACCACCGTGTCGCCGATGAGTTTGACGATGTCAGCGTTCAGCAGACCGATGAAGCAGATGAACAGGCCGATGCCGGCGCTGATGGCCGCCTTCAGAGAGGCGGGGATCGAGGAAATGATCTTGCTGCGGATCGGAGAAACCGCAATGATCAGGAACAGAATGCCCGACAGGAGCACGATGGTCAGCGCCTGCTGCCAGGTGTAGCCCATGCCCATGCAGACCGAGTAGGTAAAGAAGGCGTTCAGGCCCATGCCCGGAGCCTGCGCGAAGGGAACGTTGGCCAGGAAGGCGGTCAGGAAGCAGCCGATGGCCGCGGACAGACAGGTCGCCACCAGAACGGCCGTGTGATCCATGCCCGTCGCCGAGAGGTAGCTGGGATTGACGAAAATGATGTACGCCATCGCGAAGAAGGTCGTCAGACCCGCGATGATTTCCGTCTTGACGTTCGTCCCATGCTCTTTGAGTTTGAAGAACCGATTCAACGAAATCTCCCCCATCAGAACGTTTTTATAGGTTACTTTACTATCATACGTATTTTTTCACGCTTGTCAACGTAATTCTGCCACATTTAACGCATTTTCACGTTAAATATCGCGTTTTACGAATATAAAGGCCGAATATTGCGCATTCTATGCACAGCCGAAGCGGCAAAACGGCGGATTTCCCGGCCCATTCCCCGGGCATGCGCGCATATGCGTACGTGTTCGGCGGACGGCCCGCCATGAATGTGCGTCCGCCGGGCTGCATCGGTTCTGGAGCGAAGGCAGGCGCCTCCGCTCCGCTTTTGCGCGCAAAAGCCCGGCCGCATCCATTTCGGAACACAGCCGGGCGATTTTCAACATCACTTGGTCTTGATAAACGGCTTTCCGTTGGCCGCCGGCACGTGGGAACGGCCCACGAACAAGACCAGCACGAGAATGGTCACAATGAACGGGATCATCGAGATCAGCTGGGTGGAGACCACCGAGCTGGAGCCGAGCACGATCTTCAGGCCCGAGCACATGCCGAACAGCAGGCAGGCCCACATCGCGCCCTGGGGACGGAATTTTCCGAAGATGACTGCAGCGATGGCGATGAAGCCCTGTCCGACAATGGACGTGGGGCGGAACTGGTTCATGGTCGCCATGGTCACCGACGCGCCGCCGAGACCCGCCAGGAAGCCCGACATGCACACCGAGAAAAAGCGAATGCCCACCACGTTGATGCCCAGCGTGTCGCAGGCCTCGGGGTGCTCGCCGCAGGCGCGCATGCGCAGGCCGAAGCGCGTCCTGTAGAACACAAACCACACCGCCAGCACCGCGACGAACACCAGATAGGTCGTGGCGTAGTTAGCCAGCGTGTTCTTCAGGAAATTGCCCCAGACCGTGCCCGCGGGAAAGCTCTCGTTGAACAGCAGAGGAATCTTCTGCGACGGCGAAAGGGGCACCGTGTCCGAGGAATTGAACAGAGCCTTTGCCATCAGCACGGCCAGGCCCGGCGCGATGAAGTTGATCGCCGTGCCGGAGATGGTCTGGTCGGCGTTGAGCTTGACCGTTGCCAGCGCGTGCAGCGCGCCGAACAGCGCGCCCGCGAGGCCGCCGCACAGGAAGGAGAACCACGGCATGCCCGTGTAGTGGCCCACCGTCGCGCCGATGAACGCGCCGATGGTCATCATGCCCTCAATTCCGATGTTCACCACGCCGCTGTTTTCCGAAAAGCAGGAGCCCAGCGCGGCGAAGAGAAGCGGCGGCGTGTAGAGCAGCGTCGTATAGATGATGATGCCAATGCTGTTAATCAGATTATCCATGGCTCTTGCCTCCCCTTCTCGTCCGAATGCGGAACACATGGGAAATCGCGATGAAGAACACCACCAGGCCGGTAATGATGTTGATGACCTCGGACGGCGCGCCCACCAGATTGAGCTTGGTGCCGCCGTACTTCAGCGCGCCATAGAACAGCGCCGAGAAGAACACGCCAATGGGACTGGACGCGCCGATGAGCGCGACGCTGATGCCCTGAAAGCCGAAGCCCTCCTGCGCGGCAAAGATGCTGATGCGCCCGCCCTGACCCAGCAGCTGCATCGCGCCGCCGACGCCCGCCAGCGCGCCGGAGATGGCCAGCGCCAGCAGAATGGAGCGGTTGACGTTGATGCCCGCGTATTCCGCCGCCGAGCGGTTAAAGCCCACGGCCTTGAGCTGATAGCCCGTGGTGGTCTTGTCGATGACGACGTAGATCAGCACTACGGCCAGCATCGCGGCGAAAATGCCCCAGTTGGCCTTCGGGCACAGGCCCAGCCACTGAATCATGCTCTTGGGCATCAGGATCATCGCCGCGTCGGCCACATTGCGCGTGGCCTCGGCGCTGCCGGTATCGTGGATGATCTCCAGATCGGCGATGAAATTGGACAGATAGTAGGCAATCCAGTTGAACATAATCATCGACAGCACTTCGTTGATGCCGAATTTCGTCTTGAGGAAGCCCACGATGATTCCCCAGATCGCTCCGGCCAGCGCCGCGGCGATGAAGCACAGCGGAATCAGCACGTATCCGGGCGCGGGCACCAGAATGCCCACCACGCAGGCCGCCATGGAGCCCACGACGAACTGACCCTCCGCGCCGATGTTGAACACGCCCGTGCGGAACGAAAACGCGACCGCCAGACCGGTGAACACCAGAGGCGTGGCGTAAACCACGCAGTAGGACAGGTTTTTGGTGGTGCTGAACACGCCGTCCAGCAGCTTGCCGTAGGCGACCAGCGGACTGATTCCCATCACCAGCAGGAACAGCGCGCCGAAGGCGAAGGAGATCAGAATGGAGATGAGCGTCAGAAAGAACCGGCTCTGCAGGATTTTTTCTATCAGTTTCATGCGTGCTTTCCTCCCGCCATCAGCAATCCCAGCGTGTTTTCATCCGCGTCGCAGCCGCGCATGGAGCCGACGATGCGGCCGTCGTAAATGGTGTCGATGCGGTCGGACAGGCTCAGAATCTCGTCCAGCTCGAAGGACACCAGCAGCACGGCCTTGCCCTTGTTGCGCTGCTCCACCAGATAGCGATGGACGTATTCGATCGCGCCCACGTCCAGTCCGCGCGTCGGATTGACGGCGATGAGCAGATCCTTGTCGTTGCCCACCTCGCGGGCGATGATGACCTTCTGCTGATTGCCGCCGGAAAGCGTTCCCGCCGGTCGGTTTTCACAGCCATTGGGGCGGATGTCGTATTTCTCCACCGCCTTTTTGGCATGCTCCACGATGGCGTCCTTCTTCAGAATGCCGTGGCTGGAAAACTCCGGATCGCGGAAATTCTGAAGAATCATGTTCTCCGCCACGCTGAATTCCAGCACGAGTCCGTGCTTCTGCCGGTCGGCGGGAATGCTGGACACGCCGTGCTCAAAGCCCTCGCGCGGCGGGCGGTTGCAGATCTCCGCGCCGTTGACACGGACGGAGCCCTTCGTCGCCCGGCGCAGCCCGGTGATGATCTCCACCATCTCCGTCTGGCCGTTTCCGTCGATGCCGGCGATGCCGAGGATCTCGCCCCGGCGGACGTTCAGATTCAGTCCCTTCAGAATCTCCACGCCGCGATAGTCCACGCCGTGCAGATCCTCGACCTGAAGCACCACGCCGCCCGGCTCCATTTCGGGCTTTTCCACCTCGAAATTGACGCTGCGGCCCACCATCATGCCCGCCAGCTCACTCTCGGTCACGTCGGCCACCAGCACGGTGGCAATGTACTTGCCCAGCCGGATAATGGTACAGTAGTCCGCCGCCGCCTTGATCTCCTTGAGCTTGTGGGTAATCAGGATGATGGACTTTCCGTCGGCGGTCAGATTGTGCATGATGTCGATCAGCTCGACGATCTCCTGAGGCGTGAGCGACGCCGTCGGCTCGTCGAGAATCAGCGTCTGAGCGCCGCGATACAGCGCCTTCAGAATTTCCACGCGCTGCTGCATGCTCACGGAGATGTCCTCGATCTTCGCGTCGGGATCGATGGCCAGCTGATAGCGTCGAGAGATTTCCTCCACGCTCTGGCGCGCCTTCTTCATGTCGATGCGCACGCCGTTCATCGGCTCCATGCCCAGCACGATGTTCTCCGTCACCGTAAACGGCGGAACCAGCATGAAGTGCTGATGCACCATGCCGATGCCTACGGAAATGGCGGTCTTCGGGCTGTCGATGCGCACCGGCTTTTCGTCGATGAGAATCTCGCCCGAGGTCGGCGTGTACAGGCCGTAAAGCTGGTTCATCAGCGTACTCTTGCCTGCGCCGTTCTCGCCGAGAATCGCATGGATTTCTCCCCTGTGAACAGTCAGATTGATGCCGTCGTTCGCGGTGAAATCGCCGAATTTCTTGACGATATTGCGCATTTCAACGGCCTTCCGGTTCAGATCCGCATGTCGTTCGCTGGCCAAAAAAAGCCCTCCTTCAATGGTATTCCTTCCGAAAACGCCCTGCGCACCCGCGCGGCGGCGCATTTGTCAGATCAAAACAGTGTTCCTGATGCCCATGGAATGCGCGACGGCTTCCAGCTTCCGCATCAGCGCCTCCGGCGGCACGGCCAGATTTCGATATTCCGCGCGCATGCCCATAGGCCTAAAGCGAATGAGCTTGTAGCGGACGTTCTGCGCGTTCATTGCACACAGCGTTTCGCAGACGCTTCGAACCGTCACCTCGGCGTTCATCAGCTCCGGCACCACGACGGTGCGAACCTCCTCCAGCTTGCCCGCCCGTGCCAGAAAGCGCAGATTTCGGAGCACCATCCGGTTGGAACAGTCCGTCAGGCGGATATGCTCCGCCTCGTCCCATGCCTTTACGTCCAACATCACGCCGTCGATGGCCGCCGTCAGCTCGTTGTCCTCGGAAAAATTGCGGCTTCCGTTGCTGTCCAGCAGGAAGTTCAGCCCCTCGCTTCGCGCAAGGCGCGCAAGCTCCACCAGAAAATCCCGATGGAGCGTGCATTCGCCGCCGGAAACCGTCACGCCGCGGATGAACGGCATATTTCGCCGCACCTCGGCCATGACCTGCTCCGCGGTCAGATCGCGAATGCGCGGCGAGGCGCAGTGGGCGCAGGTGTGAATGCACGCGTCGCAGGCCACGCAGCGCTCCGCGTCGAATACGACTTTGCTCTCGAGAATGCTCAGCGCGCCCGCCGGACAGCCGGGAACGCACGCGCCGCAATGGACGCAGGCATGAATCGTCTCCGGGTTGTGGCAGTAGCGGCAGTTGAACGGACAGCCCTGCAAAAATATCGCCGTGCGATTGCCCGGGCCGTCCACGGAGCTGAACGAAATGATCCTATTGACTGGCGCTTTCACCTCAGCGCACCCTGCGGTCGAGAACCTTGCAGTTCTTCGCCGCGCCTAAGCCCAGCCCGGTGGTGTTCTGCAGCACGTTCTCGCCGCGGTCGAGCTTCTCCATCTCCGACCGCTTGACCAGATAGCCGGTGATGCGAATGGTGTCGCTGTCGCTGGCGTAGAACGAGAGATAACGAATGTTCATCCGCATCGCGCCGCGCACGATATCCAGCACGTACTGCGGATTGCGATGCACTGTCACGTCCACCGGGAAGATGTCGCCGGTGCCCGACGGGAAGTATTTGTGGAACAGGCTGATGTTCTTCAGATGGTCGATCAGCTCGTCCGGCTCCTCGCCGATGGGAATGCGCGTTCCCGGGCTGGTGCCATGGTCGGAATCGATGCCCACCTGCGCATGCAGCAGGAAGTGCCCGCCCGTGGCCTCGCAGTAGGGATTGACATGGGCGCGGTTGAACGCGTCGATCTGATTCATGATCTCCACGCCCAGCCGGTCGGCCTCGGCGCTGTGGCCGAAGCGCTCGTGTTTTCCTTCCTTCTCCATCAGAATGTTGACGCACTCGGCCAGGCCCACCATGCCGTACATCGCCGTGAAATTCTCCCGGCGGATGAAGCCCTCCTTTGCGAGGAAGCTGCTTTCAAAGAAGTTGCTCTCCTCCACGAGGAAGCGGATGCGCGCGTCCATATACCGCGCCATCACATCCATCACGAAGGGCAGCTGGTTTTTCTTAAAATCGTCGAGGCTTTTCGACCGTTTGGCGATATTGCTCAGAATCAGGCGCGAGAGCGTATAGGAGCCGCCCGCCTTCAGAAGACCGTTATAGCAGCTGGCGATGCAGTAGTTGTCGCCCAGCTCCGCGCGGAACATGGCGTCATTGGCGAAGCTCGGTTTGGCCGACTTCAGCGCGCAGCGAACGCCCTCCAGCAGGAATTCGTCCGTCGTCTCGTCGGAGACGCGCATGGACAGGTTCGGCACGGCGTTCTGCAGCTCGCCCTCCACCTCCATCAGCAGCCGTCCCACCCGCGTGGGCTTCGGGCCGATGTCCGCGTGGCAGAAGGAGTCCAGAATCGTGCGATCCACCTGCGTCAGGAACAGCTTCAGCGCCTTCTTCACCGTCGCGTCGTCCACGTCCTGCGCGAACGGCTCCAGCAGCGCATCCAGATCGCCGATGTACACGGGATAATTCGTGATGCTCGGCACGTTGTGATAGAAGATCATCAGGCTGTTGAGCGCCTCAAACAGATCCTTTGGCGGCTCCAGCTGCAAAAACGTGCTGCCCTCGCGCAGAAACTTCTCGTAATCCGGCGTGATGTAGCGCGGACGATAGGGCGCTTCGCCCTCGAAGAGGTTGCAGATGCAGCGCGTCTCGATGGGACAGCGCATCAGCTCGTCCAGCTCCGCCGGCTCGTCCAGCACCTTCATGAAGTTTTCGGCGTGGCGCGCCAGATAGGTCACCTTCTGCTCGTGCGTCGTCGTGGGATCCCGGAGCGTATCCAGAATCTCCCTCCGCCGCTGCTCCACCTCGTTCATATCCATCGGACGCATAAACGCACCTCCATCATGAAATCAGTCACTACTTTCTATTTTACACAAAAACAGCACTTTTTTCAATATCTTTCGCCGATTTTTCGAGCCGTTTGACAAAATTTCTCATCCATAAAAGGAAGGCGGCGCTGCAAACGCAGCGCCGCGCAAACGGGAATCGAATCAGCCCACCAGGGTGAACAGGCCTTCGCCCAGCTCTTCCACGGAGGAAGGAACCACGACGGTGCCCGCGATGATCTCGGCCTTGGCCGCTTCCACCGCCGCGACGATCTCGTCGCTGAGCAGGGTGCGGGTCGGAGCGATGTCAACGCCGCCGTTGGCCAGATCATACACATGGGTGCCGGACTGGAAGGTGTCGTTCAGAACGGCCAGGGAGATGTCCTGAGCCGCGGTGTCCACGCGCTTCATGGCGGAGGTCACCACATAGTCGGGAGCGAGGGGGCTCTGGTCGGTGTCAACGCCGATGGCCCAGACCTTGTTGGTCGCGCAGGCTTCGATGACGCCGGAGCCGGTGCCGCCCGCCGCGTGGTAGATGACGTCCGCGCCCTTGGTGATCATGTCGGTCGCCGCCGCGGAGCCGATGGTGGGATCCGCGAAGGTGTTGGCGTTGTACTGCAGCACTTCCGCGTCGGGATTGACGCTCTTCACGCCCGCGATGTAGCCGATGGCGAACAGGTTCATGGGTTCAGAGTACATGCCCTGCACATAGCCCACGACGTTGGACTTGGTCATCATGCCGGCGACGATGCCCACCAGATAGGATGCCTGCTGCTGGGAGAACATCAGGCACGCCACGTTGGGAAGATCCTCGTTGGTGTTGTCGTCGATAATGGCGAACTTCTGATCCGGATAGGTCTCGGCCGCCTCACGGCAGGCACCCGCGAGCATGTAGCCCACGCAGATGATCAGATCGTAGTCCTCGTCGATGAAGGTTTCGATGTTGGTGGCGTAGTCGGACTCGGCCTTGGATTCGAGATAATTGACCTCGAAGGCAGCATTCTCAGCGGCAAGCGCCTCCAGGCCTTCCCAGGTCGTCTGGTTGAAGGACTTGTCGTTCACGCCGCCCACGTCCGTGACAACGCCGACCTTGACGGTCTTGTTTTCCGCAAACGCCACAGCGCTCATGGAAAGAGCCAGAACCAGCGCGAGAGCCATTGCAAGGATCTTCTTCATGATGAATACCTTCCTTAATCATTATTTCCGCCTTAGCGGCCGAAAGTATTATAGCACATTCTCCGTTCTGATGCAATCATTAAATCAGATTTAATTTCGATGATTTCATGCCGAGGGTTCGGCATACGGCACGTAGCCGATCTGCTCGACGATGGCCCGCGCCTCGTCGGAGGTCGTCCATTCGCAGAGCCGTCGAACCAGCGGGTTTTCGTTGTCCGCCAGATACACGGCGTACACCGTCGTCAGCGCGGGATAAGTGCCGTTCTGGATGTTCTCCACCGTGGGCGCGACGCCGTCCAGATTCAGCATGTGCGTCTGGTCGTTGCCCACCATTTCCGTGAAATAATATCGGAAGGAATAGCCGATGGATCCGCCGCCGGCCTCATAATCGGCGACCTGCATGATGATGCTGCCCATGGTTTCCGTGCCCGGTGCTTCCATCAGCTCGTCGCCGCCCATGAAGCGCAGCATCATCGACTGGCTGCCGCTGCCCGGATTGCGCTGATAGGCCGTGATCGGCCCCGCGTCGCCGCCCACCTCGCTCCAGTCGGCGATCCTGCCCGAATAGATGTCCCGAACCTGCTGCGCCGTCAGATTGCCGATGTAATTGAGGTTGTCCACGAAGAACACGAAGGCCTCCCGGGCAAAGGGTGTGAACACCATCTCCAGCCCGCGGCTCTCTGCCTCCGCGCGCTGTTCTTCGGAGGGATCGGCCACGAAGATCACGTCCGCCGTCCGATTCAGCAGCGCCTCATAGGCCGCGGGCGTGGTGTCGACGTGCAGAAGCGCGGAGCGATCCTCCGGCAGCGGATCGTAGACCTTCTCCATAAACGCCTCGTAGACCGGCCCCAGCGCCGTTGCGCCGTTGAGTACCGGTGCATCAGATGCCGTTCCGTCGATGCGCAGCGGCTGAACTGTCTCTTCCGGAACAGACTCCGCTGGCGCAGCCATATCCGCCGCAGGAACGGTATCCTCCTGCGCAGCCGCCTCCGCGTCGATGGGCGCGGCTGCATCCGCCGCAGTCTCCCCTGTCTCTCCGCTCGCCATCAGCGCCGGTTCTTCCGTCGGCAAAGGCTTCTTCGTCGAGGCTCCATGGTCATTGATACCGACGATCACCGAAACCGCGCCGCAGATTACGCCTGCGCAGGCCAGCATCCGCGCCGCCATGCGCAGCGCCTCGTTCCTCTTCACGCGCTTCTTTTGCATCCAAATTCCAAGCGCCGCCGCTGCCAGAAGCAGCGCCAGTGCGGCAACAATCCAGTAAATCACATGCACCTCCATAGACAAAAGCCGCCGGAGAGAAAGCCCTCCGGCGGCTCGGTTCTTACTTATTCCTGATATACTCGTCGATGGCCTTGGCGGCGTTCTTGCCCGCGCCCATGGCCAGAATGACGGTGGCCGCGCCGGTCACTGCGTCGCCGCCGGCATACACGCCCTCGCGGCTGGTCAGGCCGTCCTCGCCCTGGGTGACGATGCAGCCGTGCTTATTGGCGTCCAGACCGGGGGTCGTGGAACGGATCAGCGGGTTCGGGCTGGTGCCCAGCGCCATGATCATCGTGTCGATGTCCAGCACGAATTCGCTGCCTTCCTTGACGATGGGGCGGCGGCGGCCGGAAGCGTCGGGCTCGCCCAGCTCCATCTCCACGCACTTCATGCCACAGACCTCGCCGTTCTTGGGATCGCGGGGATCGTCGGGGTTGTTGTAGCCCAGAACCTCCACGGGATTGGTCAGGGTCTTGAAGATGATGCCCTCTTCCTCAGCGTGCTCCACCTCTTCGCGGCGGGCGGGCAGCTCGGCCATGCCGCGGCGATAGACGATGTAGACCTCTTCCGCGCCCAGGCGCTTGGCGCAGCGCGCCGCGTCCATGGCCACATTGCCGCCGCCCACGACGGCGACCTTCTTGCCGTGGCGGATGGGGGTCTTGCTGTCTTTCTTATAGGCCTTCATCAGATTGATGCGGGTCAGGAACTCGTTGGCGGAGTAAACACCCTTCAGGCTCTCGCCGGGGATGCCCATGAAGCGCGGCAGGCCCGCGCCGGAGCCGATGAACACGGCCTCGTAGCCATCCTCGAACAGCTCGTCGATGGTCAGCACCTTGCCGATGACCATGTCGGTCTCGATGTCCACGCCCAGCGCCTTGAGGTTGTCGACCTCCTTGTTGACGATGGCCTTGGGCAAACGGAACTCGGGGATGCCGTAGCTGAGCACGCCGCCGGCGACGTGCAGCGCTTCGAACACGGTGACCTTATAGCCCATGCGCGCCAGATCGCCCGCACAGGTCAGGCCGGCCGGGCCCGCGCCGATGACGGCGACCTTGTGGCCGTTGGCTTCGGGCGCCTTGGGGGTCTCGGTGGAATGCTCGCGATGCCAGTCGGCGACGAAGCGCTCCAGACGGCCGATGCCCACGGGCTCGCCCTTGATGCCGCGCACGCACTTGGACTCGCACTGAGTCTCCTGCGGGCAGACGCGGCCGCACACGGCGGGCAGCGAGGACTGCCTGTTCAGCACCTCGAACGCGCCCTCGATATCCTCGTTGGCGACGCGCTCAATAAAGGAAGGAATGTCGATGCACACGGGGCAGGCGCTGACGCAGGGCTTGTTCTTGCAGTGCAGGCAGCGGCGCGCCTCTTCGATGGCCATCTCGTAGGTATAGCCAGTGGCGACTTCCTCGAAAACCTTGTTGCGATAATTGGGATCCAGAGAGGGCATGGGGCACTTTTTGAGGCTCATATTCTTCTCAGCCATGTTATTCAGCCTCCTTCTTGAGCAGCTCGCAGGTCTCTTCGCGCTTATGGGCCTCGAAATCGCGGTACATCGCGCCGCGCTTCATGGCCTCGTCGAAGTCCACCTGATGTCCGTCGAACTCAGGGCCGTCCACGCAGGCGAACTTGGTCTCGCCGCCCACGGTCAGTCGGCAGCCGCCGCACATGCCGGTGCCGTCGATCATGATGGGGTTCATGGAGATCACGGTCTTCACGCCGTACTTCTTGGTGGTCAGGCAGACGAACTTCATCATAATCACCGGGCCGATGGCGATGACTTCGTCGTAGTTCTCGCCCGCGAGGATCTGCTCCTCCAGCGGCACGGTGACCACGCCCTTGCGGCCATAGGTGCCGTCGTCGGTCATCATGAACACCTTGTCGGAGCAGGCGTTGAACTCGTCCTCGAGAATGACCAGATCCTTGCAGCGGAAGCCGACGAAGGAATGCACCTCCGCGCCTGCGGCATGGAAGGCCTGCGCGACGGGCAGCGCGATGGCGCAGCCCACGCCGCCGCCGACGATGGCGACCTTCTTCAGACCCTCGATGTGGGTCGCCTTGCCCAGCGGGCCAACGAAATCGGGCAGATAGTCGCCCTCCTTCAGCGCGTTCAGCTCCATGGTGGTACCGCCGACGATCTGGAAAATAATATCCACCGTGCCCGCCTCGCGGTCATAGCCCGCGATGGTCAGCGGAATGCGCTCGCCGTCCTGAGAGGCGCGCAGGATGATGAACTGTCCGGCCTTCGCCTTTTTGGCGATCAGCGGAGCCTCGATGACCATCTTGGTGACGGTCGGATTCAGAGGCTGCTTCTTGACAATCTTAAACATGGATCCCATCTCCTTGCATTCGATTCAGATTCGCGTTGGCGAATCCTTGCATATACAGAAACCATCAGTTTCTATAATAACATGTCCGCGGCCAAAAATCAATGTCGGAATGTAAAATCCGCCACGAAATATATGCCACATTTCGATGAATCAATAGAAGAAAGAGCGTTTCGCATTCGCGAAACGCTCTTATGGAGGTGCCACCCGGATTCGGACCGGGGAATGAAGGTTTTGCAGACCTTTGCCTTACCACTTGGCTATGGCACCGAATATAAAAAATGGAGCGGTAGACGAGACTCGGACTCGCGACCTCCACCTTGGCAAGGTGGCGCTCTACCAACTGAGCTACTACCGCATAA
>USDD01000016.1 GCA_900553265.1 uncultured Eubacteriales bacterium
CATCACGAGCTGCGCAGAGACATTCTCTGCCCTCTTCCCGCGCGGCCCGGCCTATCGCGTCTGGGCGGCGCTGTTCGCGGTGATCTCGTTCCTGTTCGCAAACCTCGGCCTCAGCAGCATCATCACGTTCTCCGTGCCCGTCCTGATGTTCCTCTATCCGCTCTCTATCACGCTGATCCTGCTGGCCCTCTGCGGCAAGCTTTTCCATCACGACCGCGCGGTCTATAACTGGGTCATCGGCTGCACACTTGTCGCCTCGGTCTACGATCTGCTGCGCTCTCTGCCCGATACGCTTCGCGCGGCCTGCCATCTGGACGGCCTGCTGGACGCTGTGGGCGGCGTTCTGCCGCTTGCCAAGGCGGGGCTTGGTTGGATCTGCCCGACCCTTCTCGGTCTCTTCATCGGCCTCATCGTCCATTTCGCGAAAAAGCCCCGCACAAATTGAACCTGAAAAACCGCATCCACCGTCGTGGATGCGGTTTTATTTATTCTGTTCCGATCTCGGCGAGCAGCGCCTCCGCGCAGCGCAGCCCATCGACCGCCGCAGACGTGATGCCCCCGGCATAGCCCGCGCCCTCGCCGCAGGGATAGAGCCCCTGAAGGGCGGAGCGGCAGCGCGCGTCGCGCTCAATGCGCACCGGGGAGGACGAGCGCGTCTCCACGCCCGTGAGTACCGCGTCGGGGGACGCGAAGCCGTGCAGGCGGCGATCCAGCATGGGCAGCGCCTGACGCATGGAGTCGGTCACGAAGTCCGGCAGGCATTCGTCCAGACTCGTCCACTTCACGCCGGGGCGATAGCTCGGGCGCACCGCGCCGCCATGGACGGACGGGCGACGGGCGAGGAAGTCGCCCACGGTCTGGGCGGGCGCGGAGTAGTCGCCGCCGCCCGCGGCGAAGGCCGCCTGCTCCCATTTTCGCTGGAAGCGCACGCCGGCCAGCGGGTCGTCGCCGCCGAAGTCCTCGGGCGCGACGGAGATCAGCAGCGCCGAGTTGGCGTTTTCGCCGTCGCGGGCGAAATAGCTCATGCCGTTGACCGCCACGCCGCCCTCCTCGCTGGCCGCGGCCACCACCGTGCCGCCGGGGCACATGCAGAAGGTGTAGGCCGCGCGGCCGTTGGGCAGATGGACGCTCAGCTTGTAGTCCGCCGCGCCCAGCGCCGGATGATTGGCCGCCGCGCCGTACTGGGAGCGGTTGACCATCGTCTGGCGATGCTCGATGCGCGCGCCGATGGCGAAGGGCTTGCGCGACATGGGCACGTTCAGCCCGTGGAGCATTTCGAAGGTGTCCCGGGCGCTGTGACCCACGGCGAGAATCACGTCGTTCGTGAGCAGCGTGCGCCGGCCCTCGGCGCTCTCCAGCACCGCGCCCGCGACGCGGCCGTCCTCGATTTCAAGGCCGGCCAGCTTTGTCTCAAAGCAGACCGTGCCGCCCAGCGCGAGGATCTCCCGGCGCAGATTGCGCACCACCTGACGCAGATGATCGGTGCCCACGTGGGGCTTGGCCATGAAGAGAATCTCCTCCGGCGCGCCCATGCGATGGAAGGTCTCCAGCACATGGCGGCAGCGGGGATCCTTGATGCCCGAATTGAGCTTGCCGTCGGAGAACGCGCCCGCGCCGCCCTCGCCGAACTGGACGTTGCTCTCCGGCTTCAGCGCGCCGCCGGCCCAGAAGGTCTCCACGTCCCGGGCGCGCTCGTCCACGGGCTTGCCGCGCTCGACGACCACGGGCTTCAGTCCCGCCTGCGCCAGCCGCAGCGCGGCGAACAGCCCCGCCGGGCCCATGCCCACCACCAGCGGCGGATGCGCCGGGCGGCGCGATCCGGGCGCGGGCAGCGGCTTTGGCGGAGCAATTTCCTCCGCGCCCCGGGGCAGGCGGCTCAGCGGCTTCGCGATCTCCACGTCCAGCGTCAGCGAAAAGTGAACGTCGCCCTTGTCGCGCGCGTCCACCGATTTGCGCGCCAGCCGAACCGAGGCGATCTGCTCGGGGCGCACCTTCAGCGCCCGCGCCGCCAGCTGCTCCAGCGGCTTTTGCATCTCGTCCAGCTCCGCGCGCACCTGTGAAAGGCGTATCATGCTTCCTCCGTTCTCAGCCCGGAAGGCCCCGGGTCTGGCGCGATATGTCCTCGATGACGACGTCGTAGATTTCTCCCAGCGACGCGCAGTACTCCAGCAGCTTCCACGGCGCGTCGGTGTGGAAGTGAATCTTCATCAGCTCCGCGTCGCCGGCGGCCAGCAGACTGTCGCCCTCGAATTTTTCGGCGATGGACAGACGCAGCGCGTCCTTGTCCAGCCTGCAGCCGTCGATGAGCAGCTGCGTGTCATATCGATGGGTCATTGCTCTTCCTCCCATTGCCTTTGGATGTGTCTGGCGGCGATCAGCGCCGACGACCACGCCCATTGCAGGTTGAAGCCGCCGCAGTCGCCGTCCACGTCCATCAGCTCGCCCGCGCCGTACAGCCCGGGCACGCGGCGGGACTGCATCGTCTCCGGGTCGAAGCCGTCCATGGACACGCCGCCGGCGGTGACCTGCGCCTGCTCGAAGCCCTGCGTGCCGGTTACGGGCAGCGTCCAGTCGGTCAGCGCCGCCGCCAGCGTGCGAAGCTCCCTTGGAGAGAGCGACCGGGCCTCGCGGCTCAGCGGCTCGATTCCCGCGGCCTTGACCAGCGTCTGGCCGATGCGCTTGGGCACGACGCCGCTTAGAAAATCCTCCATCATTCGAAGGGGAAGCCGCCGCGCGCGCTCGGACAGACGCGCGTCAACGTCCTCCCAGTCGGGCGCGAAATTGAGGTGCAGCGCGCACCTTTCCCCCGCGCGCAGCGCCGTCTGGCAGGCGCGGGCCAGCTGCATGGCCGCGATGCCCGACACGCCGCCGTCGGCGAAGAGCGCCTCGCCGCGTTCGGCGCGCAGCGTCCGGCTTCCACTCGTCAGCGTCAGCAGGCATTCCGCGCGCTGGCCCTTCAGTGGGCGCACCGGCTCCGGCGGGGTCTTCAGCGCCGCGATGGCCGGAAATTTCGGCGTGGAGGAATGTCCCAGCATCTCCATCAGCTTATATCCGTCGCCGCAGGCTCCCAGCTTGGGCGCGGACAGCCCGCCGGTGCAGATCAGCACCCGCCGCGCGCGGAGCGTCTGGCCGTCGGAGGTGCGGACGAGGAAGGAGGAAGCGAGCGCAGAAAGCGAAGCGCCTTTGCCATGAACGCTGTCCGCGCGGTGAGATTGCGCCGCGTCGGCGCGGAAGGACGGGTAAGGCTCGGCAGAGCGGCCGGAGGCTTTCTGCCCGCGGCTTTGCGCGTCGGAGCGCGCGGATCGGGCTCGGGAATTTCCCTCCGCGCGAATTTCCTCCGCCGCGCAGTCGGTGCGAATTTCCTCCGCCGCGCAGTCGGTGCGGATTTCGCAGCCGCGCTCGGCGGCGGAGAGGCGCAGTGCGTCCAGCACCGACGCGGCCTGATTGCTCAGGGGATAGACGCGGCCCTCCTCGTCGGGCGCGGCGGGCAGACCCAGCTCGTCGAAGAAGGCCAGCACGTCCTCCGGCGGGCAGAGTCGAAGCGCCGTCGCCGCCGCATTGCGCGCGCCGAAGTAATCCGACGGCTTCGCGCCGAGGCGGGTCAGATTGCAGCGGCCGTTGCCCGTGGCCAGCAGCTTTCGGCCTACGCGGCTCTGCTTTTCCAGCAGTACCACGCGGCGGCCCGGCCGCGCCGCCGCGCACGCTGCCGCCAGCCCCGCCGCGCCGCCGCCGATGATAATCAGATCCAGCATGGTCAGACCTCCTGAGGGAGATTTTCCTCCAGCCCCAGCTTCTCCATCAGCCCCTCCCCGCAGAGCAGGGCGGCTGCGTGGAGGGCGCGGGAGCAGGCGGTGTAGAGGCGGCGGCGCTCGCCGTCGTCCAGATCGCAGCCCGGCCAGACGACGATGACCGCGTCGAATTCCATGCCCTTGGTCAGGTGATAGCAGGCGACGACGTTGTCGGTGCTCTCGTAGTTCAGGTCGTCCGCGCCGCCGTCGAGGCGGTAGACGTTTTCGAGTCTGGCCGAGAGAGAGTCGGCCTGAGACTGGCTGCGGGTGAGGATGGCGATGGAGGAATAGCCTGCGGCGCGGAAGCGCTCGAGGATTTTGCGCAGCAGCGGCTGGGAGTAATTGGCGACGATGGGCGCTTCTCCGTCGCGGCCGAAGGGCTCCAGCTTTTCGCCCCTGGGCAGAATCCGATTGCACAGCTCGGCGATGGGCCGGGTGGAGCGGTAGCACCGGGAGAGCCTGAACAGCGGCGCGTCCGGCTCGCCGAGGCACGCGCCCCACTTTTCCGGATGGCAGTCGGCCATGCCCGGACGCGTGCGCTGCTGGGGATCGCCCAGCAGCGTGATCTTCGCCTTGGGATACAGCGCGCCCAGCAGCGCCAGCGCCGGCTCGGAGTAGTCCTGCGCCTCGTCCACCAGCAGATGGTAGATGCCCTTGTCCGGCGCGGCGAAGCCCAGACGAACCATCAGATACGCCTCGGCCTCCGCGTCCTCCAGCCAGGTGACGCCCGCTTTGCGGTTTTCGAAATAGGCCTCGCGCAGCGGCTTCGGCGCGCCCTTCATCACGCCCGCGAACAGCGTTTCGCCCTTTACGTCCATCATATTGCGCAGCTGGGCGCGCACGGGCTGAAGCCGCTGGGCCACGGCCATTTTGCACACGAAGTCCAGCTCCCGGCCCGCGTACTTGCCCTCGAAGGAGATTTCATACTGATGGTAGAGATTATCCTCCCAGCTGGCCAGACGGGTTTCCAGCGTGGCCTGCATGCGCTGCACGCGCTGGGCGGGGGAGAGCAGGGCGAACTCCTGCTTGTACATTTTGCGCAGCTCCTCGCGGCGGATCAGCGGCTTGTGATCCAGCCACACGTCGGCGAAGTCCGGGCCGAGGGCGACGTAGCTGTCCACGAAGCGCTCCAGCCGATCCATGAACTTCTGCCCGCTCTTCCACGCCACCGACGCGCGGCGCAGCTCGGGATCCTCGTCCAGCAGCCGGTTCAGCTGGCGCACGGGCGTTTCCACCCTGCGGCCGAGGATCTCCTCCAGCAGCTCGTGCAGCGTGCGGGAGCGGATGTTCTCCTCGCCCAGCTCGGGCAGCACCGTGGAGACGTATTCCGAAAAGGCCGTGTTGGGCGAGAGAATCTGGATGCGGTTCGCGTCCAGCAGGTCGCGGCGGCGATACATCAGATAGGCCGCGCGGTGCATGGCCACGCTGGTCTTGCCCGAGCCCGCGCCGCCCGAGACGGAGACCACCCGGCCGCCCTCGCAGCGGATGGCCGCGTTCTGCTCGGCCTGAATGGTGGAGACGATCTGGCGCATGTGGCGCGAGGTCGCGCCGCAGAGAATGTCCAGCAGCGCCGAATCGTCGATGCTCAGACCGGTGTCCACATAATAGCGCAGGCGGCCGTTCTCCATGCGGTACTGGCGCTTGAGCGTCAGCTCGCCGGAGATTTCGCCCGAGGGACTCAGATAGGACGCGCGGCCGGGCAGCGCGTCGTAATACAGGCTGCACACCGGCGCGCGCCAGTCGTGCACCGCGATGCCGCCGTGCTCGTCGGGAAGGCTGTACAGGCCGATGACGATCTTCTCTGCGCCGTCCTCGTCGTCGGCGGCGAAGTCCACCCGGCCGAAGAATGGATTGGACAGCATCTTCTCCGCCCGGCGGGCGAGATTTTCCACAAATTCCCGGCGCGCCGCGAAGCGATCCACCTCGGTGGCCAGCTGCTGCATTTCCTCGGGGGAGATCTGGGTGGGCCGCACGCGCAGCTCCTCCCACGCGTCGGCGGTAATCATGCGGATGGACTCCAGATGTCCCGCCGAAATCTCCTGCGACTGCTCGATGAGCGCCAGCAGCAGCTGCTGGACGTGCGCAGCGTATTCCTGTTCGGCCCTGAGTTCCCTTGCATCCATGATTTTCCCCTCCCGAAGCGATTGATTCTATTGATTATACCATGATTGTCAACGAACCGCCTCCGGCGCTCCGTCGACCCGGCCAAGCCTGCGGCTTGCCTAATCATTGTACCATGATTTCTCGAAAAAGAAAATCCCGGGCGGAGGAAGCACGAAAAAAAATCCGCGCCGGTTAGAGAACGGCGTGGAATTTTTATATAGGAAGAAAGTGGGAGAAAGCCGATGCCGGGTATTTCAGAAATCCATGGCCCAGTTCTGCCAGAAGCGCTGAAGGGCGGGTCGGATTCCCCTTCCGGCGACGGCATCCATGGTCACCACGGGGATGGAGGCCACGGTTTTGCCGTCCACGATCACGTCCACCGTGCCGGCGGGATCGCCCGCGTCCACCGGCGCGGCGAGGGACTCAGGCAGGTTGGGACTGAGCTGAACGCTCTGCTCGTCGCCCTTGGCCACCAGCAGCGTCAGCTCGCCGTCCAGCGCCAGCGAAACGCCGCTCTGCTCGCCGCCCGTCACGGGCATCTGGCCGCGAATTCTCGCGCCGCGCTGGGCCACGGGATAGAGCCGGTAGTTGGCGAAGCCGTAGTCCAGCATCTCCGCCGCCGCGTCGAAGCGCTCGGAGCCGCTGGGCGCGCCCAGCACCACGGCGATCAGGCGCATGCCGCCGCGTTTGGCCGTGGCGGAGACGCAGTAGCCCGCCTCGCTGGTGGAGCCGGTCTTGCCGCCGTCGCAGCCGTCGTAGAGCCGGATGAGCTTGTTGGTGTTGGTCAGCTGGGTCACGCGGCCGTCGCCGTGATCCACCTCGTCGAGCCAGATCCTGGAAAAATCGTAGTAATTCTCGTGGGAAAACACGGCGGCGGACAGGCGCGCCACGTCCCGGGCGGTGGTGCGCTGGCCCTCGGCGGGCAGGCCGGTGCAGTTGACGTAGTGGGTGTGCTCCATGCCCAGCTGCTCGGCTCGGGCGTTCATCCGCGCGGCGCAGAGCTGCTCCGAGCCGTAGAGCGCCTCGGCCAGCGCCACCGCCGCGTCGTTGGCGCTGCCGACGACGGCGCTCTTGAGCAGCACGGCCACGGTCTGGCTCTCGCCCGCGTCCAGCAGCACCTGCGAGCCGCCCATGCCCGCCGCCTCGGCGGAGATGGTCACCCGGTCGGTCAGCGAGATGCGCCCGTCGTCCACGGCCTCGAGGGTCAGAAGAATGGTCATCAGCTTCGTGACCGAGGCCACGGCCCGGGGCGCGTCGGCGTTCAGCTCGAAGAGAATCTGGCCGCTCTGGGGCTCCAGAAGCAGTGCGGCGGCGCAGTTCAGCGTCATCGGCGGCGCGTCCAGCAGCGGCGCGCCGGACAGCGCGGGCGCGGGGCGCGGCGTGGTCGTCGGCTCCGGCGCGGACAGATCCAGCTCGGTCGCCGCCGCCGTCAGAGGCAGCGTCCACGCGAGCAGCAGGCACAGCAGAATCAGGCGAATGCGCATGAGAATTCCTCCATTCCGGGAAGCGGCTCCCGGTTCATCATGTGCATGGAGGGGGACGGATAGAACGTGCCGTCGGGATTTGGCCCGCCGCAGGCAGAGAAAAGCCGGCCTGCGGCGGGAGCGCCGGGCCGGCGTGGGGGAGAATGAGAAGGGGAGAGCGCGCGGCGGATTCGGTTTGAAATTCGCTCTTCTTGAAGAGCTTTTGCCGCGCGGAAGGGCTCATTCGTCGTAATACGCCTTGAAGCCGCGCAGGCGGCACGGGCCGTCGGAGCTGGTGATTTTCACTCGCAGGCGGCCGGTGCGCATGGTGGGGAAGGCGCAGATGGCCTTGTGGCCCATGGTTCGGCCGCGATAGAGGCAGATTTCCTGGCCGTGATAGCGGGGCAGGCTGGCCCAGACCTCGAATTCGCGCACGGATTCGCCGTCGGTCAGGTCTTCCATGAGCACGACGCGGTTGACCAGCGGCCGCTCGCCCACGGGGAAGTCAGCGGTCTGAATGCTCCATGCGTTTTCGCCCGCGGCGGTCATCTCGCCGAAGGCGGCGATGGGCTGTCCATAGCGCCGGCGCAGCGACTCGCCGAATTCGGTCATGCGCCGCACGTCCGCGTCGTTGAGCAGGCCGTGGCGGTTCGGGCCGATGTTCAGCAGGAAATTCGCGCCGCGTCCGATGCTCATCTCATACATGCCCATCAGCTCGTCCGCCGTCTTGATGCTCGCCTCGTTGGGCTCGCAGTCGAACCAGGTGTCCCGCAGCATGCAGTCGCACTCGGCGGGCAGGAAGCGCGCGCCGTCCGGGGCGTTGGAATTGCTCAGGTCGGCGTAGCCGTCCTCGTTGCCGATCCATCGGGTGTCCGGATCCCACATTTCAAAGATCAGAATCTCCGGCTGGAGGGAGCGGATGGCGGAGAGGATGCGCGGCCGGTCGTATTCGTGTTTGTCCGAGCCGCAGCTGTCGAACCAGAGATAGTCGATCTTGCCGTAATTGGTCAGCAGCTCGCCGACCTGGCTGATGAAGTAGTCGTCGTAGGCGCGCTCCTCGGCGAAGCTCACCGAGCCGCCCCACTGGGCGGGCGAATAGTAGAGACCCACCTTCAGGCCGCGGCGGCGGCAGGCGTCAGTGAATTCGCGCACCACGTCGCCTTTGCCGTCTTTCCAGGGCGACTGCGCCACGCTGTAGTCGGAGAACCGGCTGGGCCAGTTGGCAAAGCCGTCGTGGTGCTTGCAGACCAGGACGGCGTAGCGCGCGCCGGCGGTCTTCGCCGCGGCGATCCACTGATCGCAGTCCAGCCGGTCGGGGTTGAAGGCCGAGGCGGGCATGGGGCGGTTATCCCAGTCGCGATGGCCCATGAAAAAGCTGCGGATGCCGAAATGGAAGAACACGCCGAACTCCCAGTCGAGGAATTCCAGCTGGCGGGGCGTGGGGACGGGTCTGCGCATGGCTGATTTCTCCTTCCGGAATAAAATATCTCCTGCGGCTAGTGTAACATGACCCGCGGACAAAAGCAACACGCCGTTATGCAGGAAATGAACGCAAAAAGGTCATTTTTTTGCGAATAAAGCGGCTGAGGCTGGGAAATAGGAACGGAAATTGCACTTTTGCGTAAACATAAGTGCAATGATAGATTCAATGAGTGCGTGAAAATGAAAGAATACATCCAAATTTAACACAAAAATTCGCATAAAATTAACAAATTCAGAGGGAAAATGTACTAAAATGGTTTCAGAGTGAATCGTTCCATGCGGAGTGGAATTTTTCCGCCGCGGCGCGAAGGGGATCGCCGCAGAGGCGGAGGATTGTGTGAAGGCAAAAATACGACGACGATAAACGGGGGAGAGGAACTTATGAGAACGGAGCATGATTCCATCGGCAGCATCAATCTGCCCGACGACGCGTATTACGGCGTGCAGTCCATGCGCGCGAAGGAGAACTTCCCGATGACCGGCCGGCTGATGCATCCCTACATGGTGGACAGCCTCGTCATCATCAAGAAGGCGGCGGCCATGGCCAACCAGCGCGCCGGCGTGCTCAAGCCGGAGATCGCCAGCGCCATCATCCGCGCCTGCGACGAGATTCTCGGCGGCAAGCTGCGCGACCAGTTTGTGGTGGATCCCATTCAGGGCGGCGCAGGCACTTCCGCGAACATGAACGCCAACGAGGTCATCGCCAACCGCGCCACGGAGATTCTGGGCGGACAGAAGGGCGAAGCCCTCGTGCATCCCAACGACCATGTGAACATGGCTCAGTCCACCAACGACGTGTTCCCCTCCGCGGGCAAGCTGACGGCCATCCGGCTGACCGGCGAGCTGCTGGAGGCGCTGGACAAGCTCATCGCGTCGCTGGAGCGCAAGGCCGAGGAATACGCCCATGTCATCAAGCTGGGCCGCACCCAGCTGCAGGACGCGGTGCCCATGTTCGCCGGTCAGGAGTTCAAGGCCCACGCCCACGCGCTGCGCCGCTGCTCCATGCGCATTCTGCGCAGCCGCAACGAGCTGTTCGAGCTGAATCTGGGCGCGACGGCCATCGGCACCAGCATCAACGCTACACAGGGCTATCTGGACTGCGTGGTGGACATTCTGGCCGATCTGGTGGGTCAGCCCCTGAAGCAGGCCGACGACCTGATCGACGCGACCCAGAACCCCGACGGCTTCGCGGCCATCTCCGCGGCGGTGAAGAGCTGCGGTCTGGTGATGTCCAAGATCGCCAACGACATGCGCCTGCTCTCCAGCGGCCCCTGCGGCGGCATCGAGGAGCTGCAGCTGCCCGCGCGCCAGCACGGCTCGTCCATCATGCCCGGCAAGATCAACCCCGTCATCCCCGAGGTGGTGACGCAGGCTGCGTTCCTCGTGGCCGGCAACGACGTGACCATTTCCATGGCGGTGGAGGCCGGACAGCTGGAGCTGAACGCCTTCGAGCCGGTGCTGTTCTACTGCCTGTTCGAGTCCATCGAGGTGCTGGCCCACGCGGCGGACACCTTCCGCATTCGCTGCATCGACGGCGTGGTGGTGGACGCGGAGCATTGCAGCCAGCTGCTGATGCACTCCATGGCCATCGGCACGGCGCTGTGCCCGGTGATCGGCTACGAAAAGGCCACGGCCATCGTCAAGAAGGCCCTCAAGACCCACTCCACCGTGGTGGACGTGGCGGTGGAGGAGCTGTCCATGCCCCGCGAGGCCATCGAGAAAATCGTGGGCGACTGCCTGCGCGAGCACAGAAACTGAATAAATACGCAGCTTCATGCTTTGGCGAAGAACTGTGCGCCCGGGAAGGACAGCACGGAGAGAATCGCCGAAACTGCATGAAATTACGCACCGTACTCATTGAATACGGCGCCTGCCGTGCGCGCGGCGGGCGCCTTTTTTCATATGAAACGCGAATGAAAATGCAGCTCGCTGCGGGAATTTGTGCATAAATCATGAAAATTCATCAAATCGTCCCATCCGCGCTTCAAACGATTGACTTTTGCGAATTACAGTGCTATGATGAACTTATCATTTCACATTCTTTCAGGAGGAGGCTCACATCCATGAAACTCAAAAACAGACTCGCGGCGCTGCTGGCGCTGATTCTGCTTCTGTGCGCTCCCGCCTACGCGGCGGAGGACGAGGATCCCGTGCTGTTCACGTTCAACGGCCAGGAGTACCATCAGAGCGAGGTGGTGCGCAACGCCTCCGCCTATGGACAGGCGCAGCTGATTTCCTCGGAGACGGCCTATGAGGAGGCCATCGAGTACATGATTACCAATCAGCTGGTGGCCGAGGCGAAGGCCGCGGAGCTGGGACTGGATCAGTACACCGACGAGGAGCTGGCCGAGATCAAGGCCGAGGCCGATCAGTACTACGAGGAGCAGCTGGACGCCTACACCGACGCGCTGCTGCCCGAGAGCACCGACGAGGAGAAGGCCGAGTTCCGCCAGTCGCTGAAGGATTACTGGATCGAGAACGGCACCACCGCGGAGCTGGCGGAGAAGACCCACCTGTTCAACAAGACCAAGGCCCGTCTGCTGGAGACCATGCCCGTGGAGATCACCGACGAGGAAATCGCCGAGGTGTTCGAGGAGCAGATTCAGAAGGACGAGGAGTTCTTCAAGGACAACATCAAGGCCTACGAGTACTTCACCGAGTATCAGCAGTCCGACGTGTGGTTCGTGCCCGAGGGCTATCGCGGCGTGCTCCAGATCCTGCTGTATGCCGACGACGAGCTGACCGAGGCCTACAAGGCCGCGGTGGAGGCCGACGAGGGCGTGGAGGAAGCGCGTCAGGCCATTCTGGACAGCAAGCAGGAGACCATCGACGAGATCTACGCCAAATTGGACGCGGGCGAGGACTTCGTCACTGTCATGCAGGAGTACTCCGAGGATCCCGCCATGGACGAGACGCTCATCGAGACCGGCTACGCCGTGCATCCTGAGAGCACCATCTGGGTCAGGGAATTCACCGCCGGCGCATTCTCCGACAAGATGCAGGCCGTGGGCGATGTGAGCGATCCGGTGGTCAGCCGCTTCGGCGTGCATATCCTCTACTATCTGAGGGACATTCCCGCCGGCCGCGTGGAGTTCAACGACCGCATCCGCGAGAGCATCGTGAACTATCTGACCAACAAAAAGCGCGCCGAGACGCTCGCCTCCTGGGCGGCGGACTACGAGGTGACCTACAATCAGGAGGCCATCGACGCGCTGAAGGCCACCGTGGAGGAATGACGGAAGAGGCCGCAGTGAAGGTTGTAAAATTGTCTGAATGTAACCAAATTGACGGCGTGTTTTGCATAAGAAAAGAATTCGCGTAATTTATGGGGATAAAGAAGTTTTTTATTGCAAGAATTCATGCGAAAATGCTCGAAATGGATGGACATTTCAGAGAAAATCTGTTAAAATAGTGTCTGTAAGCGTTGGATGTGTTTACAAACCGACGCACAGACGCACGGGAGCCTCGCTCCCGTCCCGCCGGAGGGCAATCCGGCAGCGCCGAATTCGGGACGCGGGCGCATCATAAAAGGAGGGCAGACGGGCGCGCCGAAATTCCCGGTTCGGAGAACATCACGGAACATGACGGCTCCGGCCAACGCCGGGCCGCATGAATAAGATTTCCATTAATAGGAGGAAAAAGACCATGCGTAGAGTAATTTGCGGTATCCTTTGCATCGTGATGATGCTCGGCCTCGCCACCACCGCCTTTGCGGCGATCTCCGGCGACGAAGTCAAGACCTACAACACCCCCTTCCTGATCACCAACGCCGGTCAGGGCCCGGGCGGCAAGATGGCGCGTCTGCTGGTCAGCCAGACCGGCACGCTGACCCTCGACACCGACTACTTCTATGATTCCGAGCCTGGCGCGGAAGGCCACGGCAACCTGGACGACATGGAATACTCCTGCCTCGTGGTCGTCATCGGCTCCACCGATAAGGGCCTGGGCGCTTCCGGCATCACCATCGAGGACGAACTCGCCCGTCTGGAGAAGATGGTTGCGAAGGCCAAGGAACTCGAGATGCCCATCGTCGCGGTTCTGCTGGAGAAGGACAAGCGCAGCGACATCTCCACCAACGCCAACGAGCGCTGCATCGACGCCATCTGCCCCAACGCGGATTGGATGATCGTGGTTGCCGACGGCAACAAGGACGGCCGCTTCGACGCTCTGAAGGAAGAGTACGGCATCCCGCTGACCGTCATCGACACCACGCTGGACTTCACCGAGCTTGCCAAGCAGGCTTTCGTCAAGGCCGACTAAGCGAAAGCAGTGATTCGCTGCCGGGCCCCGGTTTTTCCGGGGCCCCGGCTTGAAAACCGAAGGGGAGGGGAATTTTTTGACCTATACGGTAATGGACATAGTCATCATCGCTGTGGCTATGGTCGCCGCATTCGTAATCGGCAGCAAACTGCTCAAGTCCACTGAAATCTCCATGGCTCTGGCCGGCGTGGTCGCCGTCATCTTCAGCACCGCCCACGGCTGGACCACCGAGCCTGTCCGCATCATCGTCGAAGGCCTGTTCACCAACATGGATCTGGCCATGACATTCATCTTCGCGACGCTCTTCATCAACGTCTACTCCACCAGCGGCGCCATGACCGCCATGACGCGCAGCATGGTGACCCACGTTCAGAACAAGTGGCTGCTGATGGCCTGCATGGCCATCCTGATGCTGATTCCCGGCGCCATCACCGGCGCGGGCAGCGTGTCCGTCTTCGTTCTGGGCTCTCTGGTTTATTCCATCATCCGCTTCATGGGCGTTTCCGAGAAGAAGGCCACCGCTTTCGTCTTCGTGTTCGCCATCATGAGCGCGGCCTGCCCGCCGATCAACCTGTGGACCATGCTGATGACCGCTCAGGCCAACATGCCCTATGTTGGATTTGAGCTTCTGCTGCTGATCCCCATCGTGATCGCCGGCATCTTCACCATCATCTATCTGGGCTGGGGCTCCAAGCGCGCGCCGAAGGAAGAAATCCTCGCGACTCTGCCGGAGGTCAACCCCAAGATGAACGGCTTCGGCGGCATGATCCGCATCCTCCTGCCCCTGGCAGTGCTGGTTGTGATGTTCGTGCTGACCCTCGTCATTCCGTTCGACATGCCCGTTCTGGGCCTGCCGCTGATGTTCGTCATCTGCACGGTGGTCGCTCTCTTCTGCAACCCCAACAAGATGACCGTCAAGGACTACTGGAAGGTGCTTAACGACACGATGGAGCAGGTGTTCCCGCTGGTGGCCACCGTTCTGTCCGTCGGCATTCTGCAGAACGCCATGGCCGCTTCCGGCGTCAAGGGCCTGATCGGCACCGCGTTCGTCATGCTGCCCTTCGTCTGGATGTACATCCTGATCCTCATCGTGGCTCCGTTCGCGCAGGGCTGCATGAGCTACGGCAGCGCCATCGTCATCGGCACTCCCCTGATCTTCATGTTCAACACGGCCGGCATGAACACCACCGTCGTCTGCGCCGCGATGAGCCTGATGTTCCCCATCGGCGACTGCCTGCCCCCGTCCCGCATCGTTGGCCGTCTGACCATCGAAACCACCGGCTATGAAGGCTCCTACATGTCCTTCATGAAGGCGATCTTCCTGCCCTGCCTGGTGCTGGGTCTGCTCGCCCTGCTGATGCTGGTGAAGCCGGCGTGGTTCGTGTTCTTGACCTAATGAAAGGAATGGAGAAAAGAAAATGACGACGATCGAAGCGATTATCCATTACGCATACTTTGTAATGGCGGGTATCATCGGTCTGCTCCTGCTGAAGAATCTCTTCAAGAGAGAAAAGCGCCAGGGGCTGGTCTATGACATCGTTTACGCCTATTGCATCATTCCGTTCCTGCTTCGCGTTCTGTACATCAAGTGAGTGAAGGAGGAAAGCAAATGAGCAAGAGCGATATTCTGAAGAAATCCCTGTGCCTCGTTCTGGCGCTGGTGCTGGCGGGCATCGCCGGCGCGAGCTTCTATGAGCAGCGGCACTTCAAGGAGACCGTCGTGGTTTCCGACGAACTCACCGAGGTGAGGTGGCTCAGCGACTATGTTCCCATGCTGAAGGGCACCTACGGTGACACCCCCATCTTCGTGTTCGACTCCGGCGTTCCGGGCGGCTCCGTGCTCTACTGCGGCGGCACCCATCCCTACGAGCCGGCGACCAGCGTCTCCGCCTACGTGCTGATGGAGAACATCCACGTGGAGAAGGGCGTCGTGTACGTCATTCCCCAGTGCAGCTACTCCGCCACCACGCTGGGCGTGCAGGGCAACGCTTATCCGGCCTCCGTGCACATCCAGACCGAATGGGGCACCGCGCGCTACAAGATCGGCGAGCGCAACACCAACCCGCTGGATCAGTGGCCGGACAACTTCACTTACATCAACTATCCCTCCGGACAGTCTCAGGCGTACAACGATCTGCGCAACCTGAACCGCTGCTATCCGGGCCGTCTGGACGGAACCTTCACCGAGCGCGTGGCCTACGCGATCATGGAGTTCATCCGCACCGAGGACATCGACCTGTCCATCGACTGCCATGAGGCCTCCATCATGTACCCCGTCGTCGGCACCTACGTCGCGCATCAGCGCGCCGAGGACATCACGATGATGGCCGCCATGGAACTGACCGGCAACGGCATCTTCGACATGAAGTACGAGACCTCCCCGAACAGCCTCAAGGGCTTCACCCATCGCGAGTGGGGCGACTACAGCGACACGCTGGCCGTTCTGATGGAGACCCCCGAGCCGTTCATCGACCGCATCGTTGGACCCATCACCGAGGATCTGATGCTCACCGGCAAGGATCGTTTCCTGTCCTTCGCGGGCGATAAGGGTCTGACCTATGTGAAGTACAGCGAGGAGAACGACTACAGCTGGCCCATGGAGGTTCGCGTCGGCCGTCACCTCACCGGCGCCCACAAGGTCATGGAGTACATGGGCATGTTCTATCCCGACAAGGAGATCATCGCCACCTGGCCCAGCTACGAAGAGCTGGTGGAGAAGGGCGTCGGCGCGTTCCTGCACGATCCTTCTACCGCCAACCCCGATTTCGTCTATAAGGTCTGATTTTCCACGCCGATTATAGCGGGACGTCGAAGGGGACCGCCCCGTTATATAAAATAGGAACGAGGAGGAAAAAGAAGGTATGAAGAAGTTCAGGATCCTGTCTGTTCTCGCAATGGCGCTCGTGATGGTGCTGTTCGCGCAGAGCGCTCTGGCCTGCACGATCGTGTCCGTCGGTAAGGACGCGACCGTCGACGGTTCTACCATCTCGACTCACAACGACGACTCCACCGGCGCGGATTTCCGCCTGTGGATCATCCCGTCCATGGAGGGCGGCGAGGGCATCAAGCGCGATCTGGTCGTGGACTCCCATAACTACGGCGATTTCAGCGACTATCCCAACACCAAGGACTACGGCAACGGCTTCGCCGTGACCGAGATCGACCAGCCCGAGGACACCTACGCCTACTTCCATTCCCGCTACTCCTTCATCAACGAGAAGGGCGTGGCCATGGGCGAAGCGACCTTCAGCTGCGACAGTGAGTTCTATGACAGCGACACCTACAAGCTGCTCTACGATGGCAACAACGGTCTGATCGACTGCTGGAACGCGCAGGACATCGCTCTGGAGCGCGCCTCCACCGCCCGCGAAGCCGTTGAGATCATGGGCGAGCTGTGCGAGACCTACCTGTGGAAGGATTCCGGCGAAACCATCAACATCTGCGATGGCGAAGAAGTCTGGATCTTCGAGGCCTATGGTCTGGATCTGTGGGCGGCCGTCCGTCTGCCCAGCAACGCGTTCTTCGTGGCCGCGAACCGCGCCCGCATCGCCGAGTTCGACTTCGAAGACACCGAGAACTACCTCTGCTCTCCCAATCTGAAGAGCTTCGCCGTGGACAACGGCCTGTGGTCCGAGGATTCCGGCGAGGCGTTCAGCCCCGCGGACATCTACGCGCCCTATCATGGCGACTACTCCCGCAATCGTGAGTGGCGCGCGTTCGACCTCGTGGCCCCCAGCCTCGAGCTGAACCGCGACGACTATCGCTATCCTCTGTACGTTGTGCCGGACGAGAAGCTGTCCGTGGACGACGTGTTCAAGATCAAGGGCGACTACTATCAGGGCACCGATCTGGATGCTTCCCTGTACGCGGTCTCCGGCGACTTCGGCAACCCCCTCAACTTCAACAGCCCCGTCCGCACCATCAACATGTACCGCACCTGCTACGTCATGATCGCCAACATCAAGAGCTGGCTGCCTGACGAGGTCAAGTGCCTGGTCTGGTACGGCTACGGCGCTCCCGACTCCACCTTCATCACCCCCCTGTGGCCCACCATGACCGAGATGCCCAGCTACTACGATCACGGCTCCCGCTACGAGAAGTATGACCGTACCTCCGGCTGGTGGATCAACACCCTGGTGCAGGATACCGCGACCCGCAACTACGACCTCGCCATCGAGAAGATCTACGCTGCCCGCGAAGAGCGCGCCGCCGCGATCTACGCCGAGGTTGCTGAGCTGCAGGAGAAGTGGGCGGCCATGATCAACGAAGGCAAGAAGGACGAAGCCATTGCCGAGCTGACCAAGTACGCCAACGACACCGCCAACGAGTGGTTCGAGATCTGGCTCGACCTGAGCGACGAGCTGATCTCCGACACCGTGTGGAGCCGTGTCAACGAGGACGGCCGCATCTCCGGCGGCAGCTACTCCGAGTGGTACCAGAACATCATGGACAGCGCGGAGAAGAAGCCCGTGGAGACCGAGGAAGCGGCTCAGTAACTGAACCGTTCGGCTGCGGACAACTGAACAACTCTGAACCGGGTTTCCGGGGGCATTCGTCCCCGGAAACCCCTTCGCATAATTGCTTATGAAGAATTTGGCATATTCCCTGATCGTCGCCGCGTCGGGCGCGTTCCTGGCGGCGGGGATCGCTGAAAAGGCGCTGCATCGGCGCGCCCTCCGCGCCATTCCCATTCGAGTGATGGTGAACGGCACGCGCGGCAAGACCAGCGTCACGCGGCTGGTGGCCGCGGCGCTGCGCGAGGCGGGGCTGCGCACCTGGGCCAAGACCACGGGCACTCAGGCCGCGTGGATTCTGCCCGACGGCTCGGAGCAGGAATATCGAAAGAAGCGCCCGGTGAACATCCGCGAGCAGATTCCCTTCGTGCGCAGGGCGGCGCGGGATGGCGCGGATGCGATTGTGGTGGAGTGCATGGCGCTGCACCCGGAGAACCAGAGAATGATGGCCGAGGAATTCGTTCGGCCCACGGTGGAAATCATCACCAACGCCCGCGTGGATCACATTTCGGAGATCGGCGCGACGGAGGAGGAGACGGTCGCCACGCTGTCGCTGTCCATTCTGGAGGGCGCGCGCGTGGTCACGGGAGACGCGCGGTTCGACGAGTATACCGCCCGGCGCGTGGATCCGTCGGATCTGGAAATTGACGGCGGATATGTGGACTCGTTCCCGTATCCGATGTTTGAGGATAACGTCAGACAGGCGCTGTGCGCGGCCATGCTGCTGGGCGTGGATCGCGAGACCGCGCTGCGCGGCATGCGCAAAGCGCGGCCCGACGCGGGCATGTGCGGGCCCTTCCGCGTGGGCGGCTGCACGGTCATCAACGGTTTTGCCGCCAACGATCTGGAGTCGTCCCGGGCGCTGTTTGAAAAGACGGTCGCCCTGCGGGGGCTGGAGGGACAGCCGGTCTGGGTGCTGTTCAACAACCGCGGCGACCGCGAGTTCCGGCTGGCCGAGTTCGTGCCGCTGATGCGCGAGATGGTCGGGCGCGGCGCGAGCCTGCGCGTCGTGGGCGAAAACACGGCCAAGGCCGCGCGGTTCTTTGAGCGCAAAGCGGGCATCGCCGCCCAGCCGCTGGAGGGCGACGCGCTGAGCTGGCTGGAAAAGCTGGGTGAAGAAAACTGCACCGTGCTGTGCATCGGCAACATCCGCGGCGCGGGCCGCGCGCTGATCGAAGCGCTTCAGGCCCGCTGTGACGCGGAGGAGAAGCCGAATGGCGAAAGGGCAGAGTCGCGTGCAGGCGCGCAATCCGCCGACTTCGCAGAAATGGATCGGCGGGATGCGCAGACCGGCGAAGGCACGGCAGCGCATCTGAATTCCGACGGCGCTGCGGCCTCGGCACAGAACACCGACGACAAAGGCGAATCCCCGGCGGGGCGCGCCGACAGGGCTTAGGAGGGCGACGGTCTATGTTGCAGCAAGCCATCGGGCTGAGCATTATTCTTGGCTTTATTTCCACGGAGCTGCTGGGGCTTTTTACCGGCGGTCTCGTTTCCGCGGGGTATCTGGCGTTCTTTCTGGAGCAGCCCTATCGCGTCGCGTCCACGCTGGTGCTGTCACTGGTGGTGTACGGACTGACCAAGCTCATCGGAAAAGCAGTGATTCTCTACGGCCGGCGGCGGTTCATGCTCACGGTCATTCTGGGCATCCTGCTGGGCTGGGTCTACGAGAGCCACGCCTACTATCTCAACGGCATTTCCCAGGATCTGCGCATCATCGGCTACATGATTCCCGGGCTGCTGGCCAACGACATGTGCAAGCAGGGCGCGTGGCGCACGGTGCTGATGGCCATGGTCTGCGCGCTGCTGATCCGGCTGATTCTGACGGTGGGGATGTATATATGAAGAGAATTCGCAGCAGGGCGAAAATTCGCTGGCCCTATCTGGCGCTGGCGCTGGTGATCGGCCTGACGGGCTTTTCGGCGACGTGGCTGACGCGCCATCTGGAGCCCGCCGCCTGCGCCGACGTGCAGCGCGCCGCGGCCGAGCGCATGCAGCGCGGCGAGGAAATTCTGAAGGACGTGGTGGTTCGCGAGGGAATCGCCATCGAGGACATCGACCTGAACCAGACGGGGCTGATCGGCCCGGAATGGACGCCGCTGACCACCACGCCGGGCATTGAGGAGGCCAAGCGCACCGCGCTGGATCCCAACTTCGCGGCGCTGCTGGTGCGGTATTTTGAGGAGGCCGGGCTGGAAAAGGGCGACACCGTGGCGGTGGGCACCAGCGGCTCGTTCCCTGGGCTGTTCATCGCCACGCTGTGCGCGGCCACCGAGCTGGAGCTGGACGCGAAGGTCATCGCGTCCTTCGGCTCGTCCATGTACGGCGCGACGCGGCTGGAGCTGAACGTCTGCCGCATGCTGCGCATTCTGCGCGAAAACGGCGTGATCGACTACGAGCTGCTGGCCGTCTCGCCCGGCGGCAACAACGACTATGGCGAGAGCGCGCTGTGGCCCGATTCCCGCGACACCATCGCCGCGCTGGCGGCGGAGGAGGGCGTGGAGTACATCGACTACAACGATATCGAAAAGAGCATCGCCCGGCGGCTGGAGCTGTTTGGCGAGGACGTCGACTGCTTCGTGAACGTGGGCGGCGCGAGCGCCAACAGCGGCACCAGTGCCTACACGCTGGACTTCCCCAACGGGCTGGTGCTGGATCCGCCGAAGATTCCCACCACGGCCAACCGCGGGCTGATGTACGAATACGCCGCCCGGGGCGTGCCGGTGATCAACATGCTCAACGTGCGCCAGCTGGCCGCGGACAACGGCCTGCCCTACGACCCCGTGCCGCTGACCCATCCGGGCGAGGGCGGCGTGTACTACTACATTGCCTATCGCCTGTGGATTCCCGCGCTGGCCGCGGCGCTGATGATCGCCGCGCTGGCTGTGGGAAGAGCGCGCTTTGAGCGGGGGAACCGGCGGTAAACGAAAACTGCGTTCGCTGGCGGCTGAAATGAAGAACAGGGGACGGGCTGAAATAGCTCGTCCCCTTGCCAGTTTGGGAATGTCATAAAATCGTTCGTTGACGTTATGTGGGATTGCGTGGTATAATGCGGATGGAGCATTCCGCTCCATTGCAGGAAGGAAACAGATGGCGCTTGGCTTTTACCCTCCCCGTACAAAGGGAGGTGATGGTTGTGACCGATTACGAAATTCTCGCGATTGTTCTCATGATTATCACTGTGGCTTTTACGATTCACATCGGAAACCATAAGTAACAAAGTTAAAGCCGCCATCCCGCGCTAACTGGTAGGCGGCTCATCTCAATCTTGGAGGGGAGAAGCCATCCACAAGCGTCATCCCTTCCTGCTCTTATTATATCATTGAGTAACGGGAATTGTCAACCCCAAGATTCTGCGCTGGTCATTTTCGTGAGGTCACGAAGATGACCATTTTTCTGCCGTCGGAAATATGGTGGCATGAGAAAAGCCCCGCTGCTGATGTGCGGCGGGGCTGGAAGAGGTTGTTTACCCGCGCCAATAGTAGTAGATGAAGTTGTCCGATAGCCAGACAAACTGGCATTCATCCTCAAATACTCCCCTCAGATCCCATTCTTCCGGCATACATTCTTTTAGAACATCTTCAATAGGGGTTCGCCAAGAGTACTCTTGAGGAACGTAATAGTAACCAACCGTATCAGATTTGAAAAGATTCTCTGGATTTAAGGAGTAGTCTGGGATTATGAGTGTCATTACCACCCCTTCGCCGCTTAAATAAATGGGATAGATTTGCACGGTGTCTTCGGTTGCTCTGGCTAAAGCAAAATACTCCGGGTATTCTTCTTCAGACAGGCTTTCTTTTTTGCCATGGACTTCATTCCAAACGCTGAGCTCTGGGTTTCCATCCTCATCGGAATAATACCAAACCAACCGCTGCGTCTGCGCTTCCAGCATCTTCTCGGCTGCGGTACGAAGAACGGGTTCGATTTCCTCGAATAAGCGCAGGGAGATAGAATAATAGCGATCGTTCTCGTCCGGGTCTTCAAGCCGAACAAACGGCATTTCTGCACCGGCCCATTGCCCCCAAGCCAGCAGCATTGCCCAAAGCAGTGCCATGCAAAGGATTCTTCTTCCTGCCATTTTCATACCGTTACCCCCATTTCATATGTGACATTCTCAGAAGATGCGCTGCTTCCGTGGCTTTTCTGTATTCTACAATGTGCGCGGTCGAATTGTCAAGCAGGGACGGCGGCGCTCTGCAAATTTGAACACGTTTTTTCCCCGCAGTCTATTGACGGAATCGCTCAAACGGCGCATAATAGAATAGGAATGTTTTACAATGCGGAGGAACCATGTCGCATCTGATCGTGTCGGTCGATCCTCGCAGCCCCGCCGAGCGGGCGGGCGTGCGTGCGGGCGACCGCCTGACCCACCTGCAGTCCCAGGTGGTCGTGGATTTTCTGGACTATCAGGCGCTCAGCGCCAGCCGCCGGGTGCGTATCCGGCTGCTGCGGGACGGGCGGGCGCTGGAAACCGTGGCCGTCAAGGGCGAGTACGATTCGCTGGGCATGAATTTCTCCACGCCCATGATGTCGGGCGTGCGCATGTGCTGCAACAAATGCCTGTTCTGCTTCGTGGATCAGCTGCCGGAGCACGTGCGCGAGAGCATGCGCGTCAAGGACGACGACTGGCGCATGAGCCTGATGATGGGCAATTATGTGACGCTGACCAACGTGTCCGACCGGGAACTGGAGCGCATCATCCAGCGCCATGCGTCGCCGCTGTACGTCTCGGTGCATGCGTGGGATCCCGACCTGCGGGTGCGGCTTCTGCAGACGCCCCGGGCGGCGAAGCTGCCCGAGCAGCTCAGGCGGCTGAGCGAGGGCGGCATCGAGTTCCACTGTCAGGCGGTGCTCTGCCCGGGCCTGAACGACGGCCCGGCGCTGGAGGAGACCATTGCGCGGCTGACGGAGCTGGAGGGGGCAAAATCGCTGGCGCTGGTGCCCGTGGGGCTGACTAACCATCGCTGCGGCCTGACAGACCTGCGCAAATACACGCCCGACGAGGCGTGGGCGGTGCTTGCGCAGGCCGACCGCTGGCGGAAAAAGCTGCTGGCCGAAAAGGGCACGCGGTTCGTGTTCCCGTCGGACGAGTTCTATCTTCAGGCCGGCGCGCCCATCCCCGAGGATGAGGAATACGAGGACTACGGCCAGATCGACGACGGCGTGGGCATGCTGAGGCTGCTTCAGACCGAGTTCACCGACGCGTGGAGCGAGCTAAACGAGGCCGACCGGTGCAAAACCGGCGGCGCGAAGCTCGCCATCGCCTGCGGCGTGTCCGCCGCGCCCTTCCTCGCCGGACTGCTGGCGAGCCATCCCGTCGCCGGGGCGGAGGTGACGGTCTATCCGGTGGAGAACCGCTTCTTCGGCCCCAACGTCACCGTCTCCGGCCTCGTGACCGGCGGCGACCTGCTGCGGGAGATGTCCAAAGTGGACAGCGAGTGCGTGCTGATTACCGAGTGTATGCTGCGCAGCGAGGGCGACAGATTCCTCGACGACCGCCCGCTGACCGACGTGATCGCCGAGCTGGGCCGCCCCATCG
Organism: uncultured Eubacteriales bacterium; assembly: GCA_900553265.1. GTDB lineage: Bacteria > Bacillota > Clostridia > Christensenellales > Aristaeellaceae > Faecivicinus. Next base: position 23,150 of record USDD01000016.1, read on the forward strand.
TGCCGGTGGGAAGGCGCGGCGAGGATCTGCTGGAAGCGATTCTGGCGCGGCGGAAAAGATAAAAGCCCGGATTTCCGGGCTTTTATCTTAATCGACCGTCATAACTTGTAATTGAAGATTTTCCATTTTGGCAACCGATTCTGCGCCGCTTTCACTATAGCAGTCTGTTCCGCCCTGCCGAAGAATCTCCTGCAGCGCGAACTGAAGTTTCTTAAATTCTTCATCCTCTGCAGAAAAATCCGCCTCGTAGTTTTTGCCTCCGGCAACAGCGCGAAAAGAAACTTCATCGGCGTTTGCAAGCGCTTCGAAAAAGCTGCTGTTATTATCCGAGAGAAAAATCAAGCCTCCATTTAATACCTCCACCATTTTTGAAAGATCAAACGTGTACACGGTTTCACCAATCAAGGCCTGTACTTTTTCGCTATTTGTACCAGTATTCGTGCAGGTGAATCCCAACGTGACTGTATCAATTTTAGAATCTGCAAGGCTTCCTTGGACTTGCATTCCGAGTGCTGAATCATCTTGCAGCTTCAGAGCAAATATGCTATAACTCCACGTTTTGTCGAACTTGTCCTCCTTGTACCCTTCCAATCCCTCAAATACGCTTCGATCAAACGAATGCTCCGTTCCAACGGCAGTCTCTTCCGCCATTGCGCTCATGCCGATGAGCACAAGCAGTGCTGCCATTACCAAACACAGGTACTTCTTCATTTTTTCCTTCTCCTTCCAATTCTTGCTCCGTCGTCGTTCCCCTCGTTTTCCGAATTCTTCTCCTTTCGTTATTCGTTCTTTTTAATTATACTCAATCTTTGAGTAAAAAGCAATACTCAAACCATGAGTATTATACGATATTTCCGAGGTGATGCATCTTGGATTATCGCAGGAGGCTTCGAGAAATTCGAGAAGATCGCGACTATTCGCAGGCAGAGATCGGCCGCATACTAAAGAAGAGCCAACAGGGCTATAGCCATATCGAAAATGGCCGTGCGGAATTAAAAATCGAGGACTTGATTTTGCTCTGTGATTTTTACGCTCTTTCTGCCGATTATATTATTGGCAGAACCGACGACCCCAGAAGGTAACTGAAAACGGGTTGATTTTCTAACAGATAGAAGCTATAATATTTAATAAACTGGGATTTTATATGTTCGGGAAGCGCCGGCGTACCAACGCTTTCATTCAGTACGCCTGCTTTTCGCTTGACAGAATCAGGAGGTTTACCATGGCAAAACCGCTTGTTGCAATCGTCGGACGGCCCAATGTGGGCAAGTCCACCTTTTTCAATCAGATGGCCGGGCGCAGGATCGCCATCGTGGAGGACACGCCGGGCGTGACCCGCGACCGCGTGTATGTGGACTGCGAATGGCAGAAGTACAAATTTACGCTCATCGACACCGGCGGCATCGATCCCCTCAGTGACGACCCGCTGCTTTCCCAGATGCGCCGTCAGGCCGAGATCGCCATCGAGACCTGCGACGTGATTCTGTTCTTCGTGGACGGCAAGGCGGGCATGACCGCCGACGACGAGCAGGTGGCCGACATGCTGCGCCGCAGCGGCAAGCCCGTCATGCTGGTGGTCAACAAGGTGGACAACATCCGCATGATGGACAACATTTACGAGTTCTACAATCTGGGCATCGGCGATCCCATCGGCATTTCGTCGGTGAATCTGCTGAATCTGGGCGACATGCTGGAGCAGCTGTGCTCCTATTTTCCCGACCCCGACGAGGAGACCGAGGACATCGGCGCGATTCAGATCGCCGTGGCGGGCAAGCCCAACGTGGGCAAGTCGTCGCTGGTGAACCGGCTGCTGGGCGAGGAGCGCGTGATGGTTTCCGACATCGCCGGAACCACCCGCGACGCCATCGACACGCGCTTCACCGCGCCCGACGGCAACGATTACGTGCTCATCGACACGGCGGGCATCCGGCGCAAGCGCGCCATCGAGTACCAGTCGCTGGAGCGCTTCTCCATCGTGCGCGCGCTGGCGGCCATCGACCGCTGCGACGTGGCGCTGATGGTCATTGACGCGACCCAGGGCGTGACCGAGCAGGACAGCAAGATCGCCGGCTACATCGACGAGCAGGGCAAGGCCGCCATCATCGTCATCAACAAGTGGGACGCCATCGAGAAGGACACCGGCACCATGAACGAGTACGTCGCCAAGGTGCGCGAGGGACTGAAGTTCATGCAGTACGCCCCGGTGCTGTTCATCTCGGCGCTCACCGGTCAGCGCACCAACAGGGTGCTGGAGACGGTTCGCGCCGTCTACGAGCAGGCCAGCCGCCGCGTCACCACAGGACTGCTCAACGACATCCTCACCGACGCGCAGGCGGCGCTTCAGCCTCCGGCCACGTCGGGCCGCCGGCTGAAGATCTACTACGCCACTCAGCAGGCGACCAATCCGCCCACGTTCGTGATGTTCGTCAACGACCAGACGCTGATGCACTTCTCCTACGAGCGCTATCTGGAAAAGCAGTTCCGCAAGGCCTTCGGCTTCGAGGGCACGCCGCTGAGGTTCATCCTGCGCGAGCGCAAGAAGGACGACGCCGACGGCGCGCGGGGATAAGGAGAGGACGGCAGAGCCGGGGAATTGCGCATCCCCGCGCAGACCTTTTGAATCAGAAGGAAGGAATAAGCTGTGAAGGTTCTTGGAATCATCGTCGCGGCGCTCATCGCCTATTTTCTGGGCACCATTCCCGTGGGCGAGTGGGTCGCGCGGCTGTATGGCAAGGATGATCTGACGAAGACGGGCAGCGGAAATCCGGGTACGACCAACGTGCTGCGCACCATGGGCTGGCTGCCCAGCCTGATGACGCTGGCGGGCGACTGCCTGAAGGGCGTGCTGGGCGCGTGGCTGGGCCGCGTGTTCGGCGGACAGCCGGGCATGCTCATCGCCGGATTCTGCGCCGTGCTGGGGCACGATTTTCCCGTGTTCCGCGGCTTCAACGGCGGCAAGGGCATCGCCACGTCGCTGGGCGTGACGTGCGTCATCTGCCCGCTGGTCGCGCCCATTCTGGTGGGCATTGTGTGCATTCTGATGCCGCTGACGAAGATGATGTCCGTGGGCACGCTGGCGGCCACGCTGACCTATCCCCTGTGGATGTGCCTGCTGCGCCCGGACGACCTGCCGCTGACTGCGGCGCTGATCTTCTCGCTGGCGGTCATGTCGCTGAGCTTCATCCGCCATCGCGCCAATCTGCACCGCCTTTCCCGGGGCGAGGAAAACAAGCTGGACTTCGGAAAGATCGCCAAGCTTTCCGAGAAATATAAGAGCTTCAAAAAACGCGACAAGGGGGATTCATATGACTAAAAGACTGCTGGCGGGCGTCGATGTGGGCACCTCGGGCGTGAAGTGCATCATCGCCGACGAAGACGGACAGGTGCTCGCTTCGTCCACGCAGGAGTACCCGCTCTCCACGCCCCGCCCCGGCTGGGCGGAGCAGAACCCCGCCGACTGGTGGGAGGGCACGGCGAAGGGCCTTCGGGAAATCGTCGCCAAGGTGGACAGGGACGCGCTGGTCGGCCTGAGCATGTCCGGCCAGATGCACGGACTGGTGGCGCTGGACGCGGCGGGAAGCGTGATTCGCCCGGCAATGCTGTGGTGCGACCAGCGCACGCAGGCTCAGTGCGACTGGATCACGGAGAAGGCCGGCGGTCTGGACGGACTCCGGGCCATGACCAACAACCGCATGCTCACCGGCTACACCGGCGGCAAGATTCTGTGGCTGCGCGACGAGGAGCCGGAGAACTTCGCGCGCATGAAGCTGTTTGTCTGCCCGAAGGATTACATTCGCTTCCGCCTGACGGGCGAGCTGGGCACCGACGTATCCGAGGCCTCGGGCACCGGCTTTTTCGACACGAAAAACCGCCGCTGGTCGAAGGAGCTGATCGCGCTGGCGGGACTGGACGAGGCCATCTTCCCCGAGGCGCATGAGTCCGTCGAGCTGGCGGGCCGGATCACGGCGGCGGCGGCCGAGGCCACGGGCCTTCCCGAGGGCCTGAGCGTCTATTTCGGCGGCGGCGACGCGGTGATTCAGACCACCGGCGCGGGTCTGATTCAGCCCGGCGTGCTGGGCGTGGTCATCGGAACGTCGGGCAACGTCTCCATGGGTCTGGATCGCTACTGCGACAATCCCAACAGCGATCTGCAGATGTTCTGCAACAACGAGCCGGGCCGCTGGCACGCCTTTGGCTGTCCGCTGACCTCCGGCGGCGCGTACCGCTGGTATCGCGACGAGCTGTGCCAGCACGCCGTGGCCGCGTCCAAGGCCTTCGGCGAAAACGTCTACAACCTCATGGGTCTCGAGGCCGAGCAGTCCGTTCCCGGCTCCCACGGCGTGATCTTCACGCCCTATCTGTCCGGCGAGCGCTGCCCCTATCCCGACCCCAACGCCCGCGGCGCGTTCTACGGCCTGACGCTGGGCACCACGCGGTCGGACATCACCCGTTCGGTGATGGAGGGCGTGACCTTCTCGCTGAAGCAGGTGGTCGACCTGATGAAGTCCTTCACGCCCTGCGAGAAGGTGTACACCTCCGGCGGCGGCAGCGCGTCGGCTCTGTGGCGGCAGATGCAGGCGGACGTGTTCGATCTGCCGGTCTACACCATGTCCGCGGCGGGCGAGGGCGGCGCTTACGGCGCGATCATGGTCGCCGGCGTGGGCGCAGGCGTGTGGAAGAACCTCTCCGAGGCGGTGAGCATCGTCCGCGTGGAGACGGAGACGCTGCCCATCCGCGAAAACCAGAAGGCTTATCAGGACGCCTTCGAAATTTACGCAAAGCTCTACCCGGCCCTCAAGCCGGTCTACGACCTGAGCGCGTCCAAGGGATTCTGAGAAGCATAGAAAAAAGGGCTGGCTCCATGGTTCATTGAACCATGGAGCCAGCTCCTGTGTGCAGCTCAGTCTCCTCTCGAGCACTTCTCCGCGTCGATGGCCAGGGCGACCAGGAGGGCGGGGAGGGCGTCCGAGGGGTTGGGCGCGTCGATGGCGTAGACGTCCGACCAGTGGAGCAACTCCTTGGAGATGACCGCGACGGTTTCGCCCGAGGCGCTGCGGATGGAGTAGTCCCATTCGAACCAGTCGCCGTCGATGGTCCAGCCGTTCATGTCCAGCGTGAATTTGGGTTTGAAGAGGGTCAGCTCCTTGCGGATGGTTCCCACGCAGCGGCCGCCGACGTAGATGTCGAAGCGCGGAAGCCATGTGAGCACCACCTGCTTAATCATGCCCACCTCCGCGCCGGAAGCGTCCCAGATGCGGAAGCAGTGGCCCCAGCTCAGCTGGCCTTTGACGGTGTAGCAGACGTTGCCGTCCTCGTCGTAAATGTCGTAGGAATCGAACCACGCGAAAACGCGCTGTCTCAGAAGCAGCTTCATTTCTCGTCCCTCCATTCGCAGCCGATGCGCCGCAGAGCCTCCCGCGCGCGGTCAAAATCGGCGGTGCTGACCAGAATGTAGTCCGTGTTGAACGTCGATACGGCGAAAACTCCGATGCGCGCCTCGGCCAGCGCCGAGGACAGCCGCGACAGAATCCCCGTCAGGGAAAAGTCCCAAACGCCCTCCACGCGGAACATCCATCTTCCGCGCCCACGCAGGCTCAGCCTGCTGGACGGCTGGAATCAATGGCCGTCCAAGTCGGTGCGACCCAGCGCGTCAGCAGTTGGGTGCAGGCTCAGCCTGCTGGACGGCTGGAATCAGTGGCCGTCCAAGTCGGTGCGATCCAGCGCGCCAGCGATTGGGTGCAGGCTCAGCCTGCTGGACGGCTGGAATCAATGGCTGTCCAAGTCGGTGCGATCCAGCGCGCCAGCAGTTGGATGCAGACTCAGCCCGCTCCGTCGCAGCCCAAAACGCACCAACGCAGCGGATGAAAGCGTGGCGCCTATGCGCTTTCATCCGCGTCGAAATGGGCAGAACGCAACAAAATCCGAAAAGGCAGACTTGGACGGCTGGAATATATGGCCGTCCAAGTCGGTGCAACCCAGCGCGTCAGCAGTTGGGAGAAAGAACTTCTTTCCCGCCCATGTAGGGACGGAGGGGCTCGGGGATGCGGATGGTGCCGTCGGCCTGGAGATTGTTCTCGAGGAAGGCGATGAGCATGCGCGGCGGGGCGACGACGGTGTTGTTCAGGGTGTGGGCCAGATACTTCTTGCCGTCCGCGCCCTTGATGCGGATGGCGAGACGGCGGGCCTGTGCGTCGCCGAGGTTGGAGCAGGAGCCGACCTCGAAGTACTTCTGCTGGCGGGGCGACCATGCCTCCACGTCGCAGGACTTGACCTTCAGATCGGCCAGATCGCCGGAGCAGCATTCGAGGGTGCGCACCGGGATGTCCAGAGAGCGGAAGAAATCGACGGTGTTCTGCCAGAGGCGGTTGTACCACATCATGGAATCCTCGGGCTTGCAGACGACGATCATCTCCTGCTTCTCGAACTGATGGATGCGGTATACGCCGCGCTCCTCGATGCCGTGCGCGCCGACCTCCTTGCGGAAGCAGGGGGAATAGCTGGTGAGCGTCTGGGGCAGCTCGGATTCGTCGAGAATGGTGTCGATGAACTTGCCGATCATGGAGTGCTCGGAGGTGCCGATGAGGTAGAGATCCTCGCCTTCGATCTTGTACATCATGTTCTCCATTTCGGTAAAGGACATGACGCCGTTGACCACGTTGGAGCGAATCATGAAGGGCGGAATGTAGTAGGTGAAGCCGCGGTCGATCATGAAGTCGCGGGCGTAGCTGAGGATGGACGAATGCAGGCGCGCGACGTCGCCCTTGAGATAGTAGAAGCCGTTGCCGGAGGTGCGGCGCGCCGCGTCGAGGTCAATGCCGTTCAGGCGCTCCATGATGTCCACGTGATAGGGAATCTCGAAATCCGGCACCACGGGCTCGCCGAAGCGCTCGTTTTCGACGTTCTGGCTGTCGTCTTTGCCGATGGGCACGGAGGGATCGATGATCTGGGGAATGACGAGCATGCGCTCGCGAATCTGCGCGGCGTACTCCTCTTCCTTCTTCTCCAGCTCGGCCAGCTCGTCCTGCATGTCCTTGACCTGCTGCTTGGCGGCCTCGGCCTCCTCGCGCCGGCCCTTGCCCATCAGCGCGCCGATCTGCTTGCTGATGGCGTTGCGCTGGGAGCGCAGATAGTCCGCGCGCTGAATGGCCTCGCGGTTTTTGCGGTCCAGCTCGATGACCTCGTCCACCAGCGGCAGCTTCGCGTCCTGAAACTTCTTGCGGATGTTCTCGCGAACGAGATCGGGATTGGTGCGCAGAAGATTGATGTCCAGCATGGTTTGTGTTCCTCCCATAAAGAATTTGTCTGAAGGCGGATGCGAAAAAGAAAAAGCCCCTCATCCCGTTCTGGGACGGAGGACTTCCGCGTTGCCACCCAGCTTGCCGGAAAAACCGGCCGCTCGAAGTACGCTAAGGGGTACGAACCCTTCGGCTCCTCGCCGAAATGCTCGGAAAGCGGAACGACCGCCGCCACCGCCGGATTTCCACCCTCTCCGGCTCTCTGAAGGCGCCTGCGCGATCATATTTTTCCTTCACAATTACGCATCCTATGGACTTAACACACATTATACGGCAAAGCCGCGCGGATTGCAAGTTAAGATCGGGGAACGAATATTTGACAACGCTCCGCGCGGCTGATATAATGAAGGGGATTTCATACAGAAGGGCGGCGGCCGCCATGGGTGTGCGGGTCAGCGTGATCACTCCGGTCTACAATATGGAGGAAACCATCGAGGCGAGCGCGCGCTCGGTGCTGGGGCAGACCTTTGCGGATCTGGAACTGATCTGCGTGGACGACGGCTCCACCGACCGCACGGGCGCGATTCTCGATCGCCTGGCGCAGGAGGATCCGCGGCTGAAGGTGATCCATCAGCAGAACCGCGGCGTTTCGGCGGCGCGCAACGCGGGTCTTGGCGCGGCGGCGGGCGAGACCGTCGCGTGGCTGGACGGCGACGACCAGATGGGCCCGCAGGCGCTGGAAAAGCTCAACGCGGCTCTGCTGGAGACCGGCGCGTCCATGGCCATCTGCAATTACGAAAACGTGGAGCGCAGCGGCGCGCGGGAAAAGCGCTACGTCCAGCGCCCCAACGAGGTCATCTCCGGCGAGGAGGCGCTGACGCGGCTGCTGCGCCGGGAGATCACCCAGGCCATCTGGGCCAGCCTCGCGCCCCGGGCGTTCTATCGGGAAATCACCTTTCCCGAGGGCATGGTGTTCGAGGACGTGCGCTCGTCCTATAAGCTCTACGAGCAGGCGAAGACGGTGGCGCTGGTGAACGATTCGTTGCTGTTCAGCCGGCTGGTGCGCGCGGAGAGCATCTCCCACGCGGCGACCATCGAAAAGCGCGCCGCGTCCTGCGAGGCCTATCTCATCCGCCAGCGCGATCTGACCAGTCGCCGGCCGGAGACGGAAGCGGTGTTCGTGCGCAGCAATTACGCGTCGCTGCTGCTGCGGCTGCGCGCGGCGGTGCTGCGCGACAGCCGGGCGAGCTTCGCGGCCAACCGGGCCGTCATCCGCGACGTGTGCGGCTATTTCCGCGCCCGGACGAAGCTGGCGCTGGGCGAGAACGCCGGAATGGGCAAAAGGCTGGAATACCGCCTGCTGACTCAGGGCACGCGCGCGGGCTTCTTCCTCTCGCGCGTGGTGAGCGCGGGCAGAAGGGGCGGAACATGGCTGAGATAAGACAGAAATTTCCTTCGACGCGATTCGGAGGAAATTTTTTTGCCCGCGCGCGTTTTTTTGCCGCCGGAGCGGGTCTAAGAAGAGAAAGGGGTGAGAAGATGAACTCTGCGGTACCCAACGGAGGGATTCTCTCGGAGGTCGATCTGGAACAGCTGATCGACCGCTATGGCGACGGCCTGCTGCGCGTGTGCCTGATGTATCTGAAGGACTACGCGTCGGCAGAGGACGCCGTTCAGGAAACCTTTCTGCGCGCCTATCGGAAATTCGACACCTTCGAGGGCCGCTGCTCGGTGAAGACGTGGCTGACGACCATCGCCATCAATGTCTGCCGGAACATGCTGCGCGCGCCCTGGAGCCGCCGCACGGTGGGTGAGGAGGCGCTGCTGAGCCTGAAGGCGGCGGATCCCGAGATGCCCGACCCGACGGTGGCCCGGGCGGTGATGAAGCTGCCGCGGGATCAGCGCACGGCGGTGGTGCTGTACTACGTTCAGGGACTGAAAATCCGCGAAATCGCGCAGGTGATGGGCGTTCCCGTCCCCACCGTTTCCTCTCGACTGAGCCGGGCGAAGCAGAAGCTGCACGCCGAGCTGAAGGAGTGGTATTTCGATGAAAAATAGATGGCAAGACGAGCTGCGCCGGGAGCTGAAGCCCGTTCGCGTGGACGACAGCCTGAAAATGCGCATTCTGGCCGAGGCCGAGCGCGCCCGATTTCGCCGTCGGCGGCAGCGGATGGCGATGGCGGCGGTGGCGGCGGTACTGGTGGCGGCGCTGGGGCTGACGGCGGCGCTGGCAAACCTGCGGCCCGCCGTGCCCGACCGGCGCGCCCTCTCCGGCGGCAGCGGCGGCTGGGTGTGGGTCTGCGAGGACGATTCCTACTATCACGCCCGAAAGAGCTGCGGCGGCATGCGCGGCGCTCAGCGCGAGGAGCTGAGCCGAGCCCGGGCCGAGGGCCGCACGGCATGTCCGGCGTGCATCACCGCCCCGGCGACGCAGCAGCCGGAGGAGAGCTCCTCCTACGAATCTGAGCCGCCCGAGGCCAGCGAAGCGCCGGCGATCCGGATCGAGGAGCAGAACGCGCAATACACGCCCGTTCCCGACGGCGCGGAGGCGCCTGCGGACTGGAATGCCACGGCGGAGCCCACGCCGATGCCGACCCTTGAGCCGGAAAAGCGGGTGAACGAAAGCGCGCAATACACGCCCGTTCCCGACGGCGCGGAGGTGCCTGCGGACTGGAATGCTACGGCGGAACCCACGCCAATGCCGACCCTTGAGCCGGAGAAGCGGGTGAACGAAAGCGCGCTCACCACGCCCGCTCCCGACGGCGCAGAGGTGCCTGCGGATTGGAATGCTACGGCGGAACCCACGCCGATGCCGACCCTTGAGCCGGAAAAGCAGGTGAACGGAAGCGCGCTCACCACGCCCGTTCCCGATGGCGCGGAAGCGCCCGGGGACTGGACGGCCACGGAGACCCTCGCGCCGGCGGCAGCTGTCGGCGCGGCAGCCATCGACGATGCGGCTTCCATCGTCGGCGCGATGGACATGAGCGAGAGCGGGCTGGGCGTATGGATGACCCCGAACGGTCTGTATTATCATCTGGATCCCGAATGCTCGGGCATGAAAAACGCCGAGCTGATCGCGCTGGAGATTGCCGAGGCGGAGGGCCGGCCGGCGTGCCCCGTGTGCGTTCAGGGCGAACTGGTTCGGCTGGACATTCAGGCCGAGCGCGCAGGAGACGTGCTGTGCGTCCGCGTCACCGCGTCCGACCGGCTGAGCGTTCATGAAAATTCGAAGATCGCTGTGCAGGACAAGGTTTCGCTGGAGGACTGCGTGCCGCTGGCGATGGACGCGTACACGGCGGAGACGCTGACCCAGGGGATGATGGACGGCTATGTCGAAGCCGTCGAGACCACGGTGTTCACCGTCCAGCCCGCCGACGATTCGGTCGCCGCGGTGTTCATGCGGTACGACGGCGATTATCGCACGCAGACGCTGCTGATCGACGGCGCGTCCGATTCCGACCGGGTGGCGCTGAGCCTCACCGCCGACCGCTATCTCTGGATGCTGAAGGGCGGACAACTTGTGCGCGCCCACGATTCGCTGCCGCTGGAAATCGTCCAGCAGGCGAGCTATCCCGGCGACGCGGAGTATCTGATTCAGCTGAATTCGTCCGGCGAGAGCATCGCGCAGTGTCATGTCGACGCGAACGAGGGCGGCGCGCAGGCGCTGAACGGCCTGACGGAGCTGTGGTTCTTCGGCGAGCGCTATGCGCGCGTCGACGGCGCGGATTCGAAGCTGACTGACGCGCCCGTCGCCGAGGCGCTGGGCGTGGACGAGACGTGGCTCGTGGCCGCCGACGAGAGCGATGAATCGGGCGCGCAGTTCCTGCGCATCGACGAGACGCTGACCGAGGAAGTCATGGTGTACATGACCAAAAACGGAAGCTATTACCACTTGGACGAGTATTGCAGCGGCATGCAGAACGCCTTCGCCATCCCGCTGTGCGACGCGCAGTGCTCCGGCAAGGAGCCCTGCCCCGTCTGCGTCGGCGAGAGCTACGGGAGCGGCGCACCGTAAGCGTCCGTCGAAATCGCCGCCGTGAACAACTGATTCTTTACGACCTTTTTCCCCTGGATTGCTGGCAGCCTCCGCGCATTTTCGGGATAATGAATGCGCGGAGGTGGCTCTTCATGGCGAATCAGGAATACGTTCTCGCGGCGCTGGACATGGACGGAACGCTGCTGAACTCGCGGCGCGAGATTTCCGACTACACGCGCCGGGCGCTCAGCCGCGCGGGCGCGGCGGGCTATCAGATCGCGCTGGCCACGGGCCGCTGCGTCAGCGAGCTGGTGAAGCCGCTTCAGGGGCTGGACGCGGTGCGCTATCTCATCAGCGAAAACGGCGCACGCATTTACGATTATTGGGATAAGCGCACGCTGCAATGCACGGAGATCGCGCCCGAGGAGGTGCGGTTCATTCTGGAGCAGACGCGCCGGATGGACGTGATTTTGCAGGTGTTCACGTCCGGTCAGTCAGTCATCGGCGGCGAAAAGGACAAAATCGACTACGAGCGCCATCGCGTGGCGTTTTTCCGCAGCGTATTCGAGGAGGGCTCGATCTTCGAGCCGGATATTGCCGACCGGCTGCTGCGCGGCGAGGAGACGGCGGGCAAGATCAACCTCTATTTCGCCGACGCCGACCAGCGCGCCGAAATGCTGGGGCTGCTGGAGGGGCATGCGCTGGCCGTGGCCGAGTCCATCGGCCTGAGCCTGGAGCTTTCGCCGGCAGGCGTGGACAAGGGCCGAGGTCTGCGGGCGCTCTGCCGCGCGCTGAACGTCGATATTGCCCGGACGCTGGCCGTGGCCGACGGCGGAAACGATCTGGAGCTGATGCGCGCCGCCGGTCTTGCCGTGGCCATGGGCAACGCCATTCCCGCCGTGCGCGCGCTGGCCGGCGACGTGACCGACGACTGCGACCACGACGGCGCGGCGCACGCCATCGAAAAATACATGCCGCGCGCACGGATTGCGGATGTGGGATGAAGTGCGCCGGATAATAGGAAGGCTCCGCTCTCGGAAAACGGGAGCGGAGCCTTTCAGGCTGTCAAAAAACCCACGGAGAGCTCGAGAGGGCCGAAGCCCTCTCGAATTTAAATCGAGCCCGCCGCCGGGGCGATTTTTGCTGTGGCGGCACGAATTATTTGTGCCGGCCGCACGCGCTAATTGAGAATTTCGCA
>USDD01000017.1 GCA_900553265.1 uncultured Eubacteriales bacterium
GTAGTCGACCATGCGGCCCTTTCCCTCGTCGCCCCAGTTGATTCCCACGATTGCGGTATTGGACATGCGAATTCACCTCATCATCGAACGTTTTTCAGCACGTTCAAAGTTATCATTCGGAAATTCAGGCCATTTCTGACCATTTCCAATTCATTATAGCAGATTCCGCCGGTTTTTTCTATCATTTCCGTGAAAAAGCGGAATTTAACACGAATTTCCCGACCGGCTCGAGATTTCCTTTTCCGCTCAGCGCGCCGGATTCTTCAGCGCGCGCACCTGCTCGGCCAGCGCCTGATACTCCGCGTTCAGCTTCTCCGGCGAATCGCCCCTGCGCGGCGCGCTCATCCGGGCGGCCAGGTCGGCCATGCGCATCTGCAGCACCGAGATCTCCAGCTGGGCCTGCTCCGCCGCGCGATCCCGCTGCTCCCGCTCGGCCTGCCGCGCCTGCGTCTCCTCGAAGGAGACGAGCTTTTCGCCCTCGAACCGTGCGAATCGCGTGGCCACCGCCTCGCTGAAGGCCGCGTCGTGGCTGACGAACAGCAGCGTGCCGCGATAGCCGCTCAGCATCTCCTGAAGCGCCTCCAGCGCGAACACGTCCAGATGGTTCGTCGGCTCGTCCAGCAGGAGCAGATTGGCCTCGGAGAGCAGCAGCTTCGCCAGCGCCACGCGGCCGCGCTCGCCGCCGGAGAGCACGCCCACCGGCTTGAACACGTCGTCGCCGCGCAGGTTCAGCCGCGCCAGCACCGTGCGCACGTCGCTCTCCGCGTGAGCGGACTGGCGCATCACGTTTTCCAGCGCCGAGCGCCCGGGATCCAGCGTGCTCTGATGGCTCTGGTCGAACCAGCCCACGCGCACCGCGGGGTTGAAGCGGATGGCGCGGTCGGAACTGCCCTCGGCCTCGCCCACCAGCAGACGTCCGTCTCCCGCCGCGCGGCCGGCCAGCGCGCGCATCAGCGTCGTCTTGCCGCAACCGTTGGGGCCCACCAGCGCCGTGCGCGTGCCCGTGGGCAGCGTCAGCGCCGCGCCGGCGAGCAGGCTCTTCTCTCCCGCCCACAGCCGAAGTCCGCGCACCTCCAGCGCCACCTTGGCCGCCACCGGCCGGCTCGCGCCCAGCTCCATGCGCACCGCCGCGTCCTCCCGCGGGCGCTCCTTGACCTCCATGTGGCTCAGTCGGGATTCCAGCTGCCGCCGCGCCTTGTGCAGCTGCTCGGAGATCTGCCGCGTTTCCATCTTGTGCAGGCGCGCCTCGCTGTTGCCCATGCGCGTCGGAGCCTTTTTCATCTGGCCGGCGCGCTCGCGATTGCCCTGAATGGACGCCCGCAGCCGTGCCTGCTCGCCGCGATACTGTTCGTATTCGAACTGCTGAAACGCCCTGCGACGCTCCAGCTCCGCGCGATAGTCGGTGTAATTTCCCGGAAACTCGGTGATTTCGCCGTCCTCCAGATGCCAGATCTTCGTGCACAGCGCGTCCAGCAGGCTGCGGTCGTGGGAGACCAGCACCATCGCGCCGTCGTAGGCCGCCAGCTCCCTGCGCAGCTGCGCCGCGCCCTCCGCGTCCAGATCGGTGGTCGGCTCGTCGGCAAACAGCAGATGCGCGCGCCTGGACAGCGCCGCGGCGATCCTTCGCCGGGTCTGCTCGCCGCCGGAGAGGCCCTCTCGATGCTCCTGCGCGTCGAATTCCGACCGCAGCCGCGCGTCGCTCTCGCCGTCCGCTTCGCCCATCTGGCGAATGAACGCGATTTCGCTGAACCGCCGGACGGTGCCCGCGTCGGGCTCACGCTCGCCGGAGAGCACCCGCAGCAGCGTGGTCTTGCCCGCGCCGTTTTCGCCGATGAGGCCGATCCGGTCGCCGTCGTAGATTTTCAGTTCCTTGATTTCAAGAATGGTTCGCGGGCCGAAGTTCAGCTCCACACTGCCCGCCTCCAGCAGAATTTTGGGCATAAAAAACACTCCTTCCGCCGCGGAGGAGCGCAAAAAGAGCACAGTTCAGACGTGCGGCGACTTCACGCAACCTCCAAACGGCATCACAAACTCACCGTTCCAGCGAACGGTCATTGCAAAAGCCGAATTTCAGTCGCGAATAATCATTAAGTCGCCTAGACCTGCCTTTCCCAGATTGGTTTTATTATAGCAATCCATTCTCCATCTGTCAATCCCTAAAATATCGAGGGCGGAATCCATCGGATTCCGCCCTCCAGTCTGTTGACTTTATCAACAGACTGCCAGACGCTGAGAAACGCCGCAAGGCAAGGAAACGCGGGCTGCAAAAGAGGGCGCATACCTAAAAGTATGTAACCGATTTTGCAGCCCGTGTTGACGAAGCAAGCAGAAATTTCCACTTCGTCAGAAGTGGTTCAGGAAATTTCTGCGGTTGCGGGATTTGTCAGCGGTCTGGAGGGCGGATTCCATCGGATTCCGCCCTCCATTCGTCATTCGTAGTCGCCGCAGAGGGGCGCGCGGCCCACGCAGACATTGTCCCGGGTTCGATCGCGCAGTGCCTCCACGGGATTGGGCGCGGTCTCAAAGCGGTAATCCTGTCCGCGCGCGCGGATATACTCCTGAATAAACGTATGGCTGACCACATTCTCCAGCGGCTCGTTCACCTGATGCTGATAGTCCGCAAAGGTGTCCAGCGAGGCCAGCTGCCGAACGTCGGCGTAATCCTCGCGCACGGCGGTGTTGTGCGCCGTTCCGCCCAGCACGCCGCGCACGTATTCGACATTGCTCTCCAGCCGCAGCGGCGCGGGGAACTCCGCGTCGGGCAGCACCGCGGCGTACTCCTTCCCCTCGTACTGCCGCAGCAGCTCCCGGGCGATGTGCAGATGCATAAGCTCCTGAGCGAACAGGAAATCCCACAGGCCGCGGATGCGCCCGTCGGTTTCCGTCTCCCGGCAGCTCCAGTACAGCCAGCATTCCACATACTGATGCAGCAGCAGGTTCTCCAGCCACGTCAGCGCCGGATTGAGCAGACTGCCGTACTGGCTGACGTGCTGCTCCTCCACCATGCCGATTTCCTGATAGAGCCTTCGGCCCGTCTCCTCGGGCCAGAGCGCGGCGGTGTTCATATAGTAGTTCATCGTCTGCTGCTCCGCGGCGGTGATGACGTTGGCCGCCAGCACGTCCAGCGTCGTCGGCTGCTTTCCGGCCATGGAACGACGGATGGAATCGTAGGGATGGCGATGGTGCGCAATGGTGGGCCGGCCGGGCGTGATCTCCGTGTAGCGCCCCACCAGCGTCTCGGCATGCACGCCGCTCGTGAATTCCAGATAGTCGGAATATCGATACAGATGGTCGAAGTCCTCCAGCAGCGCAAAGTCCAGCGCGCCGCGCACGTCCGCGTCGGTCACGCGTTTGGCCAGATGGGCCGTCAGATCCACCGCCAGCTGCTCGTAGCCGATAGTTTGCTCCAGCGCCGTCTCGTCCGCCGGCTTCAGGTGCGCCAGCAGCTTCTGCTGCTGCTGTTCGCCGCGGCGGATCAGCGCCAGTTTGCGGCGAAGCTCGTTGTCGCCGCTGCTTCTGGAAAACTGATGGGAAAACCAGACGTTTTCAAATTCCGTGCCGTTCATCAGGATGATCCGCGTCCGGGTGTACGGATCCACCGTCCGCTTGTCGTAGGGCGCCGCCCAGAGCTTCTCCCAATCCACAAACAGCTCGGCGTTTTTCTGCGGGTTCATTTCAAACGGATTCATAACACATCCCTCCTGCGGCGTATTTTTGCCCGATCGGGATGGATTATGCAACGCGCCCGACCTGCGTTTTGCAGGCCGGGCGTGTTCTCGAATTACACGTGCAGCGAGTAGTTCGGCGCTTCCTTGGTGATGTTGATGTCGTGGGGATGGCTCTCGATCAGGCCGGCGCTGGTGATGCGAATGAATTCGCCGCGCTCGCGCAGCGCCTGAATGCTCTCGGTGCCGCAGTAGCCCATGCTGGAGCGCAGGCCGCCGATGAGCTGGAAAACCGTGTCGGCCAGCGGGCCCTTGAAGGGAACGCGGCCCTCGACGCCCTCGGGAACCAGCTTCTTCTGGCCCTCCTGGAAGTAGCGATCCTTGCTGCCGTCGGCCATGGCCGCCAGCGAGCCCATGCCGCGATAGACCTTGTAGGAGCGGCCCTGATAGATCTCCATGGCTCCGGGGCTCTCCTCGGTGCCCGCGAACAGGCTGCCCATCATGACGGCGCTCGCGCCGGCCGCGATGGCCTTGGGGATGTCGCCGGAGTACTTGATGCCGCCGTCGGCGATGACGGTCTTGCCCAGCTTGTCCGCCGCCTCGGCGCAGTCCATGATGGCCGTGATCTGGGGCACGCCGATGCCGGCGACCACGCGGGTGGTGCAGATGGAGCCGGGGCCGATGCCGACCTTGACCACGTCCGCGCCCGCCTGAATGAGGGCCTCGGTGGCCGCGGCGGTGGCCACGTTGCCGGCGATGATGGTCAGCTCGGGATAGGCGGCGCGGATGCGCTCGACCATCTTCAGCACGCCCTCGGAATGGCCGTGGGCGGTGTCCAGGCCGATGCAGTCCACCTGCGCGCTCACCAGCGCGGCCACGCGATCCATGGTGTCGGCGGTCACGCCCACCGCCGCGCCGCACAGCAGGCGGCCGCGAGAATCGCGGGCGGAGTTGGGATACTTGGCGCTCTTCTGGATGTCCTTGATGGTGATGAGTCCGCGAAGATTGTAATTCTCATCCACGATGGGGAGCTTCTCGATGCGATGCTTGGCCAGAATCTGCTTGGCCGTCTCCAGATCGGTGCCCACAGGCGCGGTGACGAGGTTGTCCTTCGTCATCACGTTCTTGATCGGCTGGTCGAAGTTGGTTTCGAAGCGGAGGTCGCGGTTGGTCAGAATGCCCACCAGCTTGCCGTTCTCGGTGATCGGCACGCCGGAGATGCGATAGCGGGCCATGAGCTCCTGCGCGTCGCTGACCTTGTGCTCGGGCGAGAGAAAGAACGGATCGGTGATGACGCCGTTTTCGCTGCGCTTGACCTTGTCGGCCATGGCCGCCTGCGCCTCGATGCTCATGTTCTTGTGGATGATGCCCAGACCGCCCTCGCGCGCGATGGCAATCGCCATCGTGGAATCGGTGACCGTGTCCATGGCCGCGCTCAGCATCGGAATGTTCAGCTTCAGATTCTTCGCCAGCTGAACCGTCAGATCCACCTCGCGCGGAAGCACATCGCTTCGCTGTGGAACGAGAAGTACGTCGTCAAAAGTAAGACCTTCGCGGATAATCGCCAACTTCAACACCCTCTCTCAAGTAATTAACAGCCATTATAGCAAAACATTGGTCGGTCTGGGCGAGGCTTTTCGTTAAATCATCGCTCATTTTGACGGCAGATTCTGCAAAGTCCGTCTCTCGCGGACGGCGTTACTGCATCTCGAACGCGGCGACCGTTCCCGGCTGAGCCTCCACGGGCTGAATCAGCGCCGCCGTGAGCCAGAACACCGCCGCGCACACGAGCAGCAGCAGCACGTACAGCGCGCGACGCACGCCCTTGGCCATCCAGTGCTTCGGGCGAACCACATCCGCCGCCTCGGCGGCAAAGGTGCGATAGACGGCGCTCAGCGACGGCATGCTCTCGTCCGCCTGCGCGAACGACCGGCGCACGCTGCGCGCCAGCAGCGCCTCGGCGCGCCGGCGATCCGCCGCCTCCAGCTTTCGGGAAGCCTTGCGGCACAGGCGTTCCAGCGTCTGACGCGTCTCGGCGGCGGTAACACCCATCAGCCGGGCGACCTTGCCCACGGGCAGGCCGCAGCCATAGCGCAGCGCGGCGATCCGCCGCGTCTCCGCGCTCTCCTGAGCGAGCATCTCCGAAAGGGGACCGTCGCTCCGGGCGGTCAGTTCGTCCCAGGTGAACTCCGGCGCGTCCTCGTCCTGCCGCAGTGCCTCCTCCATGGCCACCTCGCGCAGCGTGTTGCGCAGCCCCTCGCGAAAGCCCATGCCGCCGTGGAATTCGCCCGTCCACGCCTCGGTCAGCGCGTATTGCAGCGAGTACTCGGCCTGCTCGAAGTTTCCGCAGATGGCGTAGGCCATGTTGAACAGCTCCGGAACCGCCGGGAGCACCCGGCCGAAATAGGCCCGCAGCGCGTCAGAGGTCTGCATGGTTCTCAGTCTCCGATCTTCAGATTGGCAATTCGGTCGTTCAGCGGCTTGATGCGGCCGTAGATGTCGGCGTAAATCGGATAGATCTCCTTATACGCCTGCCGCCACTGGGGAACGGGCGCGTGGGTCGAGCGGGCGCTGACCATGGCGGCGGCCTGAGAATAGCCCTCGAACAGCCCAACGCCCACGCCCGCGGCGATGGCCGCGCCCAGCGAAGTCGTCTCACCCGGCGACTGATGCACCTTCGTGGTCAGGTCGAAGATGGAGGCCAGCATGTCCGGCCACAGGCCGCTGCGCGCGCCGCCGCCGGTGAGCATCATGGAGTGCATCGGCGCGCCGCACTCGGCCATGACCTCGGCGCAGCTGTTGAGCGCGAAGGCGATGCCCTCGTAGACCGCGCGGGCGATGTGGCGGTTGTCGTGGTACAGCGAAAAGCCCATCAGGCAGCCGCGGGTGTTCGCGTCCCAGTAGGGCGTGCGCGAGCCCATCAGCGTGGGCAGGAACAGCACGCCCTCCGCGCCGGGGCGAATCTGCCGCGCCATGTTCTCCACGTTGGAGATGTCCGCGGGCTTTTCGTTGCCGCCCAGCAGGTTCTTCAGCGACCAGTCGAAGGCCGCCGCGCCGCACTGCACCGTGCCGCAGACGTGATAGGACTCGCCGTCCAGATCGAGATAGTTGAAGATGCGCGCCTTGGGGTCGAGCACCGGCTTTTCCAGAATCTGGGAAACCCACGCGCTGGAGCCGATGTAGCAATAGGCGCTGCCGGGATCGGTCACGCCCGCGCCGCGGGCCGTGCACGCACCGTCGCCGCCGCCGATGGCCACCGGCGTTCCGGCGATCAGCCCCGTCTGACGATAGGCCGCGCGGGTGATCTTGCCGCGCACGTCGTGGCCCACCAGCAGCTTGGGCATGCGCTCCGCATCCAGCTTCAGCTCGCCCAGCAGCTCCGTGGCCCAGCGGCGGTTGTTGATGTCCAGCGCGATGGTCAGCGACGCGTCGGAATAGTCCGTAAAGCCGAAGCGGCCGGTGAGATTGCCGTAGATGTAGTCCTTGATGTTCAGAAACCACCTGGCGCGCGCGTAGACCTCGGGCAGATTTTCCTTGAACCAGAGGATCTTCGGCAGCGTATAGTGGGTGTCCGGCCGGTTGCCGGTCAGATGATAGAAGTCCTCCGGAGAAATCACGCGCAGAATCTCCTCCACCTGCGCCTCGGTGCGGCTGTCCGAATGGATGATGTTCGGATGCAGCGCGCGGCCGTCCTCATCCACGGGGATGCAGCCGTTCATCGTGCCCGACAGGCCGACGCAGGCGATCTGCTGAGGGCTGACCTGCTGGAGCAGCTCGCGGATGCCGTCGTAGACAGCGGCGAGAATGGCGTCCGGGTCCTGCTCCGACCAGTTCGGCTGGGGATATTTCGTCTCATATCCCCGGCGCACGGAGCACAGCGCCTCGCCCCGGGCGGAAAAAATCGTGCATTTGCAGCCGGTCGTTCCTGCGTCGCAGGTGAGAATCAGATTCTTCTCCATGGCGTTTCTCTCCCAACTCTATTTTTCGTGTTCCTCTTGGCGGTTCAGCACCTCGCCCGCCGCCGCACCCACCAGCGAAATCAGCGCGCACAGCAGCACCGGCCCGGGATCGGGCATGTAGCTCCACACCAGCAGATGGCCCAGCGCCATGCCCGCGGGCGGAGCCAGCCACGCGGCGTAGTTCAGAAGCCCCCGCCGGGTCGTCCGGCAGGCCGAGAACAGGCCGATCAGCGGCATGCCGATCCACGCGACCCAGTCGTGCAGCGTTCCGCCCAGCCATTCGGTCAGCGCGATCAGCACGCCCGCGGCCAGCATCAGCGCGATCTGCGCAAGCCATGCCAGCGGCCACTTCCATTTTTTCAAATTTGTTCTCCTTCCCCGCCGCTTTTCCTTGCTTTTTTCCCTCACATGTGTTATTCTGAATGCAGGATTAACATAGTATTTTGCGGAGGTAAAAAATATGGACTATGAAGCGCTGGGAAAACGCGTGCGTCAGCAGCGCAAGCTCGCGAACATGACGCAGAGCCAGCTGGCGGCGGCCATTCAGGTTTCCACATCCTACATCGGACACATTGAGCGCGGCATCAAGCATTGCAGCCTGGAGACCGTCGTCGATCTGTCCAACGTTCTGCGCGTCACGCCCGACATTCTCCTTCAGGATTCGCTGGACAACGCGCTGATCACGGACTTCAACGACATGTCCGTGACCAATCGCTCCATCCTCAACGACATTGCCCACATTCTCCGGGAATACGACACGGCTCAGGGCTGATCGTCCATCAGCTCCACCACCACGGCGTTTTGCAGTTCCATTCCCTTTTCCGTCAGCCGCAGGAAGCCGCCCTCCAACTGAATCAGGCCCAGCTGCACCAGTCGGCGCAGCTTTTTTTCGTGTGTCTTTTCGAAGTCCACGCCGAAATCCTCCGCGTAGGCGCGCAGGCTCATTCCCCGCGTCGTCCGCGTGGACAGCATCAGCGTCTCCTCCATCGCGTCTGCCCGGGTCAGCTTTTCCCGGTTCAGGCGGCGTTCGCCGGCGAGGTATTCCTCCAGCGACCGTGGATTTTCAAACCGCTCTCCATCCATCAGCGAATGGGCCGCGCAGCCGAGACCCAGATAGTCGCCCCGGTTCCAGTAGACGAGGTTGTGCCGGCACTCGAAGCCCGGGCGGGCGTAATTGGAGATCTCGTAGCGCCCATAGCCCCCCTCGGTCAGACGGCGCACCGTCTCCCGCTGCAAAGCCATCGTCTCGTCCTCATCGGGAAGCGAAACCGCGCCGCGCTCCACGTCCGCGCACAGCGGCGTGCCCGGCTCGACGATCAGGCTGTAGGCCGAAAGATGCTCCGGGCGCAGCGCCATGGCCGCGTCCAGCGTCTCCCGCCAGTCCGAAAGGGTCTGCCCCGGCAGGGCGTACATCAGGTCGAGGTTCAGATTGTCAAAGCCCGCGTCCCGGGCCATGGCCACCGCGCCGGCAATGTCCGAGGCGCGATGGATGCGCCCCAGCGAGCGCAGCAGCGCGTCGCTGAAGCTCTGGGCGCCCAGCGAAAGGCGGTTCACACCCGCCCGGCGCAGTCTGCGCAGCTTGTCCGGCGAAGCCGTGCCCGGATTGGCCTCCATGGTGATCTCCGCGTCCGCGCGCACGCGCCCGGAATCCAGAATCTCCCCCAGCAGCCGCTCCATGGCCTCCGCCGGCAGCAGCGACGGCGTTCCGCCGCCGAAGAAGATCGTCGCAATCTCCGTGCTATCCAGCTTGGGCAGCCACTGCCGCCACTCCTCCGCCAGCGCGGAGAGATACGCGCTCCACGCGTCCTCGCGCCCGGGATAGGACGCGAAGTCGCAATAGCGGCACTTGGCGGCGCAGAAGGGCAGATGCAGATACAGCGCCAGCGGCTTCACGGGCGCAGGCGGCGGACGGTCTGTCCGGTCTTGCGGCACAGCATGTCCCGCAGCGCGTCGGCCTGTCCGCCGGGCACGTCGGCCTTGAGCACCACCAGGGGCGTGTGGTGCTTCATGCGCACCACCAGATAGCCCGCGTCCTCGAAAAGGCCCGTCACCGCGCCGTAGTCCATGCGCGTCTCCTCCACCCGCGTGCGCACCCAGATTCCACCGTCGGCAAAGGTCAGGCGCACCTCGTGAGCCTCCTTGTTGCGCGCGGAATACAGCCGCCAGCCGAGGGTCTCGCTCTGCAAAAGCATCTGCATCAGCAGAATGCCCAGCAGCACCGTCAGCCAGACGGCGAACTTCGAGCCTACCGCCCACAGCACGGCCACGCCCGCGGCCATCAGCGCGCAGAGAATCCACGCCGTGCGGTTGCGGCGACCGGAGTGGGCGCGCGCCTGCGCGCGGCAGCTGTCCCGGGTTACATGGGTGACGATTTCAAACAAAGTCTGACTCATGCTCTCCTCCCGCGCGTCAGTCCATCTTCAGCACGGCCATGAACGCCTCGCTGGGCAGCGAGACGGAGCCGACCTGGCGCATTCTCTTTTTGCCTTCCTTCTGCTTTTCCAGCAGCTTCTTCTTGCGGGAAATGTCGCCGCCGTAGCACTTGGCCAGCACGTCCTTGCGCAGCGCCTTGACGGTCTCGCGGGCGATGACCTTGCCGCCGATGGCCGCCTGAATGGGAATTTCAAACATCTGGCGCGGGATGGCGTCCTTGAGCTTTTCGGCGATGGAGCGGCCGCGGGCATAGGCGCGGTCGCGATGGACGATGATGGACAGCGCGTCGCACTGCTCGCCGTTGAGCAGCATGTCCAGCTTGACCAGATCGCTTCGGACATAGCCCTTCAGCTCGTAGTCGAAGGACGCGTAGCCCCGGGTGCGGCTCTTGAGCTGATCGAAAAAGTCGAAGATGACCTCGTTCAGCGGCAGGTCGTAATTCAGCACCACGCGGCCGCCGTCGATGTACTTCATGTCCCGGAAGGTACCGCGCTTGTCCTGGCACAGCTCCATGATGGCGCCCACGAATTCCTGGGGCGTGATGACCTGCGCGTCCACGAAGGGCTCCTCCATCCAGTCGATCTCCTGCACCGGCGGGAGATTCGTGGGGTTGTCGATGGCGATTTCGCTGCCGTCGGTCTTGATGACGCGGTATACGACGCTGGGCGCGGTGGTGACGAGATCGAGGTCGAACTCTCGCTCCAGCCGCTCCTGAATGATCTCCATGTGCAAAAGGCCCAGGAAGCCGCAGCGGAAGCCGTAGCCCAGCGCCACGGAGGTCTCCGGCTCGAAGGACAGCGCCGCGTCGTTCAGCCGGAGCTTCTCCAGCGCGTCGCGGAGAGATTCGTAGTCCGCGCCGTCGGCGGGATAGATGCCGCAGTAGACCATGGGCAGCACGGGCTTGTAGCCGGGCAGCGGCTCGGCGGCGGGCGCGTCGGCGTTGGTGATGGTGTCGCCCACGTGAATGTCGGCGATGTCCTTGATGGACGCGGCGATATAGCCCACCTCGCCAGCGCGCAGCGCGTCCTTGGGCGCATAGCCCAGCGGCAGATACGCGCCCACCTCGGTGACTTCAAACTCGCGGCCGCTGGACATCATGCGGATGCGGTCGCCCACGCGAACCACGCCGCCCTTCATGCGGACGGACGAGATCGCGCCGCGATAGTTATCATAGTAGGAATCGAAAATCAGCGCGCGCAGCGGAGCCTTCACGTCGTCCGTCGGCGCGGGAACGCGGTTCACCACGTCCTCCAGCACGTCGTCGATGCCGATGCCCTGCTTGGCCGAGACCAGCGGGCAGCCCTCGGTATCCAGACCGATTTCGTCCTCGATCTGCTGCTTCACGCCCTCGGGGTCTGCGCTGGGCAGGTCGATTTTGTTGATGACCGGGAGGATCTCCAGGTCGTGCTCCAGCGCCATGTAGACGTTGGCCAGCGTCTGGGCCTCGATGCCCTGACTGGCGTCCACCACGAGAATCGCGCCCTCGCAGGCCGCCAGCGCACGGGAAACCTCGTATGTAAAGTCCACGTGGCCGGGCGTGTCGATCAGATTCAGCTCGTACTGCGCACCGTCTTTAGCGGTGTAGGGCATGCGCACGGCCTTGGACTTGATGGTGATGCCGCGCTCGCGCTCCAGCTCCATGGAATCGAGCACCTGATCGGTCATCTCTCGCTGCTGCATGACGCCGGTGCGTTCGAGAATGCGGTCGGCCAGCGTCGATTTGCCGTGGTCGATGTGGGCGATAATACAGAAATTGCGAATTTTGCTCTGATCGAATCCGGACACAGTTTTGCCTCCACGTCTTTTATTCCATTTCATATCATACCCTATTTCCCGCCAAAAATCAACCCCGCGCCGCGGGAATGCGGAGCGGGGAAATCGGACTTTTTCGGGAAAACTCAGGCGGCCTTCTTCCGGCGAAGCGCCTGCCAGACGAGGATGACGGCGATGAGCAGCACGCCGCCCAGATCCGTCCAGATGCCAGGAATGATCAGCAGCAGTCCGCCGGCGATGGTGACGAGGCGCTCGATGAGATTCATGTCCCTGAGCAGATAGCCGCTCAGGCCCGCGGCGATGCCCACCATGCCGATG
Organism: uncultured Eubacteriales bacterium; assembly: GCA_900553265.1. Classification (GTDB taxonomy): domain Bacteria; phylum Bacillota; class Clostridia; order Christensenellales; family Aristaeellaceae; genus Faecivicinus. The sequence continues at coordinate 12,149 of USDD01000017.1, forward strand.
GTGGCCGTCAGACCGATGAGCACCACGTCGTACCACACCGTGTCGATGAACAGCAGCGACGGCGAATAGGCGAACACGAAGGGAATGATGAACGCCGCGATGGCCAGCCGCGTGGCCGTCACGCCCGTCTTCATGGGATTGCCCTTGGCGATGGCCGATCCGGCGTAGGCCGCCAGCGCCACCGGCGGCGTGATGTCCGCCACGATGCCGAAATAGAACACGAAGAAGTGGGCCGCGATGGTGGGAATGCCCATCTTGATGAGGATCGGCGCGCAGGTGGAGGCCATGATGCAGTAGTTGGCCGTGGTGGGCACGCCCATGCCCAGCACGATGCAGCACAGCATGGTCAGCAGCAGCGCCAGCAGCGACGACGAGCCGGAGATGCCCACGATGACGTTAATCATCTTGGAGGCCAGACCCGTGACCGTCAGACAGCCCGCGATGATGCCCGCAATGCCGCAGGCCACGCCCACGGTGATGCAGCCGCGCCCGCCGGCGTCCAGCGCGTCGAAGATGTTCCGCACACCGAAGCCGCCGCCCGCGCCGAAGGCCGCCGCCACCGGGTGAACGTCCGGCGCGCTGCCGACCTTCCTCGCCCGGACGTGGGTGAGCGCGTTGTTGATAAAGCCCACGAGGATGGCCGCCAGAATGGCCACCGCCGCGGAGAACTGCATGGTCTTGGTGTTGGACGAAACCAGCCAGACCAGAATCACCAGCGGCAGGAGCAGATAGGTGTCCTTCACAAGATTCCGCACTCGGGGCAGCTCGCTGGCGGGAACGCCCTTCAGGCCCAGCTTCTTGGCCTCGAGATGCACGGCGATGAAGATGCCCAGGAAATACAGAATCGCCGGGAGAATGGCGCGCACGATGATGTTGGAATAGGAAACGCCCACGTATTCCGCCATCAGGAACGCCGCCGCGCCCATGATGGGCGGCATGATCTGACCGCCCGTGGAGGCCGAGGCCTCCACCGCGCCGGCGAATTCCGCGCCGTAGCCGGTCTTTTTCATCATCGGAATCGTCACCGAGCCGGTGGTCACGGTGTTGCCCACGGAGGAGCCGGACACCATGCCGCACAGCGCCGAGGACACCACGGCCACCTTTGCCGGGCCGCCGGCATAGCGGCCGCACAGGCTGTTGGCCACGCTGATGAAGAAATCGGAAATGCCCGTCCGCTCCAGAAACGCGCCGAAGATGATGAACACCACGATGTACTTCGAGCAAACGTTGATGGGCGTGGACAGCACGCCGCTGTCGCCGTAGAACAGCTTATAGACGATCAGCGGAACGCCGCCCTTCGTCCAGAGCTTGATGATGGCGTAGCTCACGAAAAAGCCCGCCACGCAGAGAATCGGAACGCCCACGCTGCGGCGGCAGAGCTCCGCCAGCACCAGCATGCCCACCGCGCCCACGGCGATATACACCCATTCCCGCGTGATGCGCATGTTCAGCTTCACCACGGTCTGCGCATGGAAGGTATAGAAGAAGAACGCGCCCGCGCCCAGCACCATCAGCACCACGTCGTACCACGGCATGTGGTTGACCCGGCTGTGCCCCTTGCGCGCGGGATAGTACAGAAAGCCGATGACGATGACGCAGCCCAGGAACGAGCTCAGCCGCACCTGCTCCATGAAATTGGCAAACAGCGTCACGTACAGGCAAAACAGGGAAAACAGCGCGGTGATCGCGTTCACGACCCACTTGGCCTTTCCCTCCCAGTAGCGTGTGTTGGACTCGCGGTCATATTTTCGCATGATCTCCTCGACGTCCGCCGCACTGCCCGTTCCGGCCGCATCGAAATTCGGCTCAGCAATCCCCTTTTTCTTCGTCATGGATTCTATCCGCCCTTTCTGTTCGATGCGGCGAGCGCCGTCATCGGGAATCTTTCATCGACAGCCGGAAGCCGCCGATCCATTTATTTGAAAGAAGCGCGGCGAGTGCTTCGCCGCGGCTTCCTTCCTCAACAAAATCGTTATTCGGCCGTCTTGACCTCGATGCCCTTCTCGGCGAAGTACTTCGCCGCGCCCGCATGGTAGGGCAGGCCGCAGTCGGCGGCGTACTCCACGTCCAGCTCCGCGCCCTTGGCGTGGGCCTGCGTGATCTCGTCTTTGTTTTCGAAGATGGTGGAGACGATGGCGTAGGCCTCGTCCTCGGTCACGTCGCCGTTGGCGATGACGATGGCCTTGACGGCCACGGTGGTCACGTCGGCGTCGATGCCCTCGTAGGTGCCAGCGGGAATCACGGCCTCGGTGTACGCGCCGTTGATCTCCTTGAGCTTCGCCACGTGCTCCTCGTCCAGACCCACCAGATACGCGCCCTTGGTGGTGCACAGATCCACCACCGCGGTGGTGGGAGCGCCGGCGACCACGAACGCCGCGTCGATCTTGCCGTCCTTCAGCGCCTCGGCGGAATCGCCGAAGGAGAGGTACTGAGGATTGATGTCGGCCTCGGTCATGTCATAGGCCGCCAGGAAGTCCATGGCGTTGAAGTAAACGCCGGAGCCCGCCGCGCCGATGGACACATTCTTGCCCTTCAGATCCTCCATGGACTGAATGGACGGGTCGCAGGTGACCAGCTGCACGGTCTCGTTGTACAGCGCCGCCAGCGCGGTAAAGCTGGTGATGGGATTGCCCTCGTACTGCTCGAAGCGGATGCCGTTGTAGGCGTAATAGGCCACGTCGCTCTGCACAAAGCCCAGCTGTGCAAAGCCCATGTCCAGCATGTCGATGTTGGCCGCGGAGCCCTCGCCCGCCACGGCCGTGACCGCGACGTCGGAATGGTCGGTGATGTACTGGGCCAGCACGCCGCCGAAGGCGTAGTAGGTGCCCGAGGTTCCGCCGGTGGTAAAGGTCAGCTCCGCAAGCGCCGCGGAGCAGGAGAACGTCAGCACCAGAGCCAGAAGCAAAGCCACGAGTTTCTTCATTTTCATTTCCTCCATCCTGAGAGTTCAGACCGTCCGTCGGTCTCTTTCGAATTTTATTATACACGTTCCTGCATTCACGTGCAATACGTTTCTCATTTATTTTTGTTAATTATTGCATTTATTCTTAATTTCGCGTCATTAGCTCGATTATTTGCAGTTTTTCAGCGTATTTAATCCGTTTTGCATAACATGTATATAATATACATTCAGTTAGATGAATTTATATGGCTAAAATCCTGCATTTTTATCGTTCCATGCAAAAGCAGGCGGCATTTTCCGAACATTCGGAGAAAATGCCGCCTGCCTGAGGCGATTGCTTATCGAATCTGTCCGTCGCCATGGACGACGTATTTGTAGGTGGTCAGCTCCTCCAGCCCCATGGGGCCGCGGGCGTGCAGCCGCTGGGTGGAGATGCCCATCTCGCAGCCGAGGCCGAACTCGCCGCCGTCGGTGAAGCGGGTGGAGGCGTTGACGTAGACCGCCGCGCTGTCCACTCCGGCGACGAAGCGCGCCTGCGCCGCCCCGTCCCGGGCGACGATGCAGTCGCTGTGGCCTGTGGAATGGAGGGCGATGTGCTTTACCGCCTCGTCCACGCCGTCCACGACCTTCACCGCGAGGATATAGTCCAGAAATTCGGTGTCGAAGTCCTTCGGCCCGGCGGGCGTTCCGGGAATGATGGCCGCCGCGCGCTCGTCCAGGCGCAGCTCTACGGGAACGAGTCCCTTCGCGGCGCGGTCGTCCGCCAGCCGCCGCTTCAGCATGGGCAGGAACCGCCCGGCCACGGGCGCGTCCACCAGACAGACCTCCTCGGCGTTGCAGACCGAGGGACGGCTGGTCTTGGCGTTTTCGATGATGTTCAGCGCCATGTCCAGATCGGCGGACGCGTCCACGTACACGTGGCAGATGCCCGTGCCCGTCTGGATGCAGGGCACCTTGGCGTTCTCGGTGCAGGCGCGAATCAGCCCCGCGCCGCCCCGGGGAATCAGCAGATCCACCAGCCCCACGGCGGTCATCAGGTCGTTGGCGCTCTGGCGGGTGGCGTCCTGAACCAGCTGCACCAGCGTCTCCGGCAGGCCCGCCTGCTTCAGGCCGCGCTGCATGGCGCGGACGATGGCGTCGGCCGAGCGGAAGGCCTCCTTGCCGCCGCGCAGCACGCAGGCGTTGCCGCTCTTCACGGTCAGCGCCGCTGCGTCGCTGGTGACGTTGGGCCGGCTTTCGTAGATGATGGCCACCACGCCCATAGGCACGCCGATCTTCTCGATGGTCAGGCCGTTGGGCCGATCCACCCGGGTGATGACCCGCCCCACGGGGTCGGGGAGCTTGGCCACCTGCCGCACGCCGTCGGCCATGCCGGCGATGCGTTTTTCGTCCAGCCGCAGCCGGTCGAGCATCACGTCGGAGATGCTGCCCCGGGCGGCCTCCACGTCGGCGGCATTGGCCTCCAGAATGGCCGCGCAGTCCTTTTCCAGCGCGTCGGCCATGGCCATGAGCGCCGCGTTCTTCTTTTCCGTGCCCGCCGTGGCCAGCTCCGGCCACGCCGCCTTGGCGTTTTTCAGCATTTCAAGGGTCGTCATGCGCGCTTCCTCCCCATAAACCTCGTGCCCACGGACTTGCCGTCCATGATGTCGTAGAGAATCTCCGGCCGCTCGCCGTTGGCGATGACCATGTCGATGCCCGCGTCGGCGCAGATCTTCGCCGCCTTGAGCTTGGTCACCATGCCGCCGGTACCCAGCGCCGTGCCGTTGCCGCCGGCCAGCGCGCAGATCTCGTCCGTCAGTTCCTCCACCACAGGAATCAGCTTCGCATCGGGATTTTTGTGCGGATCGGCGGTGTACAGCCCGTCGATGTCAGACAGCAGAATCAGCAGATCGGCCTGCACCGCGGAGGCCACGATGGCGCCCAGCGTGTCGTTGTCGCCGATGACGATCTCCTCGGTGGCCACGGTGTCGTTTTCGTTGATGACCGGCAACGCGCCCATCTCCAGCAGCCGCATCAGCGTGTTGTGGACGTTCTCCCGGCGGTTTTCGTCCTCCACGTCGCTGCCCGTGAGCAGCACCTGGGCGATGACGTGGCTGTACTGGGAAAACAGGCGGTCGTAGGCGTACATCAGCTCGCACTGGCCCACCGCGGCGGCGGCCTGCTTGCCGGGCATGTCCTTCGGCCGCTCCTTCAGCGACAGCTTGCCCACGCCCATGGCGATGGCGCCCGAGGAGACGAACACCACCTCGTGGCCCATGTTCTTCAGATCGCTCAGCGCCTTGCACAGCTGCTCGATGCGGCGCAGGTTCATGCGCCCCGTGGCATAGGCCAGCGTGGACGTGCCCACCTTGACGACGATTCTCATTTTGTGCTTCACTCCATCCCTCGTTTAACGGTTGTACATTTCATAGAGCTCCCGGGCCGTGTCCTGCATCAGCCGCTCGTATTCGGGCACGTCCACGTCGTTGGACAGCATGCACAGCACGAAGGGACGCTTCGCCTGAATCAGCGCCGCGTCGTGGGTCGTGCCGTCGTCCTCGCCGGTCTTGTGAGCGATCTTCACGCCGTGCAGAAAGAACGGAATCTTGCCGTTCAGCCGCTGGTTATAGAGAATGGACAGCATCCGCGCGTCGTCCTCGCCGCCCAGCAGCTCGCCCTTCGCCATCTTCTCCAGCAGCACGCCGCACCCCCGGGCCGTGACCGTGTTGGTGACGCCCAGCGCCGCCAGCTGCGGCTGGAAGAACTTGCGCCTTAAGCAGATTCCGGGCACGCCGCGCTCCTCCATGGTGCGGTTGACCGCATCCACGCCTACGCGGTCGATCATCAGGTTGGCGGCGGTGTTGTCGCTCAGGATAATCATCAGCGTGGTCAGATCCATCAGCGTCGGGCGCACTTTGTCGCTCAGATAGGTCAGCGCGCCGCAGGAGGGCATGCGATCCTCCGGGCGAATGGTCACCTGCTCGTCGGGATCGAGCAGCCCTGCCCGGAACTGGCGAAACGCCTCCACCATCACGGGCACCTTCACCACGCTGGCGGCCACCAGCGGCAGATCCTCGTTGAAGCCCGTCGCCTCGCCGTCCAGCGGCTTTGTCCAGAAGCCCACCTTGCCCTGCGTCGCGCGGAGCCGGTTCATCCATTCCATTCTGTTGTCCTCCGTTCAGTCGGTCAGATATTCAAGGCCCCGATAGGTGTTCATCGGGCGGATGCCGCTCAGCCCGCCCAGCGAGCGGGTAGACAGCACCGTGCCCGTGCGGAACAGCAGGCCCATGATGGGCAGCCGGTCGACCACCTTCATCTGAATGCTGCTGTAGAGCTCCTTCAGCCGCGCCTCGTCGGATTCCGTGGAGGTTTCGCCGATCCAGCCGTCCATCCAGTCGTCGCCGTAGCCGTTGAGATTCAGCGACCCGTCCGAGCTCAGCAGCGGCTGAAGAATGGGCACCTCGCTCAGGTTCACGCCGATGAGCGCCAGATCGAAATCGCGATCCTTGATCCGGCTGGCCACCCGTTCCTTGGAGAGCACCTCCACCTTGGTCTTGATGCCCACGGCGTTCAGATAATTCGAAATGAGATAGACGGCGTTTTCACGGATGGACGTGGTGGACTCGTTATAGGTGATGATGTTCACCGTCAGCTCCTCCAGCTGAATGCCGTTGAGCCGGTCGAGCACTGTGTCGCCGTTGAGATCCTTCCATCCGGAATCGTAGAGATATTGCAGCGCGCGCTCCGGGCTGTAGTGGTAGACGGCGCTCTGGCTCTCGTAGAGCCACGTGCCGGGCAGCACGGGCACCTCGCTCTGAATGGCCATGTCCAGATAGGCGTTGGACGCGAGCACCGAGCGGTCGATGGCGTACATCACCGCCTTGCGCACGTTCACGTCGGACATCACCGAGCCGCTGCCCAAATTGGGCATGAGATACTCGTACACCGTAGTGCCATAGTCCATGGACGTGAGATTGCTCAGCTTCCGGCTCAGCGCCGCCGTGGAGCTCTGGGTGGCCAGCAGCTCGATCTCGCCGGTCTGAAGGCCCTCAATGGCCTCGCCCACCTCGGCATAGCGCCTGAAGGCGATGGACGCGCTGGTGGGCTGCTTCTTCCACCACAGGGGATTGGCCTCGATGCGCAGCACGCTGTCGAATTCGTAATAGGTGTACCAGTACGGCCCGGTGCCCCGGGGCAGATCGTCGTTGACCGTGCTGGCGTGCACCACGGGAAAATCCATGGCGTAGAGGGTAATCAGTCCCGAATAGACCGCCTGCACCGTCAGGGTGCGGTCGTCCACAGCCTCCATGCCCGCGATGAGCGCCTTGATGCGTGTGGAATAGGGGTTGTCGTATTCGCTGGCCACAAAGGCCTCGTAGCTGGCCGCCACGTCGTAGGCCGTCAGCTCCGCGCCGTTGTGGAAGGTGATGCCGCTGCGCAGCGTGAACGTCCATGTCTTGTCCTCGTGCGTCCAGTTGTCGGCCAGCATGGGCGCGGGCTTGCGCGCGTCGTCCAGCGTCACCAGCGGCTCGAACACCAGCTGATTGGCGCTGACCAGATCGCGCTCGTTGCAGCGGAAGGGATTGACCCGGGCGTTCTCGGCGGCCACATAGCCCACCACCAGCTCCGCGTCCAGCGGATTGGTCTGCACCGTCAGCGCTTCCGCGTCCGAGCCCGCCGCGTCCTGCCGGGGAATCAGATCGCCCGTCAGATCGTCCGCGGGCATGGGCTCGGCCCAGCAGGCGTTCGCGGCCAGCAGCGCCAGCGTCACCAGCGCCGCCAGCGCCATTCGTATTTTACGACGCATAGATTTCCTCATATTTCTCGTAATACCGGAGCACCCGGTTCACATAGGTATTGGTGGAATCGTAGCCGATCACGTCCAGCGTTTTGCCGTCCGAGCTGTAGTTCGGGTCGGCCAGCCACTTGTCCACCGTGCCCTGTCCGGCGTGATAGGCCGACGACGAGCAGCGCATGTCGCCGTCGTAGCGGCGCATCAGAAAGCCCAGATACCAGCAGCCGTAGCGGATGTTCGTCTCGGGGTCGAACAGACAGCCCTCGGTATAGGTCTCGTCCAGCTTCCCGGCGATCCACTCGGCGGTGGACGGCAGAATCTGCATCAGCCCCTGAGCGTCCACGCTGGACACCGCCTCGGGCCGATAGCTGGACTCGGCCATGATGACCGCCGCCACATAGGCCGGCGGGATCTCGTTCTTCTGGGCGTAGGCGCGAATCAGATCCTCGTATTCGACGATGCACGTCACCGTGGACGGCGCGATGCGGTTTTCAAAGATCAGCCACACGCCCACGGCGGCGATGGCCAGCACCACGACGGCGATGACGGCCGTGCGCAGCAGGCGCAGCGCCGTCGCCGCCCGGCGCCTCCTCTGGCGTTTTTTTCTCTGATTGGTTCTTTGGTTGGTCATGCTCTCCTCCGATCGCTCAGCCGAGGCGGCGCAGCGCCTGCTGATACAGGCCGCTGAGCTCCGCCCGGGTGCGATCCATGCTTCGGTCGGTTCGGATGACGCGCGTGGCGCGCCCGTTGCGCTCGTCGGTGCTCATCTGGCTGTCGATGCGCGCCTGCGCCTGCTCCCGGGTCAGCCCGCGCTCCATCACGCGGCTGAGCTGGGTCTCCGGGTCGGCGGTCATGCTCCACGTCTCGTCGCAGAGCACGTCCATGCCCGTTTCAAAGAGCAGCGGCACGTCCAGAATGACGATTTTCTCGCCCCGCTCCCCCGCGGCCTCAATCTGATGCCATGCGTTTTTCTGAATCAGCGGATGTAAAATGCCCTCCAGCGCCCGGCGCTCCGGCTGGGACTGAAACACGATAGCGGCCAGCGCGGCGCGATTCAGCGTACCGTCGGGCGCGAACACCCCGTCGCCGAAGCGCTCGCGAATGGCCGGCAGCGCCTCGCCGCCCGGCGCGGTGAGCGACCGGGAAATCGCGTCCGCGTCCACGCGCGCCGCGCCCAGCGACTCCAAGAACGCCGCCGCCTCGGTCTTGCCGCAGCCGATGCCGCCGGTCACGCCGATGATATAGGGTTTATTTGCACTCACGCCAATCCCTCCCCACGGAAATGTCGGTCTTCAGCGGCACCGCCAGCGCGGCCACGCCCTCCATGCAGTCCTTCAGCAGCGCCCGCACCCGCTCCTGCTCGTCCTCGGGCGCTTCGACGATCAGCTCGTCGTGCACCTGCAGAATGAGCCGGGCTTTATAGCCACCCTTGCGCAGCGCGTCGGCCACGCGGATCATCGCCAGCTTGATGATGTCCGCCGCCGTGCCCTGAATGGGGCTGTTCATGGCGCAGCGCTCGCCAAAGGAGCGCAGATTGAAGTTGGCGCTGGCCAGCTCGGGCAGATAGCGCCGCCGGCCCATGAGCGTGGTCACATAGCCCTTCTCGCGCCCCTCTGCCACCGCCGCGTCCATATAGCGCTTCACGCCGGGATAGCGCTCGAAATAGCGCTCGATGAACTCCCTTGCCTCCTTCCGGCTGACGGAGATGTTCTTGGCCAGCGTGAAGTCGGAGATTCCATAGACGATGCCGAAGTTGACGGCCTTGGAGGCCGAGCGCATCTCGTGAGTCACCTGCTCCAGCGGCACGCCGTAGACCTCTGCCGCCGTGCGGGCGTGGATGTCCTGTCCCTCGCGGAAGGCCTCGATCATCGTCTCGTCGCCGGACATGTGCGCCAGCACGCGCAGCTCGATCTGGGAATAGTCCGCGTCCACCAGCACGCAGCCGGGTCTGGCGATGAACGCCCGGCGGATCTGCCGCCCCAGCTCGGTGCGCACGGGAATGTTCTGCAGGTTCGGCTCGGCGGAGCTGATGCGCCCCGTGGCCGTGGCCACCTGATCGAAGCGCGAATGGATGCGCCCGGCGGCGTCCTGAAGGTTCAGCAGCGAGTCGATGTAGGTGGATTCCAGCTTCTGATACTTGCGATATTCCAGAATCTTCGCGCAGACCTCGTGCTCGGTGGCCAGATTCTCCAGCACCTCGGCGCTGGTGGAATAGCCGCGCTGGGTCTTTTTCGGCGCGGGCAGGCCCATTTTGTCGAACAGCATCTCGCCCAGCTGCTTGGGCGAATTGAGGTTGATCCGCGCGCCCATCAGCGCCGCGATCTCGTCGGTCAGCAGCGCGATGTGCGCCCGGAATTCCTCGCCCAGCGCCCGCAGCGCGTCCGCGTCCACGAGGAAACCCTCGCGCTCCATGTCGCCCAGCACCCGCGCCAGCGGCAGCTCGATCTCGGCGTACACGCGCTCCAGGTCGTTCTGCTTCAGCTGCGCGCGCTGACGAACGCCCAGCTCATAAAGCGCCCGAGCGGGATGCTCGCCGAAAGACTCGATTTCCTCCTCGGCGCACAACGCGCCCGCCGCAAAGGACTCCCGCTGGGGGTTGAGGGCGTAGGCGGCCAGCATCACGTCCGTGATCTCGCCGCGCAGCGCGTCGAAATCCGGCGAAAGGGCCTTGACATTGTACAGAAACTTGGGACAGTCCGCCGTCAGCAGCGGCGCAAGCGCCCGCGCGGCCTCCTCGGCGGTCACGCCCGGACTGAGCAGATCGCCGGCGGCGGGCAGGCTCAGACGCGCTTTGTCGGTGGCGACAGTCAGCTCGCTCTCCAGATATGCCGCCGCCCATTTCGCGTCTCCCGCCAGCTCGGCGACCCGCGCCGCCGTCTGCTCGAGGCTCTCCATCCGCTCGATTTTGGGCAGCTTCTCCCGCGCGGCCTTTGGGGCGGCGGGAATGGACACGGGCGCGAAATGGCCCGCCACCTCCATAAGCCGCCTGGCCGCGGCGTTCATGCGCAGCTCCCGCAGCCGCGGCAGCGCGCCGCCCAGCCCGTCCAGCGTCCATTCGCTCCAGTCGAAGGCGAGGGGAACGCCCCGGTCGATGGTGGCCAGCTCCTTGCTCAGCTCCGCCAGCGCGCGATGCTCCAGCAGCCGCTCGCGCAGCCTGCCCTTCTGCTCCGCGTCCGCCGTGTCCAGCACCTTCTCCAGCGAGCCGTACTGGGCGATCAGCTTCAGCGCCGTCTTTTCGCCCACGCCCGGCACGCCGGGAATGTTGTCCGACGCGTCGCCCATCAGGCCCTTCACGTCGATCATCTGCTTCGGTTCGAGGCCATAGACCTCCCTAATATATTCCGGCGTGACCCGGACGGTGTCCGAGATGCCCTTTTTCGTGTAGAGAATGGTCGTTTTTTCGCCCGAGAGCTGGAAGGAGTCCCGGTCGCCGGTGACGATCACGGCCTCGCGGTCTTCGCGCTCACACCGAGCGGATACGGTGCCCAGAATATCGTCCGCCTCGTAGCCCGCCATCTCCAGAATGGGCAGCCCCATTCGGACGATCAGCTCGCGGATGATGGGATCCTGCGCGCGCAGCTCGTCGGGCATGGGCTTGCGGGTGGCCTTGTAGTCGGCGTATCTCTGGGCGCGCAGCGTCGGCGCGTGCACATCGAAGGCCACGGCCAGCTTTTCGGGCTTTTCCTCCTCGGCGGTCTTGAGCAGCATCATCACAAAGCCGTGCACCGCGTTGGTGGGCGTGCCGTCCGGCGCGCTCATCGGCGACTGAAGCGCATGGAACGCGCGATACATCAGGCTGTATCCATCCAGCAGAACGATTTTTCCGGCCATCGAAGCAGCCTCCTTCACAATTTCCCACTTTATTATAGCAGATTCCTTCCAAAAAGCAAATACGGCGCTGTGGCGGAATTGTGAAGAATCGCCGCCGCATATGGACAGCCCGCCCGGCGCATGGTATGATAAACAGGTCGAAATTTCGCGAGGTGCATCCATGAAAAAGCTGAACGTGTTTTTGCTGATCGTCCTTCTGCTGATGATCGCCTTTGTCGTTTATTTCTTTGCCGGCGGCGCGCTGCGCGTCGAGTCGTCGGTCATCACCGCCCCGGCCGCGGAGCACGCCGAGGCCTTCGCGTCCATCCGGAGCGTGCTGTCCTCGAACGCCGCGCCCCAGCGCTTTGCCGACGCGCTGCCCGAGTCGGCGGAGGGACTTACGCTGGTGGATGTGACGCTGACGCTGAGCAATCCCGGCCTGTTCCCCGCCGAATGGCTGGATCTGACCGTCTCCCCCGCCGACGGCGACGTGGCCGTCTACTCCCTCACCGGCGAGGGCGGCGACGTGCCCGGCCGGTCGACGGCCACCGTCAACCTCAAGCTCCTCACCGCCGCCGGCAGCGCGAGCCGGACGGTGACCATTCAGTACTACGTGTTCGGCCTGACGCGCACGGTGACGGTTCGCGTGTAATCTGTCCAATGGAATCCGCAGGCGTTTCGTCTTGTCGTGCCTTTCGTAAAAAAACGCTATAAAAAACATCGCCCGCTTCCATGAAAATCGGCGCTTCGATCCGAACGGATCGAAGCGCCTTCTTTCCATATATCATTGGTTCGCCGCACCGGGAGAGGGCGTGCCCTCGGCCCAGCTGCCGTCGGCCTGCTTGAGCCACGCGGTATTCTCGTGCAGCAGATCGTAGTCCACGCGGTCGGCAATCCGTCCCTGCGGGTCGGCCAGCACGGCGCACTCGCCCTCGGTTCGGAAGCCGAAGCTGGCATGCATCTCGGTTCCGTCTGACTTGTCCAGCCCTGAGGCGTAGACGATGCGATACTCGCCCGGCTGGAGCGCAAAGCCGTCGGGAATGCGCCACTTGGCCGGGCGCTCGGCGCTGTCGGACAGATACCATCCGCTCAGGTCGACGCTCTCGGAGGACGCGTTGTGCAGCTCCAGATAGTCGTGGAACCGGCCGTTGGCGTCCGGCGCGTACTGCGTGTTGGAGGCCACGACTTCGGTAATCTCCACCGGGCAGTCCGTCCGCGGCTCGTGCAGCGCCTGATAGCTCTCCGCCGTGTTGCTCAGGCCCGGCGTGGGCTGATTACTGACCGCCCATTCCGACGCGCTCTGGCGGACGTAGGTCGTGTCCGGCGCGAGGGCCGGGAAATTCACCGAGTCAATGGCCGTGCCCGACGGGCTGAACAGCATCAGCGTGCCGCCCTGAGAGGACAGCCGGAACGGCGCGTGGTACTCGCCGCCCGCGTCGCTGCGCAGCGTGCTGTCGGCAAAGACGATCACCGCCTCGCCCGGCTCCAGCCGATGGCTGGGAAAGGTGAAGGTGTTGGTGGAATGCTCCGTCCGCGCCAGCACGTAGCCGCTCAGGTCGACGGCGTGGCCGCTGACGTTCATGACCTCGATCCAGTCGGGCGTTGCGCCGCCTGCGTCCATCAGCGTGCCCGAATTGGAGCTCATCAGCTCGTTCAGGCGCACCGGGCCGGTGCCGTGAATCTCGCTCACGGCGGTTGCCGCCGTCTGCTTCTGGCCGGTTTCCATGGGCATGCCATTGGGCCAGAGGCACTGCAGCACCACGCCCAGCGCGAGAATCGCCGCGCCGGCGATGATCCACCGGCCGAAGCCTCTGGGCAGCGTCCGCTTTCCCGCCGGCCGCATGGGCGGCCGCGCCGGAGCGGGTCTTCTCGCCGGAGCGGGCCGCGGGCCGCCCGACGGCGTGGGCCGACCGGCGTTTCCCCGGGGTGCTCCCGGACGCGGGCCGCCCGACGGCGCGGGCCGACGTGCGCCCTGGGGCGCATGGCCGCGATTGGGCGCGCCCGGGCGATTGTATTGCGTCAATGGACTCCCTCCTCTTTGCTCAGAATGCCTTTATCGGAGGAAATCTCAGGCGGTTTCGCCCTGATAGGAGACCAGCGTCGCGTCCTGCACGCCCGCGACGCTCTGCAGGCGGTTCAGCAGCGCGTCGGGCTTGTCCACGCGAACCTCGTAGGTCATTTCCACGCCCGCGCTGGACACGGTCTTGCTCTTGAGCTTCTGCACGCGGATGGTGCCCACAATCTGGGACACGGTGCGCTCGGCCTCTTCGCCCGCGCGGACGACCAGCAGATAGCTGTTCAGGCCCCTGGTCTGGAAGTTCACCAGCAGCGTCAGGATGCCCGCGATCATCACCAGCGCCAGCACCGTCAGCAGGAACTGGCCCGCGCCCAGCAGGATACCGGTGGTCAGCGCCCAGAACATGTAGGCCGTGTCCAGCGGATCCTTCACGGCGGTGCGGAAGCGGACGATGGACAGCGCGCCCACCATGCCCATGGACAGGGCGATGGAGTTGCGGATGCACAGCACCACCGGCGTGGTGATGACCGTCATCATCAGAAGCGACAGCGCGAAATTGCCCGAATACATCACGCCGCGATAGTTGCGGCGATAGACCATGGTGATGACATAACCGGCGCCCAGCGCGAAGAGCATGGACACGACGACCGTCAGGATGGACGAAAAGCCGATCGTCTGGGAACTGAAAACCTCGGAAAACGCATTGTTCATTGGAATTTCCTCCTCTTTTGTTCTCACTTGCCCAACGGTTCGAAGCGCCGGCAAAGGACGTATTTGGACACGGCGCTGCGCTCGGCATGGATGCCGTCCAGCAGGCCTATGATGTGGTCGGGCAGATAGCGGTCGAACTTGACCTCCAGAATCTCCTCGGCGCCGTCGTGGGGACAGACAGTAGGCAGATCGGGATTGAAGAGATCGACGCTGGAAAGCCCCGACCGGAGCTTTAAGTCGAAGGTGATGCGGACGTTCTCCGCCGGATGCAGATAGGCCTCGCGCTCATAATCCACGATAACCCGCGGCCGCAGCAGCCGCGTGCGCATCTGCACATACAGATCCTGCAAAAGAGCGTTGGACGAGCGATACAGCCCCCGGGGATCGCCGCTGACGATCTGGTCGCACAGCCGCCGGGTGATCTGCGTGGAGGATTTCTGAATCAGATCGCCCAGCTTGCGCTTGCGTTCGATGAAAATCTCCTGATCGGAATGGCGGTAGATGCGGATGCGGTACTTGTCGCGGTTGGAAACGCCGGCCTCCTTGTCGTAGTAGGCGCTGTCGTCGATATCGTCAAAGTACAGCGAGCGGATGACGTAGGGCCTGCCGCCGACGCAGTGGGAGTCCAGCGTCATCGCCGGGCGAAGGCGATTGCGCAGCGCCTCCACCTCGGCGGGATGGATGAAATACTTCAGCTCATGCCGCGCGGGCAGCTGATTTCTCTTTTGCATGGTTCCCTCCTCACGAGCCTGCGCTCTGGATTTTGGCGATAGCGTCGCCGAAATAGTGCTGAAGCTGCTCGTCGGTCATGCTGATCTTCGAGCCGGAAACGCCCCTGCCGCTGAAGTACTGGATGATCTTGGTCGGGCGCTGCTGCGCGTACTGGATCATCACCTTCATGGCGGACTCGTAATTGCTGCGCGACTGGCCCCACTTGGCGAACTGATCGTCCAGCAGCGGATCGAGAATCTGATAGCGCTCCTGCATCCGCGCCAGCACGTTCTCGGTGGAGAAGGTCGTGGCCAGCTGCTGACCGAAATAGGTCAGGAACTCGTCCCGGAACTGGGCGTTCTTCATGCAGGCCACGAACAGCGTGTTGTCCGTGCGCGAGCCGTTGCCCATGCCGCCGGGCGTGACCCAGCGGTTGATGGAGTTGGTGTCCGTGGTAAACGCCCAGTCGAGATCGAACAGCACCCAGCGCCAGCGGCCGTCGGCATTGGCGTTGCGATAGCGCTTGACGTTCAGCGTGTCGGTATTGCCGGAGAAGATCTCCACGGCCATGTATTCGATGTAATTGCGCACGTCGATGGCGGAGCTGAGCTTCTCGTAGAAGTCGCTCGCCGTGGGATCGGTGCTCTTGACCCAGCTCAGCAGCGCCGCGAAGGTGTCGTTGGAGCCCTGCATGACGTTGGAATTGGCCTTGACGATGTCGATGTCGTCCTCCTGTCCCTCCCAGCCCTCGAACTGGCAGATGGACGCGTCGTTGATGCGCTCGCGGAGGTTGTACTGGCCCCAGTACTGGCCGTTTAGGTACATCACGCAGACCTCGGACTCCTGATACATCACCGACGTGTCCTTGGCCAGCGCCGTCAGCACGGAATCGCGCATGCGCGTCTTGTCCGTGTCCTGACCCGAGGAGCGCAGCAGGAAGGACTGATACTCGGTGTAGTCCCGGTTGGAGAACAGCTTGACGGGGAACCGGTTGCCGCCGTACCTCGAGCGGGCGATGATCTTGAACGCCTGCTGCTTCTCCGCACGGCTGTACTGTCCGTGCAGCTTGATGCCGCAGCCCTGAGACAGCAGGTTTTCGCCGTCGCCGCCGAAGATCTCCACGTGACCCTCGCGCTCCCAGTCCATCCAGAAGTTCGCGCCCACGTTCATGGAGCCGTAGGGATACTGGGCCAGCGCGTTGGGCCCCTTGACCATGATGCCCTTCTCGTCGCTGACGAGGTTGTCCGGGTCGGAGACCACCGAGACAACATACACGCCGTTTCCATTATTCACGTCGTAGAGATAGCTCTGGCTGTCGATGAACGAGGGCAGCAGCCCGTCGCCGTAGACCCTCGTGCGCAGCACCGTCGTCTGGGAAATGGAGATCGGCCCGGTGTAGAGCGTCGCGCTCTCGTCGGGATCGGAGCAGTCGGTGGTGTAATAGACCCGCGCGCCCGCGGGAGCGCTCAGCGTCACCGTCAGCGCGTCGCCCGTCCGGAACATGCCGCCCTCGGTGGAGTACTCGGGCGCGGAAGCGCGGCCTGTGTAGGCCGTGGAGGTGTTCGCCGCCTGAGGCGTGGGCACGTCGAAATAATAGAAGCCCGAGCGCCCTTCCACGCGGCCGTAGGTCAGATCAGCATACTGCTCAGGCAGCCACGCGCGATCCACCAGCGTGCCGTCGGCGCGACTGAGCGTCACCGTGTAGCCGCCCTCCAGGCTCAGCCGGAAGTCGGCGCAGAGCTGGCCGGAAACCTGCTTGTCCGTCAGAAGCACGCCCAGATACTGACCCGGAGCGATGGTGGTTCCCGACGGGAACTGCCACTTGCGCGGCCGGCCGGCGCTGTCGGAAAGGCCCCAGCCGCTCAGATCGACGGCCTCGGTTCCGGCGTTGTACAGCTCGATCCAGTCCGTGCCCACAGTGGACGAGGACGCGGCGATCTCGCTGAGGATGACGTTGGCCGCGCTGTTCGCGCGCAGCGCCGCGTCGATGGCCACAGCGCCGCTGAAATCGTTGCTCTGTCCCGGCGTGGGCGAAAGGGCCTTCGTCCAGCCGCCGCCCTGCTTCGACCAGGACTGATCCTTCTCCAGCGCGGGCACGTCGGCCATGCTGGCCGTCTGGCCGTCGGCGCGGGTCAGAATCACCTGCGTGCTCTCGCCGGAGAGGCGGAAGGACGCGTGCAGCTCCGACGCGTCGCCGGACGTGCCGGAGCAATAGACGATCAGATAGCCGCCCGCGGGAATGGTCGCGTCGGGGAAAGTCCATTTGCCGCGCTTCTGCGCGTCGTCGGACAGCGACCAGCCGCTCAGGCTGACGGGCGCATTCGACGCGTTGTGCAGCTCCACCCAGTCGTGGGCTCGGCCCTGCGCGTCGGGACAGTAGGTGACGTTGCGCGTCATGACCTCGGTGATCTCCACCTCGCCCGCGGCCGCCTCGTCCTGCGCCGCCAGCGCCGTGACCGCCTCCCGCTCGGCGATGCGGTTCGCCTCGCCCGGCGTGGGCGTCCGAGTCATCTGCCATTCGTCCATCGCGTCGCGGCAATAGGCCTCGTCGCGGCCCAGTTCCGGCGTGACCACGCGATCCACGCGCTGACCGGAGGCGTCCAGCAGCGTCACCGCCGCGCCCGAGGCCGCCAGCGAAAACCGCGCGTGCAGCTCGCCGCCCACGCTCCGACCGCCGTCGCAGTAAACCACCAGATAACCGCCGGCGGGAATCACCGCGTCACTGGAAAAGCAATAGAGCTTCTTCGGCTCGCTCTCTGGCATCAGCGACCAGCCGGACAGGGATACGGCCTTCTCGCCCGCGTTGTGCAGCTCAATCCAGTCCGGCCAGCTGCCGTCGCTCAGCGAAAGGGTCGAGGCGTTGGACGTCATGACCTCGTTGATGCGCACGCCGTCCTGAGGCGCGAAGGTCTGCGCCGCGTCGAACGAATCCGAGCCTCCCGACGCAAGGGCCGTCAGCCCCAGCGCACACAGCAACAGGAGGATCAGGACGCACCACAGCGCAAAGCCGCCGTTCGTCCGCGCCTCTCTTCTTTTTTGTATTCTTTTTCCCACGATAGGCCCCCGTTGAAACAGAATTCACTGTGAGTATATGATTCTATGATACACTGAAAAGGCTGAAAAAAGATGTCGAACTTCCTCTATTTCCCCGAAAATTATGTAAATTTTTCGCAACAAACCGCTTTTCGCGCGGAAAGGCCGCTCATCGGGCACGGACGATTCAGTTCGCCCGTCATCATGCCGTACAGCCGGGAGACCAGCTCCTCCCGGTTCAGCGGCAGATCGCCCAGCGTCCACATGAGAATGACGCTGCCCGCGCCGCAGGTCAGATAGCGGCAGCCCGCCGCCGCAAAGAGAGGATCGGCTGTCCAGCCGCTGAGCACGCGCCGGAAATCGTCCTTCCAGAGCTCCATGATCTCCGCCATGGACAGCGACAGCTCGTCGTTCTCCACCAGCAGCTTCAGCAGCTTTCGATACTCCCACAGAACGCCGCAGATCTGCCGGATGCAGTCAGGCAAATCCCCGGACAGCTCGACTCTGCGAAGGCGAATTTCGTCGATCATGTCGTTCTTCAGACTGGCCAGCAGCTCGCGCGTGCCGTTGAAATAGCTGTAAAACGTGCTGCGGTTCACGCTCGCCCGGTCGCAGATCTCCTTTACGGAAATGTCCTCCAGGTGCTTGTCGTTCAGAATCTCCAGCAGACTGTCCTGCAAGAGCCTGCGCGTGTGCCATACCCGACGATCGACCTTCATGCTCTTCCTCCGTCATCAATTGCCGTTATGCCTCAAAAAACCGAACGTTCGGGCTTATTTTACCATCAGCGTCAGTTTTGTTCAAGCATTTTCAGTCATGTAATCAATGATTTTAACGGTATTTTTATAGTTAGAAGCATAAAGCAGAGGGGCAGACCCTCTTTCGAGAATCTGCCCCCTGCTCTATACCACTGAAAAGAGCGCCGCCTTCCGGGTATTTTTGCGATTTCCTCCATCCATTGCGGCGGGGAAATCTGTCCGTCAGTATAGCGCATTCCTGCCGTCGGTTCAATGAAAACGCGCGCCCGCGTCACTCGTCAATGCCGAACACCCGCGCGCCCGCGTCGCCGAAGCGCCCGACGATTTCTTCCTCGGTGCGGTCGTCGAAGGGCAGCACCGGCGGCTCGGCCGCCTCGTTGGCTCCGTACTGGCCCAGCGTCTGCCCCAGCGTCTGGACATAGATGTTGCGCGCCATCTGCGGCAGACTTTCCTGCTTCTTCGTCACCAGATGCAGCATGCGCTTTCCCGCGCGGTCGAACAGATTGTCGTGGATGCGAAAGTTCTCCGCCGTGTTTTCGTAGCTCCAGCCCTTGATGTGCGCCGGCGTGTCCTTGTTGTGGCGCTGATTGCCCCAGCCATAGCCGGAGAAGCGCAGCATGTTTCCGCAGATTTCGATATCCGACATCCTGCTGTCGCCCGGCTCGGTCTTTTCCAGAAAGTACTCGATGGAATAGACGCAGTTCTCCACCAGATTGTCCCGATAGAGCACGTGCTTCATCGAATACTCGCGCCCGAAGGTGGAGACCTGATGCGTGATGCCCGCGTCGTAGACCTGATAGACCCAGCAGTCGGACACCTCGTAATCGTCGCAGCCGCCGTAGATCTCCACGCCGTTGCCATAGCGCGTCACCGTGCCGCGCCCGCCCTCGGGATAGTTCGGATCGGTGCCCAGATAGTGCTGAATGCTGCCGCCGATCCATCCGATTTCGCAGTGGGTCACGTGCAGCCCCTTCACGCAGCGCCCGCCCGCCGCGACGGCGTGCTCGCCGGTGTACTTCAGGCAGAGGTTGTCGATGCGCACGTCGGCGTTCTCCCCCACCACGACCAGATGGCGCCTGGCCAGCAGCTCGATGGAATCGAACACCGCACCGGGATTGCCCGCGTCGCAGCGCAGATAGAGATCGCCCAGGCTGTCCGGCCCGAGCTTCGGAATGGGAAAGTGCTCGCCCCGGGACGGCTCCTCGGTCAGCACGTCGTCACAGCGGCAGAACAGGTCGAGGTCCTGCGTCATCTCCCGCCGCATGTCGAATTCCGTCTCCGGATCGTCCCGGCAGACGAATCTGCCGTTTAAATAGGATGGAATCAGCTTGCGCGAATGGTGCCGGCCCTCGTTGAACACCAGCGTGCCCGCGTCCAGCGTCTTTTTCGTGCAGTGCCAGATGTGCTTTTCCGCGTCCCAGAGCTCCCACAGCGCGGGATCGGCCAGATTCCAGTCCCATGCGTACAGCTTCGGCTTGTCGCCCTCGCCATAGGCTCCGTAGGTCACGCCCGGACGGGTTCTCAGCTGGCCGCGAAAGACATCGCCCCGGCGCAGCAGCAGGCCGTCGCCAGGCTGAAGCGCGGCGCGTCCGGCGCGCGCGAGGGTTTTCCACGCCGTCTGCGGCGTATGGCCGTCGTTTTCGTCCGCGCCGTCCGCGGAGAGATAGCAGCGCTGTCCCGTAATTTCCAGCGCGTCCGGCGAATGGAGAATGGCCTGCCGCCGCGCCTCCGCCGCCGCGTCCAGCCGACTCAGGAACTCCGGAGTTGCCTTTTGCATGTTCTTCCTCCTGAATGGTCGTTGAAATGGCCGAGGAGCGGCCCGGGAGAACGCTCTTCCGAACCGCCCCTTTCGTTTTTGATGATCCGCCGAGCTTCAGCGCGCCGCCTCCGACGGCGCGTCCTTCACGCAAGGCGGCGCACAGACCGCAAAATTCCGGGTCCCGCACAGTCTCATCCGCGGGAAATGCGTTGACGCCTCTCCCGCCGGATTATTCACAGAACACGCGCCGGATCGCCTCCAGATACCCATACCCATACAGATCGTCGGGTTCGAGATAGCTGCTCTCCGTCCACTCGTTCCAGCTGTTGATCGTTATCAGCGGCGGCTGCTCCGGATGACGGTCGGCATATTCCTTCGCTTTACGAAGGGCTTTTTCGATGTTTTCAGGAACACAGTTGCGGAGAATTCCGTCGACACGGCCGACAAAGCGCGGATTGTTATCCCAGCCTACGCTCACATGCGGGAAGTATGGAAAGCCCAGCTTCTTTTCCAGCCTCTCCATTTCTTGGACGACGTCGGGCAGCACGTCTTCATAATCGCGATCGATGTTCACAAAATGGCAGTACTGATAGTGGGTGCAGCTGTCAAAGCCGATTGAGTCAAACTCCTCCACAGGAACGTCCTTCTCTCCATCGACGCCGCTGAGATTCAACGCCTTTCCACTCCAGAGGGCAAACTGAAGATGCAGTCCCGGCAATCCCGCCTTCGCGCACGCCTCCCGGAACCATCGAATGGCATCCGCCGTCTGCTCCACGCCTCCAAGTCCCCTGACAAGATTCGGGACGTCGTAGATCATGAACACCGGCTTTCCGTCAATCGTGTAATAATTGGGAAGCCTGAAGTACTTCTCAATCACGCGATTCATCGCACGCTCAAATTCTCTCCGGTCCACATCCCCGTTCCACACGATGGTATCGAAATCATGCGAATTTCTCTTGTCCCACGTCACGCCTGCATTGTGGTTCGCCCACATCAGGTAAAACTTCATTTTCCCATTGTTCTTTGCGCCCAGGAAGCCGTCGTTCAGGCAGTTCTCCAAAAAAGGCCTTCTATCGAACCAGTACCAGTCATAGATGAAGACATTCACGCCATGGTCGACGGCCGCTTCGATTTCCATCTCCATGACATACGGATCCGCTTCGTTGACATAGCCCCACAGCGGCCTGCGCGGCCATGTATGCCCCTCGAATTTCTTTGTCGCCGTTCTTACCGATTGCCATTCGCCAATTCCCTCCGGCCAGAAAATGCGGGTTCGAGGTTCGTCTCCCGTGTATGCGGGCCAGATATAAGCGGCCACATCGTATCTGCTCATTTTATTTCCTCCCATCTGTATTCCTCAGCCCTTCACGCTTCCCATTACAAGGCCCTTCATAAAATACTTCTGAACAAAGGGATAGACGGCCAGAACGGGCAGCGCGCCGATGAATATCTGCGCGGCCCGCAGCGTTCGATCGGACACCTTGCCCAGCTCCTCCAGCTGCGATGACGTCATTCCCATGATCGTGGTCTGATCCATGACCACGACCATATTGCGCAGGTAAGTCTGAAGCGGATAATTGTCCGGGGACTTCATGAGAATCAATCCGTCAAACCAGCTGTTCCAATGGCCCACCGCCACAAACAGCGTCAATGTCGCCAGCGAGGGCAGCGACAGCGGCAGGTATATATTAAACAGAATCCTCGCCTCGCCCGCGCCGTCCACATACGCCGCCTCATTCAGTTCCTTCGGCAGCTGACGGAAGAAATTCAGAAGAACAATCACATTATAGACCGGCACTGCGCCGGGAATAATGACTCCCCATATCGTATCCATCAGACCGGTCTGCCTTATAACAGTATACCACGGAATCAGGCCGCCTGAAAAGATCATCGTGAAAAAGAAAAACCATGCATACGCCATGCGCTGTCTCTTATACACATCTGACGCTGCCGACGAGCGATCTAGTGTAGATC
>USDD01000018.1 GCA_900553265.1 uncultured Eubacteriales bacterium
GGGAGCTTGCTCCCCCGTCCACCAGCTTGTCAAAAAGACTTTTTTGACAAGCTGACGCGCGGCGGAGCAAAGGCTCCGCCGCGCGTTTCCTCACAGCAGAATGCAGATCATTCCGCCGTTTCCCTCGTTGATGATCTTTTGCAGCGATTCCTGAATCTTCATCCGCACGTCCTCGGGCATGCGCGTCAGCTTGCTGCTCATGCCCTCGCGGACGAGGTCGTTTAAGGACTTGCCGAAAATTTCCGTCTCCCAGATGCCCGTGCGGTTGCTCTCGAATTCGCTCAGCAGCGACTGCACCAGCTCCTCGGACTGCTTCTCCGTGCCCACGATGGGGCTGACCTCCGTCTGGATGTCCACGCGGATCATGTGCAGCGACGGCGCGTTGGCCTTCAGCCGCACGCCGAAGCGCGAGCCCTGCCGGACGATCTCCGGCTCCATCAGCTCCAGTTCGTCCATGCTGGGCGCGACCATGCCGTAGCCCGTGGAGCGCACGCTCTCCAGTGCGTCGGCCACCCGGTCGTACTCGGCCTTGGCGCGCACCAGCTCCTTCATCAGCGCGAACAGATGCTCCTCGCCGTCGATCTCCTGGCCGCTGGCCTCGCCGAGAATTTTGTAGAACAGCCCGTCCTTCAGCGTCAGGCGATATTCCAGCGTGCCCTCGTTGAGGTTGATCTCGCCCGGCTGCACGTCCTCGACGTATTCGTTTTCGCTCAGTGCCCGGCGCAGCGTCTCGTGATCGCGCACGCGCTTCATGGTCTGCGCCGCGCCGCTCACGGCGGAGAACACGCTCTGCCCCAGCCAGTGGTCGTCGCTCAGCGACGTGAGCCATGACGGCGCGTGGATGCGAATCTCCCGCAGCGGGAATTCGAACAGCACGCTCTCCAGCAGCGCGTTCACGTCGCCCAGGCTCATGCCCTGCACGTCCAGCGCGTGCACGGGCACCTCGTAGCGCTCGGACAGCGACGACTGGAGCATCTTCGCCTCGGCGCTCTCGGGCGCTTTGCTGTTGAGCACGATGACAAAGGGCTTGCCCAACGCCTTCAGCTCCCGGATGACCCGCTCCTCCGCCTCGACATAGGCCGAGCGCGGCATATCCACGATGCTGCCGTCGGTGGTGACCACCACGCCGAGGGTGGAGTGCTCGCGGATGACCTTTCGCGTGCCGATCTCCGCCGCCTCCTCGAAGGGAATGTCGTGGTCGAACCACGGCGTGCGCACCATGCGCGATTCCTCGCCCTCGCTCAGCCCCAGCACGCCGGGGATCAGATAGCCCACGCAGTCCACCAGCCGCACCCGCGCCGTGGCCGAATCCCGCAGCTCCACCTCCACGGCCTCGTTGGGAATGAACTTGGGCTGAGTGGTCATGATGGTGCGCCCCGCGCCGCTCTGCGGCAGCTCGTCGACGGCGCGCTCGCGGTTGCCGTCGTCCTTCATGTTCGGCAGGACAAGCAGTTCCATGAACCGCTTGATGAACGTCGACTTTCCGGTGCGCACCGGGCCGACGACGCCCAGATAGATATCCCCGTCGCACCTGCCGGCAATATCCCTGTACAGTTTGGTCTGGTCCATGAAACACGCCCCCTGCTCCTGTTTTCCTTTCCAGCCTATGAGCGCGGCTGCGGGCGTATGCTTCACTTGCAAATTCGCGCCGCACGCGGTATAATGGAGAGCATCGGGCACAAGGAGGGAGCGTATGCGTCTGAATTCCGGAAATTCCAACGGGCGGCAGGGGCTGCTGCGGCGGCTGATCGCCTGTCTGTGCGTGCTGGTGCTGGCCGCGGGCGGGCTGTACGTCGCCAGCTGGTACGTCAACCGCGAGCGCGTCCGCCGCTCCTCTGAGCATTACAGTCAGCTCTATCGTGCCTCCGCATCGCCCGCGCCGGAGGCGACGCGCTCCGCAAGCGCGGCTCCCTCCCCTGAAGCGACTCCCGCGCCCACGGACGCGCCGCTGCCCCAGGCGCTGGATGTGCCGCTGAGCACCGCCAACGCCGAAACGAAGGTCTTTTCCCTGCCCACGCCGCCGTCCGTTCAGGAGAGCTTCTCCGAGCTGCTGGCGGTCAACCCCGACACCGTCGGCTTTCTGACCATCGACGGCGTGGTTTCGCTGCCCGTGGTTCAGCGGCAGAACGACAACGAATACTACCTCACCCATGATTTTTCCGGCGGGGAGCACGCCGAGGGCGCGCTGTTTCTGGACGGTCTGAACCGGCTCAGCCCGGAGGACGACTGCCTGATCGTCTACGGCCACAACATGCACAATGGCTCCATGTTCGGCAATCTGCGCAGCTTCCTCAATCGCGGCTTCTTCCGCAGCCATGCCCTCGTGTCCTTCGACACGCTCTACGAAAACCACGCCTACGTCCCCTTCGCGGCGTTCAACGCCTCGATGGACGCGTCCAGCCGCAACGCCGTGGACATCCGCCGCTTCGTCATGGATGAAACCGAATTTGACGATTTCGTCGCGCTGCTCCGCGCCCGGTCGGAATTCAGCGTGGACGTGGTCGTGGAATACGGCGATACGCTCTTGCTGTTGGTGACGTGCGATTATTCCAACAGCGACGGTCGGTTCATCCTCGCGCTGCGCCGCGTGCGCGACGGCGAGGACGCGGAAGCGCTAAGGCAGAAGGTTCGCGCGGCTCAGTGAATTCCAAAAAGGGAAAGCGCCTCGGATGGCAAGTCCGAGGCGCTTTCTTTGGATTCGGAGGGATTATGGCTATCTCCGAACGAACCCGCGCATGCCGCTTGAGGGGAAAGCCGCCGGAGCTGGCAAGGCTCCTTGTGCACCGGATCGTCCATATACTGCATGATTTCGCACACGAAAAATCGCGCGGCCTGGCCACGCGATTCGCTATAAATCCGCTTGAATGAAGAGGATGGGAATCAAAAAAATCCGCATACCTCACCATGCGGACGACAACGCATTTCATGGTTTCGGCAGAAATACAACTTGCTTCCATGTATCTGACCTATCCCCTTCACTCCAAGGAGCGAGGAGCTTCCCAGTGACCGACTCGTGGGTTTCTAACCCTTTCCATGTTCCGCAATGAAGCGGCGAAACAAGCTCTATGCAGTTATTGATGTTAGTATAGCACAACCTTCGCCTCTTTGCAAGAGCATGCTGCAAGATTTAACAAAGCGCCGAATTCCCTGTATGTTTATAAACAGACACGCTCCCACCACTGAAGCGGGAGCGTGCGAAAAATGGTTTAACCGACCACCAGATTGACCAGACGGCCGGGGACGTAGACGAGCTTCTTCACCGTCTTGCCGTCGCTCAGCGCCTGAATCTCGGGCAGGGCGAGGAAGTAGTCGTTCGCGCCGTCGCGGGTCAGCTCGGCAGGCACATTCAGCTTGCCGCGCACCTTGCCGTTGACCTGCATGGCGATTTCCACCGTGGACTTCACCAGCTTGGACTCGTCCACCTGCGGCCACTGAGCGTGCAGCAGCTCGCCGGGCACGCAGCTGTTCAGGCGGTTCAGCTCCTCGGTCATGTGAGGCGCAACGGGGTTCAGCAGGCGGATGAGGATGCTCAGCTCGCCCCTGGTGATGCTGCCCTTGGCGTAGAAGGCGTTCACCAGCGTCATCATGGACGCGATGGCGGTGTTGTACTTCATGCGCTCGTAGTCCTCGGAGACCTTCTTGATGCAGGAATGCACGTCGTAGGCCATGTCGTCGGACACGCCCTCGTCGTCGGTGAGCATCTCCTGCAGACGCCACACGCGATCCAGGAAGCGGCGGCAGCCGCGCGCGCCGTCGGTGGACCACGGAATGGCCTGATCGAACGCGCCCATGAACATCTCGTACATGCGGAACGCGTCCGCGCCCAGCTCGTCCACGATCTCGTCCGGATTGACCACGTTGCCGCGGGACTTGGACATCTTCTCGCCGTCCGCGCCGAGGATCATGCCGTGAGAGGTGCGCTTCTGATAGGGCTCCTTGGTGGGCACCACGCCGATGTCATACAGGAAGCGGTGCCAGAAGCGGCTGTACAGCAGATGCAGCGTGGTGTGCTCCATGCCGCCGTTATACCAGTCCACGGGCAGCCAGTACTTCAGCTCCTCGGGATCGGCCAGTGCCTTGTCGTTGTCCGGGTCGATATAGCGCAGGAAATACCAGGACGAGCCCGCCCACTGGGGCATGGTGTCCGTCTCGCGCCTGGCGGGGCCGCCGCACTTGGGGCAGGTGGTGTTCACCCAGTCGGTCATGGCGGCCAGCGGGGATTCGCCGTTGTCCGTGGGCTCGTAGCTCTCCACCTCGGGCAGCGTCAGCGGCAGCTGATCCTCGGGAATCGGCACCCAGCCGCAGCAGTCGCACCTGACCAGCGGAATGGGCTCGCCCCAGTAGCGCTGGCGGGAGAACACCCAGTCGCGCAGCTTGAAGTTGACCTTGCGCTCGCCCAACCCCTGCTCGGTCAGCCAGTTGATGATGCTCTTCTTGGCCTCGGCCACCTTCATGCCGTCCAGAAAGCCGGAATTGACCATCACGCCGTCCACGATATCCGTGTAGGGCGCTTCCTGCACATTGCCGCCGGCGACGACCTCGATGATGGGCATGCCGAACTTCTTGGCAAAGGCCCAGTCGCGCTCGTCGTGAGCCGGAACGGCCATGATCGCGCCGGTGCCGTAGCCCATGAGCACATAGTCGGACACCCAGATGGGAATCTGCTTGCCGTTGACGGGATTGGTGGCGGTGACGCCCTCGATGACCACGCCGGTCTTGTCCTTGTTCAGCTCGGTGCGCTCGAAATCGGACTTGCGCGCCGCCGCCTCGCGATAGGCGGCGATGGCGTCGTAATTGCGGATTTCGTCCCTGCGCTGCTCGATCACGGGATGCTCCGGCGAAATGACCATGTAGGTCGCGCCGAAGAGCGTGTCGGGACGCGTGGTGTAGATGCGCAGCTTGTCGCCGGTGGACAGAGTGAAGTCCACCTCCGCGCCCTCGGAGCGGCCGATCCAGTTGCGCTGCTGCACCTTCACGCGGTCGATGAAGTCCACCTCGTCCAGGCCGTCCAGCAGCTTCTGGGCGTATTCGGTGATGCGGAGCATCCACTGGGACTTGACCTTGCGCACGACCTCGCCGCCGCAGCGTTCGCACACGCCGCCGACGACCTCCTCGTTGGCCAGGCCGACCTTGCAGCTGGTACACCAGTTGATGGGCATTTCCATCTTGTAGGCCAATCCCTTTTCGAACAGCTTCAGGAAGATCCACTGCGTCCACTTGTAATACTTGGGATCGGTGGTCTTGATCTCGCGGTCATAGTCGAAGGAGAAGCCCAGGCGCTTGAGCTGGCTGCGAAAGCGGTTGATGTTGCGCTCGGTGACGATGGCCGGATGGATGTGGTTCTTGATGGCGTAGTTCTCCGTGGGCAGGCCGAAGGCGTCGTAGCCGATGGGGAACAGCACGTTATAGCCCTCCATGCGGCGCTTGCGGGCGATGATGTCCATCGCCGTGTTGGAGCGCGGATGGCCGACGTGCAGGCCCGCGCCAGAGGGATAGGGAAACTCGATCAGCGGATAGAACTTGGGCTTTTCATGGGACTTCTCCGCGGCGAAGGAATGGTTGTCGTCCCAGTGCTTTTGCCATCTCGGTTCAATTTCCGACGGATTGTAAACAGGAATTTCTCTCATGGTTTTCGACCTCCTGAAATGGATAGCTGTGTGAAAAAAAATACGCCCCCGTCTGCCTAAGAGACGGAAGGACGTGCCTTTCGCGGTACCACTCTCGTTGATTCCGAAGAATCCGCTTGATCGTCTGTATCGGGACTTCCCGCCCGGAGAAAACCGGGATGCTCGGAAACGAGTTCGGCGCGGCGCGCTGCTGCCTCTCAGCAACCGGCAGCTCTCTGAAAACGCGAAAAACGCTTACTGCTTTTCGTCAGCGCATTGGAGAATATGAAGGAATCTGTCGGGGACGGCAAAGCGTCCCCGACAAAAGCCGTGCGTCAGGCCGCGGGAGTGGCCTCGGGCTCCGCAGTGGCTTCCTCAGCGGGCGCTTCGGTGGCCTCCTCGGCGGGAGCTTCAGTAGCTTCCTCGGCGGGCGCCTCGGTCGCGTCGGCCTCGGGTTCTTCCGTCGCCTCGGCGTCGGCGGGCTCGACGGTCGCGGTGGGCTCCGCAGTGGCCGCGGGCTCAACGTCCTTGCCGTTGATGCGAGAGGTCACGATGGTCGCGACGATGGCCAGCACGATGAACACCACCGCGAGGATCTTGGTGATGCGCTTGAGCTTGCCCTCCGCGGAATTGGAAGTATTCTTGCCAAAGAAGGTCTCCGCGCCGCCGCCAATGGCACCCAGACCCTGCTTCTGACCCTGCTGCATCAGAACAGCGACGATCAAAGCCAAAGCGATGAGAATCAGAACAACGTCAATGATGATGGACAGAGCAGTCATGGAACATCCTCCTTAAATGTATCAGCAACACAATATGCTCAAGTATTATAGCATGGTTTCCGGCAAATTACAACCGCTTTTTTCACTCTTTTGAAAAAACATTCGGGATTTTTTGCCTTTTTTTCGTCTCAGAGGCGCTCGCGGCGGATTTCCCCGCCCTCCAGATCCTTCCAGACCCACTCGCCGTCCTCGTAGAGCATATAGCCGTGGGCCGAGCCGGCCTTGGGGATGGACACCGATCCCGGATTGAGATAGGTAAAGCCCTCGTGGCGATTGCAGGCGGGAATGTGCGTGTGTCCGCAGAGCAGCACGTCGCCCTCCTTCAGCGGCGGCGGATTGTCCTCGCCGTGCAGATGGCCGTGGGTGGCGTAAATCGTCCGTCCGTCCAGCACCAGCGCGCAGTAATCCGCCATCACGGGGAATTTCAGCACCATCTGATCCACCTCAGCCTCGCAGTTGCCGCGCACGCACAGCAGCTCGCCGCGCACGCCGTTGAGCATCTCGATCACCTGCTTGGGCGCGTACTCGTCGGGCAGATCGTTGCGCGGGCCGTGATAGAGCAGATCGCCCAGCAGCACAAGCCGCTGCGCGCCCTCGCGGCGATATGCGTCCAGCATCGCCCGGCACCAGCGCGCCGAGCCGTGAATATCCGAAGCAATCATCCATTTCATGTGCATTCGCTCCTTTTTGCAGTTGCTTCCATTATATCCGTCCATCGTTAATTCCTCTAGGGGAACACCGCACAAATGAGGCGGTTGGCCGGCGAATGGATTTTTCGTCAGATGCAAATGCAGATTTCGAAGGTTTACTGGAGGTAAATCGAGAAATCTGCATGCCGCAGATGGCGGAAAAGACAGAGCCAGACGCGCCGCCGAATTGGGCGGGGTTCCCCTAGAGCGGGAGTCCTTGCCATTCGGCGGTTTCTGTGTTAAAGTGTTTCCGAGGTGAGCAGAATGTACGATCTTTCCGCCCTGACGGACGAGATGGAGACCCTTTCGGAGGAGAAGCTCCGCACATTTAATCAGAAGCTGATTCCCGAAACCGGCAGGCGCATTCTCGGCGTGCGCACGCCCGCGCTGCGCAGAATCGCCCGGCGCATTTCATCCGGCAATGTCGAGGATTTCCTCGACGCGTCTCTGGACAGCATTGTGCACGAAATCAACCTGCTGCACGCCATGGTTCTCGCCGGCGCACGGCGAAGGCTCGGCGATTCCATTAGCCGGCTGAGGGCGTTCGTGCCCACGATGGACAACTGGGCGGTGTGCGATCTGCTCTGCGGCGACTGGAAGGCCTCCCCCGCCGAGATCGAAGCCATGGAGCCGATGCTGAACGAATACTTCTTCTCCGAGGCCGAATACGAGTGCCGCTTCGGCGCGGTGATGCGGATGCTCTACGATCAGGCGCGGCCCGACTCGGTGCTTTCGCTCTACGGCCGCTTCCGCCATGAGGGCTATTACGCGCGCATGGGCGTGGCGTGGGGACTTTCCTACCTGTTTGTCGCGCACCGCGAAGAGACGCTGGCGTTTCTGCAGAGCGATTCGCTGGATTCCTTCACCCACAACAAGGCCATTCAGAAGTGCGTCGAGTCCTACCGCGTGTCCGACGCGGACAAGCGGCTGCTGCGCGCGCTCCGGCGTTGACGAAAACTTATCCCTTCCCGCATTGCAACGGCGGCGCAGATGTGATATGATGGAAATAATTCACCAAAGGAGAATCGTTCCCATGCAGCAGCACTCCCTCGCCCGCCGGGCGAAAAGCACGCTCATCGGCGACCGCGCTTTTTACAGAACGGTGCTGATGATCGTCATTCCCATCATCATTCAGAACGCCATCACCAACTTCGTCAGCCTCCTGGACAACATCATGGTCGGCCGCACCGGCACCGACCCCATGACCGGCGTTTCCATCGTCAACCAGCTGATGTTCGTGTTCAACCTCTGCGTGTTCGGCGGCGTTTCCGGCGCGGGCATCTTCTCCACGCAGTATCACGGCGCGGGCAATCCCGAGGGCGTGCGCCACTGCTTCCGCTTCAAGCTGTACCTCTCCGCCGCGCTGGTGACCCTTGCGCTGACGCTGTTTCTCACCGCGGGCACGCCGCTGATTACCCTGTATCTGAACGAGACGGAGAATCCCGCCCGCGTGGCGGCCACGCTGGGCTATGGACAGAAGTATCTGGCCGTGATGCTCTGGGGCCTTGCGCCCTTCGCCGTGGCTCAGTCCTATGCCAGCACGCTGCGTGAAACCGGCGAGACCGCGCTGCCCATGTTCGCGGGCATCGCGGCGGTTCTGGTCAATCTCACGCTGAACTACGTGCTGATCTACGGCAAGCTCGGCGCGCCGGCGCTGGGCGTGGAGGGCGCGGCCATCGCCACGGTCATCTCCCGCTATGCCGAGCTGGCCATCATCGCCGTCGCCACCCACTCGCGCCCGAAGAAGTATCCCTTCGCCCACACCGCGTATCGCTCGGGCTATGTGCCGATGGCGTTGGTGAAGCGCATCTGCGTCAAGGGCACGCCGCTTTTGCTGAACGAGACCTTCTGGTCGCTGGGCGTCGCCATGGTCACGCGGTGCTATTCCATGCGCGGTCTGGACATCATCAGCGCGCTGAACATCTCCAGCACCGTGTCCAACCTGTTCAACGCGGTGTTCATCTCCATGGGCAACGCCACGGCCATCCTCATCGGCCAGACGCTGGGCGCGGGCGACGTTCCCCGGGCCAAGAAGTACTCCTGGCAGCTCATCGCCTTCAGCCTGGCCTGCTGTCTGGTGATGGGCGTACTGCTCTGCGCCGCCTCGCCGTTTATTCCGCTGATCTATAACACGGAGGATCACATCCGCCATCTGGCCACGCAGCTGCTGCTCATCAGCGCGCTGTGCATGCCCCTGGGCTCCTTCGTCAACACCACCTATTTCATTCTCCGCTCCGGCGGCAAGACGATGATCACCTTCCTGTTCGACTGCATGTACACCTGGGTGGTCAATCTGCCCGCGGCCTATCTGCTGGTCACGCTGACCGACCTGCCCATCATCGTGGTCTATCTGATGGTGCAGATGACCGACATCATCAAGTGCGTGCTGGGCTTCATCCTCGTCCGCAAGGGCGTGTGGATTCACAACATCGTCTCGGACTCGCATTAAAAAACTGCGGCTCCGTTTCGGAGCCGCAGAATCGCGCTTATTTTCCGAACAGCTGCACCCAGTAGATCACGCCGTTCACCTTCAGCGCGCACACGCCGATGCTGCCGTAGCTCTCGCGCAGAATGTTGGCGCGATGGCCCTCAGAGCTCATCCACGCCGCCATCACACGATCCGCGCTGCTCTGTCCCTTGGCGATGTTCTCGCCGTAGGCGGCGCCGGAGACCGTGAAGCAGGACGAGCCGTCCGGGCGCGTATGGCTGAACTGCCGGACAATTTCCGACGCGCGCACGCACGCCGCGCGGGTCAGCTCGTCGCTCACCGTCAGGCTGCTCAGGCCATACTTTGCGCGCTCGGCGTTGACCTGCGCGGCCACCTCCGCGGCCATGGCGCTCATGGACAAGCCGGAGGAAACCGGCGCGGCGGGGATTGCCGTCGGGATGGGCGCAGCGGTTGCTTCCGGCGCATCGATCGGCTTGACGGGATTGGCCGCCGCAGGCGTGGCCGTCGCTTCGGGCTTTTTCGTTACATCAGGCGCAGCCGTCGGCTGAACCTCCTCCGCGCCGCAGTCTGCCGCGTTGACCTTCAGACAGCCCTCCGCAGACTCGAGACGCACGGAATACTTGCCCGCCCCGGAGACGGGAACCGTCGTGCCGCCCGCCGCGCCGTCCACGGTGCAGACGCTCACCGGCCATCCGTCGCAATAAACCGTCAGCTCACATTCGCCCTGCGCGCTCCATTCGATGCACAGCGCGCCGTTCTCCCGGCAGGCATACAGCGTGTTTTCCGCCCCTGCGCCCATGGGAAGCAGCAGCGCCAGCGTCGTCAGCGTCAGAATCCAGCGTTTCATAGTCATGAGTTTTCAGCTCCTTCGTCATACATTCGAAATATATTTCATAATTATTTTATATATTGTCTCTGAATTTGTCAATCGCGTTTGGGCAATTTCCATAAATTGCCAGGAAATCAGGAGGGAACCTCATGGATGCGGAAAATCTGCTTCGTCTGGATGTGGCGCTGCCCGCCCGCGGGCTCTGCCCCAGCCGGGAGCGCGCGCAGTCGCTCATTCGCGCCGGGCTGGTGGCCGTCAACGGCCGGCCCTGCGCCAAGCCCTCGACGAAAATCTCGGAGGCCGACTCCGTCGAGCTGCTGGGCACGGATCACCCCTATGTCAGCCGCGGCGGCCTGAAGCTGGAAAAGGCGCTGCGGGTGTTCGGCGCGGATCCCTCGGAGCTGGTCTGCGTGGACGTTGGCGCGTCCACCGGCGGCTTCACCGACGTGCTGCTGCGCGGCGGCGCGCGGAAGGTCTACGCCGTGGACGTAGGCGCGGGCCAGCTCTGCGCGGCGCTGGCCGCCGATCCGCGAGTCGTCTCCATGGAGCATACCAACGCCCGCACCCTCAGCGCGGACATGTTCCCGGAGCTGCCGTCGCTGGCGGTCATGGACGTGTCGTTCATCTCCGTGAAGCTGATCCTGCCGGCGCTGTTTCAGCTGCTGGGCAAAAATGGCCGGGTGCTCTCGCTGATCAAGCCTCAGTTCGAGGCCGGGCCGCAGGCGCTGGGCAAAAAGGGCGTGGTCGGCGACGCGCGCGTCCACGAGCAGGTGCTCGCGCAGCTGTGCGAATTCGTTCCCACTCTGGGCTGGCGCGTGCGCGCGCTGGACTTCTCCCCCGTCTGCGGCGGCGACGGCAACCTCGAATTCCTCGCCGACCTCGTTCCGTCCAACGACACGGCGCAGCCCTTCGTCGACCGCGTCGAAATCCGCCGCCTCGTGGCACAGGCGCACCGCGAGATCCGCTGATACAGGCGCGGCGCGCGCTCCCTCTTCGGAGCTGCGCGCCGCGTTTTCTTTTTGACCTTTTGACCAATTTCGCGTCCGTTCTTCCGAAAATCTTTTCAGAAATTCGCGGATTTCAGTTGCCATTCTCCACCGGATATGATACAATTTCCAAACAGACAATCCTGCCCATCGGGAGGAATTCATCGATGAAGAAAATCGACCTTCGAAGAATGCGGGCTTCCCTCGGCGACATCTACAGTCTGCGCGACGACCATGCCAGAGGCCGACTGATTACGCTGGGCAGCACGCTGGCCGTGTCGTTTTACAACGTATTCATCACCGGCATTTTCCACACGGGTTTTCTGTCCATGTACGGCATCTCCATCACCGGCGTGGGCATTATTACGTTTATCCCGTTCATTGCCAGCTGCTTCAGCATTTTTTCCTCCAAGATTCTGGGGCCGATTCCCCGGCGCAAGGCCGTGCTGGTCGGCTCGAAGATCTTCTTCTACGCGCTGTACATCGTGGGCGCCACGCTGATGCCCCAGTTCGTCATCGACCCGGGCGCGCGGCTGACGTGGTTCGCGATCATCATGTTCGTCGCCCACGCGGTCTACGCGCTGTTCAATCCCGGCTTCACCACATGGTTCTACAATTTCTACCCCGAGGACAACGAGCGCCGCACGCGCTTTATCACCTACAACCAGATCTTCGGCTCCATCATATCCAGCGTCGTGCTGCTGCTCAGCGGCATTCTGACGGACTCGGTGACGGATCCCGCGCGGAAAAACACGCTGATTCTGACCATGCGCTATATCGCGTTCGCCATGGTGCTGGTGGACGTGGCCATGCAGGCCTGCGCAAAGGAATATCCCTATCCCGAAAGCCCCAAATCGCGGCTGTCGGACGTGTTCACGCTGCCCTTCCGCTATAAGAAATTCCTGATGTGCATGCTGTTCATGTTCTACTGGAATTTCGTCGCCAACCTGAACAACGGCCTGTGGAACTACCACATGCTCAACCACCTGCACTTCTCCTACACGCTCATCAACACGATGTCGCTGATGTACACGATCATACTGATCTTCATCGCGCCGCTGTGGCAGAGGGTGCTCCGGCGCTATTCGTGGATCAAGACCTTCGGCATCGCGAATCTGTTCTGGTTTCCCACCGAAATCGGATTCTTCTTTCTCACGCCGGGCAAGACCTATCTGTACGTGATGCTCGCCGTGGTTCAGAACGTGCTCAGCGTCGGGCTGAACCTCTCCTACGCCAACGTGCTTTACATGAATCTGCCCGAGGAGAATTCCACGACGCACATCGCCTTTTACACCATCGGCTGCAATCTCTTCGCCTTCCTGGGGCTGATTACCGGCACGTGGATCAGCTCCTTCACCGGCGACGCGACCATTCCGCTGCTGGGCATGCAGGCCTATTCGGTGCAGTTCACCACGCTGGCCCGCTCGGCGCTGATGCTCACGCTGGGACTGATTCTGACGCTCAAATGGCGCATGTTCACGCCGGACCACGACATTGCCGACATCGAGCATCAGGCGGCGGTCAACGCAAAGATGCGCGCCATGCGCGTCCATCTGCCCAAGCCGCGCCTTCGCCTTCCCCACAAGCGCTGACAAAGACAGGGAGGAATCTGCATGATTTCCGAAAAGCTCGCCGAGCGGCGGCTTCCGCCGCTGATGCGCATGAACGACGGCCGCGATGTGCAGACCATAGACGACTGGCGCATTCGCCGCCGGGAGCTGCTCGAGCTCCTTCAGCGCGAGGAATACGGCGAAACGCCCGCGCCTCCCGCAGAGGTGCGCGGCGAAGTTCTGTCCGCCAATCCCGACGCCTATGCCGGCAAGGCGGTTCAGGAGACGATTCGGCTCTCTTTCGACGCACCCGGCGGCCGCTTCTCCTTTCCGATGACGCTCGCGGTTCCCCATGACGGCAGGGCGTATCCCGCCTTCGTGTGCATCGGCTTTCAGGGCGAGGTGCCCAACCGGTACCTGCCTGCCGAGGAAATCCTCGACGCAGGTTACGCCGTCGCCAATTTCGATTATCAGACCGTGACCTCGGACGGCCCCGAATTGGACGGAATCGCGGCGCTCTATCCTCAGGAGGGCCCGACGGCATGGGGCGTGATCGGCATGTGGGCCTTCGCCGCCAGCCGCGTGCTGGATTACCTTCAGCAGCGCCCGGAGATCGACGCGCGCCGCTGCTGCGTATCGGGCCATTCGCGTCTGGGCAAGACCGCGCTGTGGTGCGCGGCGCAGGACGAGCGCTTCGCCATGGTCGTCTCCAACGACTCCGGATGCTCCGGCGCAGCCCTGTCCCGCGGCAAAATCGGTGAAAGCGTGGAGATCATCTCGCGCGTTTTTCCCTACTGGTTCTGCAAAAACTATCGCCGCTGGGCCGACCGCGAATTCGAAATGCCCTTCGACCAGCACATGCTGCTCGCGCTCGTCGCCCCGCGGAAGCTGTACGTCTGTTCCGCCGCGGAGGACGACTGGGCTGATCCCGAGAGCGAGTATCTCGGCTGTGCCGCCGCCGAGCCGGCCTGGACGCTCCATCGAGTTCCCGGTCTGGCCGCGCCGGACGCGCTGCCCGAGGTGGGCGTTCCCATCCATCGCGGCGGCGTATGCTATCACCTCCGCGCCGGGAAGCACTTCTTCAGCCGAACCGACTGGCAGCATCAGCTTTGCTGCCGAGAGAAGTTTTTCATCTGAACGAGCGCAGAAGCGCCGGACTCTCTCCTCGAAGTCCGGCGCTCTTTGTATGCAAAAATGCGGAGAAAACCAAAGTGGCTTTCTCCGCAAACAATACTACTGAATGCTCGACGCGGGGTTGCAGTAGGGGCATCTGGCATAGCCGAGATCCTTGGCGAACTCCAGCGTCACCTTGGTGCCGCCGCTCATGCCCGTCTGGCTGCACTTCGAATCCTTGTGGTAATAGTAGTCGTCGGAGTACAGGTCGACGTACACGCTCGAATCGGCCGGAGCGGAATAGTCCTCGCCCGGCGTGACCGTGCCGGCGTTTTCCGTGGTGGTGAAGCAGGTGGAGCAGGGCTTCAGGCCGTAGGCCAGCGCCTTAGCCAGCGTGCCCGCCACGGCGTTATCGCCCGCATGGCTCTTGCGCGCGTGGAAGGTTCCGCTGCCCTTAGCGGCATACACCGTCTTTTCGGCGACGGAGCAGCACTCCGTACAGGCCTTTTTGCCGTAGTTCAGCGCCGTCTCCAGTGTGACATGCACCGCGCCGCTGCCCGCGCACTTCTTGCTGGAGTGATAGTAGCGGTCGCTGGCCTTGGAGTAGACCTTCACGCCGGATTTGCCGGCGGTATAGGTTCCGCTGCCCTTCCCGTACTTCTGAACCTCCTGGGAAATCTCCGCGGTCGAGCCGTTGGCTCCATTATCCGTAGTCGCGACGCAGTAGGGGCAGGGCTTGAACCCCAGCGCCACCGCCTTGGCCAGCGATCCGCTGACCGCGCCGCTGCCTGCGCAGCTCTGGCTGACGTGGTAGTACTTGCCGTTGGGCGTGGCGTAGACCTCCTGATCCGCCACCTTCGCGCAGGTGGGACAGGCCGTCTTGCCGTAGTTCAGCGCCGTCTCCAGCGCCACCTGGGTCAGTCCCGAGGTGCAGTTGCTCTTCAGATGGTAGTGCTTCTGATTCGGCGCGGCATAGACCTTGATGCCCGACGTGCCGACGATGAATTTCACGTCGGCATTGTCGTTGGGCAGGGGATCGCCCTGCTGATCCTCCGTCACAGTGTTCCAGCAGACCCGGCAGGCCGTCTGGCCCAGCATCAGCGCGTCCGCGATGGTGCGGCGCGAGGCGTTCTTCATGTTGCTGCAATCGGCGATCTTATGATAGTATTTTCCGCCCTGTGTGGAGTACACCAGCTGTTCCGCCGCCGACGCGCAGGTTGGGCAGGCCTTCTTGCCGGCCTCGATGGCCGTCTTGAGGGAGATGTGGCTGGCGTTCTTCATGCCCGAGCAGTTGCTCTTGGTGTGATAGTACGTGCCGTCCTGCCGGGCATAGACCATGATGGTGTCGCGAGTGGCGGTGTATGCGTTGCTGTCCGTCGTCTGACCATCCTGCGTATTCGTGCCGGTGGTTCCGTTGGTCTTGGAGCCCCAGCACTTGGGACACTTCTGATAGCCCCAGGCCAGCGCCTGAGCCAGCGTGCCCTCCACCGCCTCCTTCATGTTGGAGCATGTGGCGTAGGAATGGTAGTAGGTTCCGCCTCTGGAGACATACACCGACATCTCCGCGCCGCTGCAGCAGGTGGGGCAGGCCGGACGACCCGCTTCGACCATGGATCTGAGCGTCACCTGCACCGCGTCCTTCATGCCGCCGCAGTTGCTCTTGGTGTGATAGTACTTGCCCGTGGGCGTGGCGTAGACGTAGTACTGACCCGTGGTCTGGTTGGAGCCGCCGCCGCTCTGCGTCTGGGGCAGGCAGGTGGGGCAGCGCTTCTTGCCCAGCACCATCGCCTCAGCCAGCGTCACGGCCTTGGCGTTCTTCATGCCCGAGCAGGTGCCGTTGGCGTGGTAATAGGTTCCGTCAGAGCGGCAGTAAACCTGCGTTGCCGCCGCCGCGCAGCAGGTGGAACAGGCGGTCTTGCCGGCGAGAATCGCGTCGCGCAGGCTGATCTGGCTCGCGCCCTCCATGCCGGAGCAGGTGGCCGTGGTATGGTAGTGCTTGCCGCCTCTGGTGCACCAGACCTTCACGCCGCTCTTGTCGGTGGTGGAGGTGCTGATGTACACGCCGCCGGCGGTTGAGGTCTTTTCGTCGAGGGACTTCTTCTCTCCGGTCACGCAGACGGGACACGCATCCTTGTGGTAGTACTCCGCAGCATCCTTCGGGAAGACCACCGCGTTCTTCATGCTGCTGCAGGTCGGATCCTTGTGGTAATAGTCGCCGTTGGCCGTGGCGTAATAAGTCTCCCCGCCGTAGCACTCGGGGCACTCGAACTTGTTGCGCTGCTTTGCGTTGTCCAGCGTGACCTGAGAGACGGTTTCGCTCGCGCCAATGAGCGAGCAGGTGTTGTTCTTGTGATACAGCAGGCTCGTGGAGGAAACCCAGACGAGGTTGCTGCTGGTGCCGACGTTGGTTCCGGTGATGGGCGTGGCCGAGGGGGCGACCGCGTCGGTTGCGCCGATTACGCCGCTTCCGTCGGAGGAGACGGTGGCTTCGGGCACAAGGGTGGTCTGCGGCTCGGGCGTTTCGGTAGCCTCCGCCGTCTGCGCCGGCGCGAGCGTCGGCAGGTTCGGCCCGGTCTGAACGTCGCTATGACCGCCGAAGAGCTGCATCGCCAGCAGGATCACCAGCACGATGAACCATACGGCCGAGCCCGCGGTGAGCGCATAGCGCAGCGTCTGATCGAAGCGGTTCCTGCGCCAGAGCAGATAGATGCCCAGCGGCGGCAGCAGGAACAGCAGCAGATACGTCACCCAGTCGTTTTCGTCCACATAGCGAAGCACGGCGCCCAGCGTTCCCTCGGGATAGTCGCCGGAATACTCCTCCTCGCCCGCGTACTCGCCGTCGTCGACGTATTCGCCGTTTTCGTCGTAATAGCCGTCCTCGTCGGCGTATTCGCCGTCGTCTCCGGCATAGCCGCCGTCATCGGCATAGCCATTATCGTCCGCGTAGCCATCGTCGGCATAGCGATCCTCGTCGGCGTACCCGTTGTCATCCGCATAGCCGTCGTCGGCGTAGCGATCTTCATCCGCGTAGCGATCCTCGTCGGCATAGCCGTCGTCGTCCGCGTAATCCTCCTGCGCGTAGCGATCGTCCGGCTCCTCGTTGGAGGCGTACTGATCGTCGGCGTAGGCGTCGTCTACATAGGCGTCGTATTCGCTCTCGTCGCCGGAGAAGCGGCCGCTGTACGCGCTTTCGCCCGCGTCCTCCGTGGGCTCTTCCGCGTAATCGGAATAGCCGGAATCGTACTCCGCGCCGTCGCCCTCCTGCTCGTAGGAATCGTCATATTCGGTCTCGCCGCTCTTTTTGCCCAGACCAAAGCGACGGATCTCGCCGTCTCCCCAGCGGAATTCGATTCCGCGGTCCTGAATCCGGAATTTGAGCTTTCCGAGCTTGTGCGTCGCCATATCGCTCCCCCACCTTTATCCGCGCGTCTTTTCGCGCTCCTGTATCGTGCTCATGTATATTTGTAAACCATGATACGTTCTCTTCTACAAGAATACAACATCCATACACCGGTGTCAACAGTATAATTCGAAAAAAAGCGGACTTTTTTTCGTTATCGATATAATAGTTTCATCTTCCTGAAATTTCCAACGCATTATATTCATATTTTGTAACATTCAAGAAAAATATTTCCAGCGTGCGAATTGCCGTTGCAGGACGCGCGTTCGTGTGCTATAATATATGGTAAGAACGCTTCACCCGCCCGATTGCCGCGGCGGGCTTGCATGGAGGTAATTACGGATGTCCAATTCCAAGAAGGGTCTCAAGATCGGCCATTACAGAATCACTCCGCTGGGCCTCGGCGTGCTCGCCGCGCTGATCGTCCTCGTCCTTGCGCTGGTGGCGGCGCTGATTTTTGATCCGTTCGGCGGAAAGACAGACGTTCAGAAGGGCGCGCAGGTTTCCGCGCCGTCCGCGTCTCCCACGGCCGATCCGGCGGCGGAGCCGACTGCCGATCCCACGCCCACTCCCACCCCTGCGCCCACGCCGACTCCGGCTCCGCGCAGCGCGACCATCCGCTCACTGGGCGAAATCGCCATCGAAAACGACCTGCTCAAGTCCGCCTATAACGCAGACGACAGCACCTTCGACTTCTCCCCCATGTTCTCCGACGTCGCCGCCGTCATCGGCAACGCCGACTACACCGTGGCCGACGTGGAGGGCACGCTGGGCGACACCGCCGGCGTCTCCGGCCAGGGCGGCAAGATGAACACGCCCTCGGCGCTGCTGAGCGCGCTGAAGGACTGCGGCGTGGACATGATGATGCTGGCCAACGACCACGCGCTGGACGGCGGCTTCGCCGAGCTGCAGGCCTCCATCGCCAATGTGACCGCCGCGGGAATGGATTACGTGGGCGCGGCGACCTCCGCCGAGGAGCGCGCCACGCCGGTCGTCAAGGATATCAACGGCATTCAGGTGGGCTTCGTGGCCTACACCGAGACCGTCAACGGCAACGAGAAGAACACCGACGCGGCCGCGGTGGAATACGGCGTGAACCTCGTCTCCCACAGCAACGCCGTGACCGACATCCAGAACGCGCGCGCCGCCGGCGCGGAGGTCATCGTGGCCTACGTCAGCTGGGGCAACATGCTTGAGCGCACGCCCACCCAGAACCAGTACAAGCTGGCTCAGGCGCTGACCGCCGCAGGCGCGGACGTAATCATCGGCTATAACCCCCACGTGGTGCAGCCCGCCTACTGGATCGAAGCCGACGCGCTGGACGGCTCGGGCAAAAACCGCACCCTCTGCCTGTGCGCAACGGGCAACATGCTGTCCAACCAGCGCGCCCAGTACGCGGATTCGGGCATCATCTTCGAATTCACCATTCAGGAGCAGGCGGACGGAACCTTCGAAATCGTCAATCCCGTCTACATTCCGACCTACGTGTGGCGCTATCAGACCGAGGATTCGGAGCTGTATCAGTATCGCGTCATGCCCGTCGGCCAGTGGATCGGCGAGACCGAGGAGAATATCCCCGAGGGCATGCCGTATTCTGATTATCAGCGCATGGCCGCAGTCTGGGCCGAGGTGCAGAGCACCATGGGCTCGGACGTGGCGACCATCGGCCGCGAATAAGCCGTCCCCCTGCAGCGAAAATTCCCGATTTTCAAATCGGGAATTTTTCAACGATTGCCTGATTCCATTCCGGAGGTTCCATCTTGAGCGAGCTTTCCAACCTTCTGTTGAAGTGGTACGACCGGCACCGGCGCGATCTGCCCTGGCGCGGAACCGCCGACCCCTATCGCGTGTGGCTGTCGGAGATCATGCTCCAGCAGACCCGCGTGGAGACGGTGGCCGGATACTACGGCCGCTTTCTTTCGCGCTTCCCCACCGTCGGCGACCTGGCGCGAGCCGAGACCGACGAGGTGCTCAAGCTCTGGGAGGGACTGGGCTACTATTCCCGCGCCCGCTGTCTCCACGCCGCGGCGAAGGTCGTCGCCTTGGATCGCGGCGGACGCTTGCCCGAGACGGCGGCGGAGCTGAAAAAGCTGCCCGGCATAGGGCCCTACGCCGCCAACGCCATCGCGTCCATCGCCTTTGGCCAGCCGGTTCCGGCGCTGGACGGCAATCAGGCGCGCATTCTCACCCGCGTGCTCGCCTGGGACGCGCCGCTGAAAACGCCCTTCGATCTGGAAGCGCCTGCCATGGAATTCATGGATTTCCAGCGCCCCGGCGACTACAATCAGGCGCTGATGGATCTCGGCTCGGCAATCTGCATGCCCAAGGCTCCCAAGTGCAACCAGTGCCCGCTGAAATCCCTCTGCGCCGCCGCGCGGGAGGGCGACCCGGAGAGCTTTCCCCGAAAAAAGCCGCCCATCGTCAGGCAGGAATCCGAGTGGACGGTGGCCGTGGTGCGCTGCGGGGGCCGCGTCGCCGTGCGCCGCCGACCCTCCGGCGGATTGCTGGGCGGACTGTACGAGTTTCCCATGCTCGAGGGGCGTCTCTCCCCCGACGCGCTGCAATCCGCGCTGACGGACGCAGGCTTCGAAAACGTGCGCGTTCTCGGGCCGCTGCCGCCCAGCCGCCACGTGTTCACCCATCGAATCTGGCGCATGGTCGGCGCGTCCGCCGCAGCCGACGGCGTTCCCGACGGCTGGATACTCGTGTCCGATTTTACCGAAACCGCGATTCCCTCGGCGCTGCGCGTCTATCGCGAGGCCGCTGAGGATCTGCTGAATGAAAACTCAGAATGGAGGAACATCAAATGAACTGGGATCTGTCCAAGCTCTACGCAGGATTTGACGACCCGAAGCTGCACCGCGAGACCGCCGAGGTCTTCGCGCTGCTGACGGGTCTGCGCGCCGCCATCGACGAGCTGTCCGGCCACTGCACGCCCGAGGGCCTCGCCGCCGTGCTGGAGACGCTGAAGCGCGTGGAGGACGCGTCCATCAAGATCGGCAGCTTCACCTTTCTGACTCTCGCCGTGGACGCGAACAACGAGGGCGCGCGGGCCTATTACGACCGCGTGAACGATATGGACATCGAGCGCCGGCAGACCTTCAGCGCGCTGAGCCGCCTGCTGGGCAGGATCGACGATCTGGACGCGTTCATCGCAGGCCAGCCCGTGCTGGAGGAGCACGCATTCCTGCTGCGCAAGCTGAAGCAGAGCGCGGCGCACGTCATCGACCCGGCGCTGGAGCCCACGGTGCTGCGGATGCAGACCACCGGCGGCAGCGCGTGGAGCCGCCTGCGGAACGATCTGGACGCGAACCTGATGATTCCCTTCGAGAAGGACGGAAAGAGCGAGACGCTCCCCCTCTCCGCCATCCGCGGACTGGCCTACGACGCGTCCGCCGACGTGCGCCGCCGCGCCTACGAGGCGGAAATCTCCGCCTATCCGCGCATCGAGATTCCCATGGCCGCGTGTCTGAACGGCATCAAGGGCGAGGCGCTGACCCTGATGGATCTGCGCCATTACGACTCGGTGCTGGATTCCGCGCTGGACGTGAGCCGCATGGATCGCGAAACGCTGGACGCGCTGCTGGACGTGATGCGCGAGAGCCTGCCCATGTTCCGCCGCTATTTCCGCCTGAAGGCGAAGATGCTCGGCTACGAGGGCGGCCTGAAGTTCTGCGACCTGTTCGCGCCCGTGGGTGAGAGCCATCTGCATTACACGCTGGACGAGGCCCGGGCCATGCTGGTGCGCGTCATGGGCCGCTTCAGCCCGGTCATGGCCGAGTTCATCGACCGCGCCTTCGAGGAGCGCTGGATCGACGTCTATCCCCGGGAGGGCAAGCAGGGCGGCGCGTTCTGCTCCGGCGTGCATCCGCTGAAGATGAGCTACGTGATGACCAACTTCGACGGCAGCTATTCCTCCGTCAGCACGCTGGCCCACGAGCTGGGTCACGCCTATCACGACCGCTGCATGGAGGGCGTGTCCGTGCTGCTGAGCGACTATCCCATGCCGCTGGCCGAGACCGCTTCCATCTTCAACGAGACGCTGCTGATGGAGAAGATGCTGGTGACCGCCGACGACGCGACGAAGCTGACGCTCATCGAGCAGCAGGTGGGCGACGCGGCGCAGGTGGTGGTGGACATCCTCAGCCGCTATCTGTTCGAAAGCGAGGTCGTCGACCGCCGCAAAGAGCGCTCCCTCAGCCCGCGCGAGCTGTGCGAAATCATGCTGGACGCGCAGAAACAGACCTACGGCGACGGTCTGGATCCCGACTGCATGCATCCGTACATGTGGGCCTGCAAGAGCCACTATTACGACACGGACGTGCATTTCTACAACTTCCCCTACGCCTTCGGCCTGCTGTTCGGTCTGGGCGTGTTCGCCCGCTATCAGCGCGACGGCGAGGCGTTTTTGCCGGAATACGACCGGCTGCTGCGCTCCACCGGC
The DNA here is from genome assembly GCA_900553265.1 of uncultured Eubacteriales bacterium. Lineage (GTDB taxonomy): Bacteria > Bacillota > Clostridia > Christensenellales > Aristaeellaceae > Faecivicinus. The sequence goes on from USDD01000018.1 coordinate 21,846, forward strand.
TCGGGCAATGTCCGCGAGGTGGCCGCCGGCGTGGGCATCGACGTGACCGACCGGGAATTCTGGCGCAGCTCCGTCCGCGTGCTGGCCGACAAGGTCGATCAGCTGGAAAAGCTGCTGGGATAATTTTCCTCCATACTGCCGAGGGCGAAAGTCCTCGGTTTTACATTGAAAATAATGATTCCCCGGCGAAGCCAATGAGGAATCCTTATGAAAAATTCGCCCGCTTCGGCGGGCGAATTTTTCATAAGGTAACTCCTCGCAAATGAGGCGGTCGTCCGGCGAATGGGTTCTTCGTCAGATGCAAATGCAAATTCCGAAGGTTTACTGGAGTGTAATCGAGGAATCTGCATGCCGCAGATGGCGGAAAAGACAGAGCCAGACGCGCCGCCGAATTGTGCGGTGTTGCCCTTACAGCACCTTTTCCAGAAAACTGACGAGGCGAGGGCTTTCCGGGTGGTTGAACAGCTCCTTCGAGGGTTTGTCCTCTTCGATTCTGCCGCCGTCCAGAAACAGCGTGCGGCCGCTGACCTCGCGTGCAAAGCGCATCTCATGGGTCACGACGATCATCGTCATGCCGTCCTCGGCCAGCGCCTTCATCACGCCGAGCACCTCGCCGATCATCTCCGGGTCGAGGGCGCTCGTGGGCTCGTCGAACAGCATGACCTCCGGATTCATCATCAGCGCGCGGACGATGGCGATGCGCTGCTTCTGACCGCCGGAGAGCTGGCTGGGATAGGAAAGGAGCTTGTCGTACAGGCCGACGCGCCTGAGCAGCTGCGCCGCCTTTTCGTCGGCCTCTTCCCTGGACATCTTCAAAATCCGCATCGGCGCGACGGTGAGGTTGCGCTGCACGTTCATGTTTTCGAACAGGTTGAACTGCTGAAACACCATGCCCATCTTCTGGCGCAGCCGGTCCACGTCCGCGCCCTTGCGGCAGATGTCCGTTCCGTCCACCAGCACCTGCCCCGACGTGGGCGTTTCCAGCAAATTCAGGCAGCGCAGAAAGGTGCTCTTGCCGCCGCCGGAGGGGCCGATGATGCTCACCACCTCGCCGGCGGCGAAGGAGGTGCTCACATCGTTAAGCACGGTGAGCGCGCCAAAGCGCTTGGTCAGATGGCGAACCTCGATCATGCTATTTTTTTCTGCCATAGGACATTCTCCTCTCCATCAGCGCGATCAGCCGTCCTCCCAGGAAGGTCAGGATGAAGTAGATGATCGCCACCACCGCCAGACATTCCAGACTGTTGTAGGTCTTGGCGATGATGCCCTTCGCGCGGAACATCAGATCGGCGATGCTGATGACCGACACGATGGACGATTCCTTGATGATGGTCACGAATTCGTTGCCCAGCGCGGGCAGGATGTTGCGCACGGCCTGGGGCAGGATTACCAGCGTCATGGCTTCGCGATGGTGAAAGCCCAGGCAGCGCGCGGCCTCCATCTGCCCCGCGTCCACCGCCTGAATGCCCGAGCGGATGATCTCGGCCACATAGGCGCAGCTGTTCAGGCTCATGGCCACCACGCCCGCCGCAAAGCGGTCGAAATCCGGAATAAAGCTCACTGTCGGGAAGGTCACGCCGATCATCGGCAGGCCGTAGAAGATGAACATCAGCTGAACCATCAGCGGCGTGCCGCGAAAAAATTCGATGTACGCCGTCGCCAGCCATTTCAGCGGCTTGAACTTGCTCATGCGCGCCATGGCCATCAGCACGCCCAGAATCGTACCAAACAGCACGGTAAAGACGGCGATGATGAGCGTATTGCCCACGCCCTCCAGAAAAAAGCTGTGGTAGCGCACCACCAGATCCTTCATTGTGATTAAAAACTGCATGAAATTCTCCTTTGAGCGCGGATTCCCCGCGCGGCGGCCGCTCTATGTCCGCCGCAGGAACAGTTCAAACCGGAAAGCCGCACTTTGCCGGCCTTCCGGTTTGGTTTGAATCTGGAACGCGTCCGCCGATCAGTCGGCCGCCTCACCGCTCCAGATGGCATTGTACTCGTTGAACTTCTCCAGATAGGAGCCGTCCTCCACCACGCGGTCGATGACCGTGTTCACGACCTCGAGCAGATCGTCATTGCCCTTGGCGACGACGCAGGCCTTGCCGAAGGTGGCCGCTTCGTCGGAGAAGGTGAAGTTGGCGACCTCGAGCTTGTCGTTGCTGGCCACCATGCCCATGCCCACCGCGTAGTCGCACACGAAGCCGGCGATGTTGCCGTTGACAACCTCCATGGCCAGGGACGGATAGGTATCCAGCTCAAACAGCGTGGAATCCGGCAGCGCGGCCTCGATCAGCTGAGACTGAATGGTGCCCATCTGCGCGCCGACCTTCTGGCCCGCCAGAGACTCGACGGTGGTGTACTTGTCCGCGTCGCCCTTCTGGACGATGAGCAGCTGCTGGCTCTTTTCATATTCGTGGGAGAAATCGATGACCTTGGCGCGCTCCTCGTTGACCGTGAACGCCGCGATGCCGATGTCCACCATGCCGGTCTTGACCGCGTCGATGATGCCGTCGAAGGCCATGTCCGTCACCTGAAGCTCCACGCCCAGCTCCGCGGCGATCTGCTCCGCCAGCCACACGTCGCAGCCGATGGGGTTCGCGTTGTCGTCCAGGAACTCATAGGGGCCGTAGGTCGCCTCGGTGCCCATCACCAGAACGCCCTTTTCCTTGATCGTGTCCACGACGCCCTCGGCGGAAGCGGCCGCCGCGCAGCACAGCATGCACAGGCACAGAACCATCGCAAGAAGCTTTTTCATCGTTTTTTCCTCCTGAAGTATTTTAATTCGGAATACGCGTATAATTATACGCATGCTCATTCAGATGTCAAGGCTCACTAATGTAAACTTTTATCGCTTTTCAAATGCCGGAGCCAGCGCGGCGAGCCTGTCCATCGCCTCGGCCAGCTTTTCTTGGCTGACAGTGCAGGCGATGCGGAAATGCCCCTCCCCCGCCTTGCCGAACACGCTGCCGGGGGAGACGAGCAGATGCGCCTTCTCCAGCAGGAACGCGCAGAACGCCCTGTCGTCCATGCCGGTTTTTTCGATTCCCGGGAAGAGATAGAACGTGCCGCGCGGCCGGAGGAGCGTCAGATACGGGATCTTCTCGATGCGGTCGGATGCATAAAACACTCGGTCGCGGTATTTGGAGATGTACGTCTCGGCGATCTCGCCGCGAAGCTCCAGCGCCCGGATGGCGGCGCGCTGAGAGATGGACGGCGCGGTGTAGGTCAGCGCGTCGTTCACCGCCTTGAACACGCGGATCAGGTCGGGATGGGCAATGATGTAGCCCACGCGCCAGCCGGTCATCATGAAATTCTTCGAAAAGCTGTTCAGCGTCACCGTGCGCTCCGCCGCGCCGGGCAGCGTCCGCATGGGCACAAATTCTCCGTCGTAGAGATAGCGCGTGTAGATCTCGTCGGCGAGAATCAGCAGGTCGTATTCCTCAGCAATGCGCGCCAGCATGCGCAGCGTGTCCATATCATAGGCCGCGCCGGTGGGATTGCAGGGCGTGTTGACGATCATCGCCCGGGTTTTCGGCGTGATCGCCCGGCGAATATCCTCCTCGTGGGGGCGATAGCCGTTCGCCTCGCGGGTGACGACCTCCGCCGTCCGGCCGCCGGCCAGCGCGATCTGCGAGGCGTAAGCGGCGAAATACGGCCCGAAGACGATCACCTCGTCGCCGGGATTGAGAATGCCCATCAGCGTCTGGGACATGCCGATGCAGCTGGAGGTGGTGACCAGCACCTCGTCCTCGGAGAGCTCCTGACCGAAGTCCTCTCTCCACGCCCGGCGGATGGCCGCGATCAGCTCCGGGTCGCCCTTGGGATCGCCGTAATGGGTGTAGCCGGCGCAGGCGTCGGCATAGGCCGCGTCGATGATGCGCCGGTCGGTGGTGAAGTCCGTGTCTCCGATGCTCAGGTCGATTATGTCGGGATAGCGCTTCAGCGCCTCCGTGTCCAGCGAAAGGCCGCCCGAGTAGTTCTGGAAACGCTCGGCAATGTGTCTGCGCATTTTTATTTCTCCCCCTTCACGTGTGGAACCACCGTGCTGCCATTGGGAATGACGTAGATCTTCTTGCCCTCCGGCTGCGCGCATTTCATCAGCGACTCCACGTCCGAAAACGCCTTCAGCCCCATCGGCGCGACGGTCTCGGCCGGCACCGACGTGAGCATCAAAATGTTGTAGCGCTTCGCCTGCTCGCAGTTCAAAAGGAAAATGTAGCCGGGCACCGTGAAATGCTCGCGCAGGCGCGCCTCCATCGTTCCGTTTGTCCAGTCGCGAATCCAGTCGAAATACTCCTCGGGGCCGCCGCCGTCGCGCGCCTCGATGAGCAGCACCAGCGTTCCGCCCCTCTTCAGGCCGAATTCGATGTTGTCGATGGTCTTGGTGCCCTGATAGAGGGACATGTCCTTGGGGAAGCCGCCGCAGCTGGCGACGATCATGTCCGCGCGCTCGGGAACGTCCACGCGGTAAATTCGATCCACCGCCTCGCAGGCCCTCTGCCAGGAGGTCAGATAGTGCCCGGCGTAGATCTCCGCCAGCTGCATCTCGGCGTTCATCACCAGATTGACGACGTACAGGTTCTTCACCAGCGCCGCCGCCTCGCACATGTCGTCGTTGAGCGGATTGTCGACGGTCTTGCCGTTGCCGATGCGCGGATTGCTGCGCAGACAGCTCGGGTCGAGGGCGAAGGCGTGGTTGTGGCAGATGGTATCCATGGCGCTCACGCCGGGCAGAATGCTCTTCCGGCCGCCGCCGAAGCCCGCCATCACATGGTGCGTGCACGCGCCCAGACAGACCACCCTGTCCGCGTGCGCCGCGAGGGGATGGATCCTCACCCGCGTGCCGTGGGGCGTGACGCCGACGTCCACCAGATCCGGCGCAAGGCAGTCGTGGTTCACCACGCGGATGCGATCGTAAATGCTGTCCGTCACCAGCGTACGCAGCTCGGCCTCGTCGCCGCCGATGTGCGTTCCATTCGCCACCAGAATCGTGATCTGCGTGTCCGGAATGCCCGCGCGGTTCATATAATCCACCAGCGGCGGAATCACCCTGTCCTGTCGCATCCAGAAGCGCGACATGTCGCTGACAATCAGGCAGACCCGGTCGCCCGGACAAAGCCAGTCCTTCATCGCCGGCGCGTCCACGGGCGCGTTCAGCGCCCCGTCCAGCGCCGCGGGAATGTCCTCAATCGCCGGAACGCGGTTTCCATGCAGCTCACCCAGCACGTTTTTTTCGTCCAGAGGAATCTCCACCGTGCCGTCGCCGTATCGAAAGGTATATTTTCTCATCGCCATTCGCCCCCCAAGACAGAATGCTTCTAAAATATGCGCGCAATTTTAGCACCGCGGACACGCCTTGTCAAGCAGAATAAGCCGCTGCAAACGTAAATTTTGGCGATTGTCTCCAACATCGAATCAGCAAACCTCAATTGGAACACGACAAGATTGATCAAAGAGCCCCATCCGGCGTGCCAGATCATCGAACTCAGACGCGCTGCATCGAGCGGTCAGGAACCGCGCCGACGATATGCCGCCCGGCACACCGGAATGGCTTCCGGATTACATATGCACGCACCTCGACAAGAGACAGATGGCTCGAATTTCGCAAAAATACGGGGGCTTATTCGAAAAACAAAGTTGCAAAAAAGCTGCACAAGTGGGTGGAAAAATGGGTGGAAGGCAAAAAGAAAACCGCCGAAAGCCTTGCGGCACAGCGGTTTTGAATGGTGACCCATCGGGGATTCGAACCCCGGACACCCTGATTAAAAGTCAGGTGCTCTACCGACTGAGCTAATGGCTCATATATAGCTTTATTATTATAACAGCACTCATTTTCTCTGTCAACCCTTTTTCCCGCAAAACTGCCGGATGTCCGCATCATACTGCCGGCCGCCCTGTTTTTTCAGCGGATCATCCGCCGGGGGCGCGGGCAAAATAATTACAAAGAGTTTACAAAACCCGGCCCTTCCTTTATAATATGGATAACATCAGCCGTCCGGGGCACTGCCCCGCTGAAGGGAGGGTTCCACTGTGGGCAAATGGCCCGTCATTCTCGGCGCTGCCGCTTTGTGCAGCCTGCTGTGTGTTTCCTGCGGCCGGGTCTCTTCCTCGCCCTCTTCGGTGCAGGCACCGGCGCCAACCCCCTCTGCCCCCGCCTTCACGCTGGATGAGGACGTGAACCCCTACACCGGCCTGGCCAAAACCGAAGGGTACCCCGAGGGGCAGCGCGGCGTGGCGGTGATGCTGGGCAATATGAAAGAGGACCTGCCACAAAGCGGCCTGAACGCCGCCGATCTGGTGTATGAAATGATCACCGAGGGGGGCATCACCCGCCTGATGGCCGTTTACCGGGATCGGTCGGCCCTGCCGCTGGTGGGGCCGCTGCGCTCGGCGCGGGACCAGCACGTGCAGCTGATGATTCCGCTGAACTGCCTGTACGTTCACATTGGCGGCTCTTCCTATGCGCTGGACATGCTGGATGCGTTTCACTGCACCGATGTGCGCTCCATCAACGGGCGCTACAAGAATTTTTACTGGATCGACGCCGAGCGCCGCCGCACCCGCAGCCAGGAAAACTCCGTGTACACCGATGGCTCCACGCTGGAAAGCGCCCTGGAGCGCTACGGGCTGGAGACCGAGGGCGAGCCGGACCCGGTGTTCAATTTCCAATCCTATGAGGAAGCCCCCCGTGCCCTGGATGACGGCATCGCTTACAGCCTGAGCTTCCGCTTTTCGCCCTACGAGGACGTGCGCTTTGATTACAGCACCGAGGACGGCCGCTATTACAAGTCGGAATTCGGCCAGCCGCAGCTGGATGCGGCGGACGGCGGCCGACAATACCGGGTGGACAACGTCTTCCTTCTGTTCACCTCCATCGGCCGCTACCCGGATGGGCTGCTCTCCCAGGTGAATCTTGAGCAGGGCGTGGGCTTTTATTTCAGCCAGGGCCGGTACGAGCGGGTGCGCTGGATGAAGGGCCGCGGCGAGGCCCCGCTGCGCATTGTGGACGATGAAGGCCATGAGCAGGACGTGACTGTGAACCCCGGCACCAGCTACATTTCCTTTGTGGGGGACGATCTGCTCGCCCACTGCCGCATCGGAGACGCCACTCTGGAAGAGCTGTACGGCGCTTGAGCGGCCTTTTTTCAGAAAATCTAAGATTTGGGTACCCCCTGCGCGCTTTACAACCCGGCCCGCAGGGGGTACAATAGCAATGATATGTCCGCAGGCCATCCGGGCCGTGCTTGGCGCTGCCCGCGGCCTGCGCTTTTTCCGTTTTCGCCTCAATCGGCCCTGCCCGACGGCGGGCCGATGACGTATACGAAGCCGGGGCTGCCGCCGCCCGCGGGCGCGCGGCCCTCCGGTTCTCACAACCCGAAACAGGAGAATAAAATCTATGAGACGAGCTTTGTCCCTTGCCCTGGTCCTGACGCTGGCTGCAGGCCTTTTCACCGGCTGCGGCGGGTCCGCTTCCGCTGCCTCGCAGGGCGGCCAGGCTGCCGCCACCCCGGAACCCACGGCCACCCCGGAGCCTTACGAGGCCAACGCCCTCACCGGCGAAGCCAAGGATGCCGACTATCCCGAGGGGCAGCGCGTCACCGCGGTGATGGTGAACAACATCACCGATGCCCGGCCCCAGCGCGGCCTTTCGGACGCAAAGATGCTGTTTGAAATCAAGGTGGAGGGCGGCATCACCCGCTTTATGGCCCTGTTCAACAGCTGCGAAGAGCTGCCCACCATCGGCCCCATCCGCTCGGCCCGCGACCAGTTCTTCCGTCTAGTGCTGCCCTGGCAGCCCATCTACATTCACGACGGCGAGAGCGTGGTGCAGAAGCAGTATATTAAAAACTACAGCTACGATGAGTGGAACCTGAACAACGGCGGCAACGGCTACCGGGATTTCAACCGCAAAAACTGGCGCGGCTACAGCTACAACAACGGCCTGGTCTACGAGCACACCGAGTACACCGACGCGGAGCACGTGGGCAAGTACATCACCAGCAACGATGTGGACACCAGCCGTACCTATAACAGCACCTTCTTCAATTTTGTGGACTATCGGGAAGCCCCCCGTCAGGTAAACGGCGACGATGCCGCCCAGGTGACCATCGTGCATTCCGAGAACTACCGCACCCGCTTCACCTACGACAGCAGTCTGGGCCAGTACAAAATGGCCCAGTACTACCCCCAGATGGGCGATTACATGGACACGGTGGACGAAAACAGCGAGCGGCAGCTCGCCTTTGACAACGTGGTTGTGCTGTTCACCGACATTCACACCTACCCCGGCCACGAGGCCCAGGACCTGCAGTATGCCGAGTACAGCTGGGGCGGTGTGGGCTATTACTGCTACGGCGGCCACATTGAGAAGATCCGCTGGACCAAGGGCACCGACCTGGAAGCCCTGCAGCTGTGGAACTACGACATGACCGAGAACCTGCAGGTGAACACCGGCAAGAGCTATGTGGCCGTAGTGGACGTGGACGAAGCCTCCCGGTTCGGCTACACCGCTTCGGAAAGCACCGATGGCCCCGAGGCTGCCACCGAAGAAACCTACGTGGAGAGCGCCGACTGACGTCGATTTCTGCCGCGGTTCAAAACGCGATTTCATGCCCGCCGGTTTGCGGCCCGGGCCATTCATCTCCCCAACAGGAGGAAAAAATCCATGACAAAACGTATTCTGGCCGGTGCACTCAGCCTGGCTCTGGCCGCCGGGCTTCTGGTAGGCTGCGGCGGTTCCGCCTCTTCGGCCCCCGCGTCTTCCGACGCCTCACCGGCGCCCCAGGCCACCGACACCCCTGCCCCGGCGGCGGCCGCTGAGGCGGACCACAACATTCTCACCGGTTCGGCCCACAGCGGCGCCCAGCCCCGGCCCATCGCCGTGGTGCTGAACAACCGGGAAAGCGCCTGGAACCAGTGGGGCGTATGCGCCGCCGATCTGGTGGTGGAGGCCCTGTTCGAGGGCAAGACCAGCACCCTGATGGCGGTGTACGGCGGCTACAACAACCTGCCGGACAAGGTCGGCCCCGTGGCCGAGGGGCGCGACACCTTCTGGCAGATGGTCATGCCCTACAACGCCGTGCCGGTGCAGATCGGCAGCAACATTTACGCGGCCAATCTGCTGAATTATTACAGCTACCAGCCCATTGAGGCCAGCAGCGCCGGCACCCACGCCTTTGAATTTGACGAAGAACGGGGCCTGAAGGGCCACGAGTTCGGCTGGTACATCAATCAGGAGCGGCTGGAGGATGCCCGCAGCCTGTACGGCATGGCCGCCGAGAGCGAAACCGCCCTGCCCGACTTGTTCCACTTCGGAGAAAACGCCCAGGGCAGCAGCGCCGCCGAGCGCATTGAGATCCAGTTCGCGCCGGATGACGTGATCCCCCTGCTGTACAACGAGGACGAGGGCACCTACGACAAATACCGGGCCGACTGGGAGCCGCAGACCGACGGCAACGACGAAGAGGCCCAGCTGTGCTTCACCAATGTGTTCGTGCTCAGCTGCCGGGCCGGCATTAAGGACGACGGCTATACCCGCGATTACGACCTGACCAGCGGCGGCGAGGGCCTGTACCTCACCGGCGGCACCTGGCAGAAGATCCGCTGGGAAAAAGGGACCGCCGCCCAGGCTTTTACCTTTTACAACGAAGCCGGGCAGAAACTGACCGTAAACCCCGGCAAGAGCTACATTGCCCTGTACGGCGGCTTTGACGGCCAGAGCGTGATGGTAAAGGGCGGCGACGAAAAGCTGAACCCCCTGAACGCCATGGAGCCGCTGCCCACCCCCGTTCCAACGGCCACGCCGGAACCCACTGAGGAGCCGACCCCGGCCCCGGAGGAGGAAGGCAGCGACGAGGCCGGTGAGCCTGCGGCGGACGCAGCCAGCACCGAGGGCTGAGTTTCCCCTCGCTTCCCGAAAGCCCATCAAGTTCGAGAAAACCCCGGAACAAAAAACTCCCCCCGCCCGGCACCGTTTTGGTGCAGGCGGAGGGAGTTCTGCGTTTTTGCGTGTGCATCGCGGCCGGTCAGGCAAAGATGGGCTGCATCCGCCGGTCCAGCTTCATCAGCCGGTACAGGTAGACGCCCTCGATCACCGCGCAAAGTTTGTCGGCCACGTTCACCACATAGCTCACCTTATAGCGGGGCATCTTTTTGGCCAGAGGCCACATATGGGTCACGATGGCATCGGCCTCTGCGTCCGAAAGCTCGGTCAGACGGGACGCATTTTTCAGCGCCGCCACCGGGTGCGCAAAGCACTGGTTGCCCTCATACTGGGTCTTATCCTTGGGGTCGTACAAAAACAGGTCATGCAGCAGGCCGGCACGGGCTGCCTCGCGGACATCAATGTTCCAGTGGCGGGCCAGGCGATAGGCCACATACGAGACAAACAACGAATGCTCGTAACAGGTGACAAAATGGTGGTGGCGGATGTTCTTCATCCACAGCACCTCGTCGCTGTTCAGCAGGTCGGCCACACAGGCGGCATACTCACGCTCCGCAATGGGGTCGAAAAGCTTGTGCATTGGCGGAATCCTCCCTGGAAAGCATCGGCCCTCTCCGGCAGCGCCTCAGAGAAGTGCCGCGGCCGGGCAAAGGCCCTGCTTTCTTTTTTACAAATGATTAATCATACGCCGGAAGCGCGGTTTGCCTTGGCAAACTTTCCTTCCTTTTGCATTATACCATACTGTTTGTAAAAAACACAGCCGCAGAGTGCTGGCAAAAGGTGAAATTTTTGCATCTTCCCTTTGCCGCGCACTGCGGCTGTGTGTTTGCTTTTTGCTTCGCGGCAGGGCTGTGAAGCCGCCCGGCGCGTCACGCCTCGTCCAGATAGCCCAGGGGCAGCACCTGCACGGCCTCCATCAGGCCGTCCCGCATCCAGAGAGAGGCATCGGTGCGCAGGGTGTAGCCGCAGCCCGGGTCCGCCATCCACTCTTCCGGCTTGTGGTAGGGCAGGGCCTTCTGGGCCATCATGCTCATCAGTACGCCGCCATGGGTCACACAGGCGGCCTCATGGGTGCCGGTGCGCATCATGTACTCAAACAGCTTCATCAGGGTCTCCCGGCAGCGGGTGTGAAAGTCCGGCGCAGCCTCGGCATGGGGCGGGGTGTAGCCGCTGGTGGGGTCCATCCAGCGGGCAAAGTCCGGGTCCTTCACCAGATCCCGCACCTTGCGGCCCTCATACACGCCGAAGGCCATCTCCCGCAGATCCTGCACCACCATCTTCTTGCCCGCCTCCGGGAAGAGGATCTCGGCGGTTTCCACCGCGCGCCGCATGGGGGAGCAGAACACCGTATCCGGCTGCGGGTAGGCAAACCGAGCCCGCAGGTCCAGCAGGTCGGCCCGGCCCTGTTCGCACAGGGGCAGGTCGGTTCCGCTGCCCACGTAAAGGCCGTCTAGGTTGCCTTGGGTCAGGCCATGGCGGATGAGATGCAGTTGATAGCTCTTCATAAAAACGTCCTCTCTTCTGATTGCCGGGCAGCCGTCTGGCCTGCCAAAAGATTACAAAATGGTTACAGCCTTGGTTCCCTTTCAAATCCTGCTTTGCGGGCACCACAATATTTAGCAAACATTCCCAGGCACCGGCGGCATATTTAGAGTTCCATTCGGAACTGGTCAACCCGCCGAAATTTCGGGAAAATAATTGACGAAAAATGTATTTACAAAGCGTTTTTGCTGCTTTATAATTTACCATACGTATTGTGAAAATGCAACGGCCGACCTGCATAAATTTCAATTTGTGCCCCGCGGCCTGAACAGTCAGGAGTATCGCCAGTTATGGAATTCAATCGGATCATCACTCTGCTTCGCAAGGAGCGGGGCATCACCCAAAAACAGGCCGCCCAGGATCTGGGGGTCTCCCAGGCCCTTCTTTCCCATTATGAAAAGGGCATCCGCGAGTGCGGGCTGGAGTTTGTGGTGAAGGTGGCCGATTACTACGGCGTCTCCTGCGACTACCTGCTGGGCCGCTCGCCCGACCGGGCCGGGCTCACCCTCTCGGTGGACGACCTGCCCGACGGGGACGGCGGCCGCCAGAAAGCATTTGCCGGCAGCATCATGACGGGGCTCAACAAAAAGCTCATCACCAATTCCCTGCACATCGTCTTCGACATGCTCTCCAAGGGGCGCAACGACTCGCTGACGCGGGAGGTGTCGAGCTACCTGATGACCGCCGTCTACAAGTCCTTTCGCAAACTCTGCGGCATCAACCCCAAAAACCAGGACACCATGTTCAGCATCTCCAAGGTGCGGGTGTCCCACCTCTGCCGCAGCGCCATGAGCCAGAACGAGGCCAACATCGACTGCCTGTCGGCTGGGCAGGACCTGGAGGGGCTCACCC
>USDD01000019.1 GCA_900553265.1 uncultured Eubacteriales bacterium
GCTCTCCGCTGTGCCGGTCGCGTCTCCGGCCTCCGTGGCCTGCATAACCGCATCCTGTTCAAGCGTTTCACTTTCTTCCGTGGTGATCGCCGCACGCTCTGCGGTGCCTTCCACAAGATAAGCCTCAGACGAAATCGTATCGTACAGAATTCGCCCATATTCGTCTGACAGACGGAGCGCTGCGCCCGTCTCCCTGCAAAAGGCGGAAAGCACCTCGTCACACGCGGACGGCTCCCGCCCGGACAGCGCGGTCAGGAGCACTTCGGTCTTTTGGTCGAGCTCCTCCTGCAAAATGCTCGTATAGGTGAGCGGCGTCAGATACGCAATCGCGCCATATGTGGCAGCGCAGACGGCGATCATCAGGCCGCAGGTCATCAGAAAGATGCGAAGCGTCAGGCTGTGCTTAATCCTTATCCACACGATAGCCCACCCCTCTGATCGTCCGGATGTAATCCGCACCCAGCTTGCGGCGCAGATTCTTGATATGGCTGTAAATCACGCGATCGTCGCCCAGATAGTCATAATTCCAGATGCGGCTGACAAGCATCTGGTAGGTCATCACGCGCCCCTGATTTTGCAGCAGCTCCCGCAGGCATTCGAACTCGCGGTTGGTCAGCTCCAGCATCTGGTCGCGCAGTTTGGCGGCCTTTTCAAAGTCGAGGTTGTTGGCGGCAGCGATCATGCGCTCCTCCAGCCGGTCGATGGCCATCTGCTTTTCCTCGTCGGACAGCGTGGACGGGCCGGCTTCGTCGGCGGATCGCGTGACCTCCATCAGCTCGCGGATGGCGCTGCGCACGCTCTGGGGCGTGATGTGATGCTCCTCATTGTAGGCCTGCTGGAGCGCGCGGCGGCGGTTGGTCTCCTGAATGGCGCGCATCATCGAATCGGTGATGACGTCGGCGTACATGATGACCCGGCCGTCCACGTTTCGCGCCGCGCGGCCGATGGTCTGCACCAGCGAGGTCTCCGAGCGCAGAAAGCCCTCCTTGTCCGCGTCCAGAATGGCCACCAGCGCCACCTCGGGCATGTCCAGACCCTCGCGCAGCAGGTTGATGCCCACCAGCACGTCGAACTCGCCCGTGCGCAGCCCGCGAATCAGCTTGATGCGATCCAGCGTGTCCACGTCCGAATGGAGATATTCCACCCGCACATCCAGCTCGCGCAGATACTGCGTCAGGCTCTCGGCCATCTTCTTGGTCAGCGTCGTCACCAGCACGCGCTGGTTCTTCTCCACGCTGGAACGGATCTCGCCCAGCAGATCGTCCACCTGCCCTGTGGCCGGGCGCACGACGATCTCGGGATCCACCAGACCTGTGGGGCGGATGATCTGCTCCACCACCTGCTGGGCGTGCTCCAGCTCGTAGGGCCCCGGCGTGGCCGAGACGTAGATCAGCTGATTGGTCTTCTGTTCGAATTCGTGAAAGCGCAGCGGCCGGTTGTCGAAGGCGGAGGGGAGGCGGAAGCCGAAGTCCACCAGCGACTGCTTGCGCGCATAGTCGCCGTTGTACATGGCGCGAATCTGCGGAATGGTCACGTGGGACTCGTCGATGAAGATCAGAAAGTCCTTCGGGAAGTAGTCCAGCAGCGTAAACGGCGCCTCGCCCGGGCGACGGCCGTCAAAATAGCGGGAATAGTTCTCGATGCCGCTGCAATAGCCGATCTCGCGCATCATCTCCAGATCGTAATGGGTGCGCTGCTCCAGCCGCTGAGCCTCCAGCAGGCGGCCGTTGGCGCGGAATTCGGCCAGCTTGTCGTTCAGGTCGCTCTCGATGTTTTCCAGACACCGGTCGAGCTTGTCCTTGGACGTGGCGTAGTGGGAGGCGGGGAAGATCATCACGTGGTTCATGTAGCGCAGCGCCTTGCCAGAGACGATCTCCACCTCGGCGATGCGCTCAATCTCGTCGCCGAACATCTCCACGCGCACGGCCTTTTCCTGAGAGGCGGCGGGGATGATTTCGATGTTCTCGCCGCGCACGCGGAAGGTGCCGCGCTCGGATTCGAAGTCGTTGCGCGTGAACTGCATGTCGATCAGCCGCCGGAGAAGCTCGTCGCGGTCGACGGTCATGCCCTCGCGCAGCGAGACGGACAGCCCCTCGTATTCCTCGGGGTCGCCCAGACCGTAGATGCAGCTGACAGAGGCGACGATCACCACGTCGCGCCGCTCGGCCAGCCAGGAGGTGGCGCTGTGGCGCATGCGGTCGATCTCGTCGTTGATGCTGGAATCCTTTTCGATGAACGTGTCCGTGGAGGGAATGTAGGCCTCCGGCTGATAATAATCATAGTAGGAAACGAAATAGCCCACGGCGTTTTCCGGGAAAAATTCGCGGAATTCCGCCGCCAGCTGCGCCGCCAGCGTCTTGTTATGGGCGATGACCAGCGCCGGACGGTTGGCGTTTTTGATGATGTTCGCCATGGTGAACGTCTTGCCCGAGCCGGTCACGCCCAGCAGCACCTGATGCTTGAGACCGCGGTCGACTCCGTCGGTCAGAGCGGCGATGGCCTGCGGCTGGTCGCCGGTGGGCGCGTAATCGGAATGAAGCTCAAACATGCGCAGCGCCTCCCTCGTCATTCCTGTTGAGGCTATTATAGCACGTTCATGATAAAACTGCATGAAAAGAAGAACGAAAACGGACAATTTAAACTGATGTTCGATATAAAGTTATCCACAGACCAAATCAAAATATCCACAGACTATATACTGAACCCAAAGAAAACCGTCCCGACGGAATCGGGACGGCTCGGAAAAGCGGGAATTATTCGTCGGCCTCGGCGATTTCGAGATACTTCTCGAAAACCGCGTCCAGCTCCTCGTCGTTGTCGATGGTGGCATAGTAGTCGTTGCCCTCGTCGTCGGTTTCGATGCGCATGATGACCAGCTCATCCTCTTCCACGTCCTCCATGGGTTCCACGGGAACGAGGCAGATGTAGACTTTGCCCTCGTGCTCCAGCGTCATCAGATGCTCAAAGGAGACCTCCTGACCGTCCTCGTCCACCAGTTCAATGATGTCCTCGCGCTCCATATCCATCTCGTGATTTTCGTCCATGATGTATTTTCCTCCCAGAAATTTCTTTTTAATGGGGATGTCCTTCCAGCCTCCCGCATCCAGAAAGGATTGCAGGATGTAGGTGGCGGCCAGCTTGTCCACGACTTCCCTGCGCCTGGAGCGGCGCACGTCTGCTTCCAGCAGCACGCCGGTGGCCAGCTTGGTCGTCATGCGCTCGTCCTGAAAGCGCACGGTGAGTCCCTTCTCGGTCAGATGCTCCGCGAAGGCGCGCACCCGCTGAGCCTGAAAGCCCTCGCTGCCGTCCATGTTCCGGGGCAGGCCGCAGAGAATATGGTCGGTTTCATACTGGCGGCTCAGCTCCAACACCCGGGCGACGTCGTGCTCCACGCCCTTGCACCAGATGGTCTCCACGCCCTGCGCGGTCAGATCCAGCGCGTCGGACACGGCCACGCCGATGCGGCGCTCGCCCACGTCGAGGCACAGTACGCGCATGCTCACACCACCTTGATGCAGAATTGAGGGCAGACGCGGGCGCAGTATCCGCAGAAAACGCACTTTCCATCGTCGATCTGCGCGCGTCCGTCCACGATCTGAATGGCCTTCTGCCGGCAGCGCTCGGCGCAGCGGCCGCAGCCCTCGCAGTAATCGTGCACCATCATGTGGCGCTTGCGCCGGCTCAGGGGGTGCAGCAGCTCGTCCGCGGGGGCCTCGGAGAAGGCCGCGGCGTTCGCGTCGATCTCGGCGAAGCTCTGCATGCCCACGGCCACCGCGTCCAGCAGCGGCGAATGCACGGCGTATTCCAGCGCGGCGCGGTTGTCGCTCATCAGGTGTCCGCCGCCCAGCGGCTTCATGGCGAACACGCCGACACCGCGGGTGCGTATGGTGCGAATGGCGTCCTCCATCTCTTCACGGGAGCCGTCCTGAATGCCGATGCCAGCCCGGTTAATCAGCGGATGCACCACCTGAATCTGGGGAAAGCGCGCGGTCGCGCGGACGCAGCGAATGAAGTGCGTGCTCACGCCCACCGCGCCGATAAGGCCCTTTTCCCGCTGCTCCGCGAGGTAGTTCAGCGCCTCCTCGTGGCCGCGCAGCGTGTAGAGGGATTCCTGCTCATGCAGCATGAACAGGTCGATATAGTCGCGCCCCGTCCCGCGGAACGCGCGCTCCAACGCCTCCTGCGCCGTTTTGCGGTCGTAGCAGTAGGCCTTGGTGCTAATGACATAATCCGGCGCGCTCCGAAGAGCAAGCCGGATATGCGGATAGGTTTCGTAGAGATCGGCCGTATCCAGAAAGCGGACGCCGCGCTCGTAGGCATAGACCAGCAGCCGCGCGCCCTCCTCGGGCGACATGCCCTTCTGCAGCGGCGACATGGTCAGCGTACCAAAGCACAGCCGGGACACCCTCAGCCCGGAAAGGCCCAGAGATACGGTCTGCATTATTTCCTGTCGTGCTCCGTGACGTAGAAGCGCACGAATTCCTCCAGCAGCTCGTCGCGTTCCAGACGGCGGATCAGCGCGCGGGCGTTGTTATAGCTGGTTATGTAGGTCGGATCGCCCGAAATGATGTACCCGACGAGCTGCATGATCGGATCGTGTCCCTTGGCCTTCAGCGCCTGGTAAACCACCTCAATGATTTCTGCCGCGGATTCAGGCTCTTCGGTAGGGAGCTGAAAATGCCTCGTTTCGTCCATCTTGCCGTTCATAGTGCACCGCCTTTCGAGCTTAACAGTTTCATACAATTTCATTATAACACATCCCGCGAGGAAATTCAAACATTTTCGTGACGCTGAACAAAAATTCTATATGCTGTTCGAAAAGTCATCAGCACCGGCAGCGCCAGAAGCATGCCCAGAATGCCGCAGACGTGGGAGCCGACGAAGATGGCTATCAGCACCGCCGCCGGGGAAAGACCGGTCACGCCGCCGAGAATGCGCGGCGAGATGACCATGCCGTCGGCCTGCTGCACGGCCCAGAGCACGAAAACGGTCAGCGCCGCCTTCTTCCATCCGCCGCCCAGCGCCGCCAGCACGGCGGGAATACCGCCCAGCACCGGCCCAAAATAGGGAATCATGTTCAGAACGCCAACGATCACGCCCAGCACCAGCGCCGACCTCAGGCCGATCAGCGCAAGCCCCACGGCTGCCAGCGCGCCCACGGCCAGCGCGATCAGTCCCTGACCGCGCAGATAGAGCCGCAGCTCGCGGCAGACGGCATTGCCCATGCGCACGGCGGTAGGCCGCACGGCGCGGGGAACCAGCAGCTCCATGCGAATGAGCAGCCGGTCGCGGTCGCAGAGGAAAAAATAGCCCAGCACGAACATCAGCGAGACCAGACAGGAAAAATCCGCCACGCTGCCGGCGACGCTCAGCGTTCCGTCCGCCAGCGAGGACAGCATCGCCGAATCCAGCTGCGGCTCGGGCAGGCGAACGCCGGGCAGCTGAGCCTCCAGCCATGCCGACGCGCTCGCCAGCGCCGACTGCACCTGCTTCAGAGATTCAGGCAGCTGGCGCGCCAGAAGCGTGGCTTCCTGAATCAGCGACGGCAGCAGCAGCCAGATTGCCGCCGCCAGCGCGCCCAGCACAGTGCCCATCGCCGCCAGCGCGGCTCTCGGACGGGCGAGACGGCGCTCATAGACCCTGGTCAGCGGCTCCAGCAGAAAGGCCACCGCCGCCGCGCCCAGGATGAGCGTCAGCGCCTCGCCGAGCAATCGGCGCATGAAAAAGGCCGCCAGCGCGATCAGCGCCGCGGGAAGGCCGATTCGGAGCATCCGCCTGCGCAGCGGAAGCGCGTTTCTGGAAAATCGCTGCATGGCGAAGCGTCTCCCTTCAAAGAATATGGAATGGCGCGGCGCGGGCCGCGCGGGCAGGCTGCCGAACGGCCCGCCGGGGCGTTTCCAAAGGTGCGGGGGCAGAATTCGCACTGCGTATCGGTAGGCCGCGCTTCCCTTCATACGCGGCAAAGAAATCGCCGCAAATCCGCGTCTTTGCCTCTGGATAAAACGTCCTTAGAACTTTCCGGCGAGCTCGTCGGTCTTAGTGGAGATCCAGCGGCCGGTCTTTTTAACCTGCTGGTTCATCTTCTTCGCCGACTGCCAGTTCATGATTCCGTAGACCGTCGCCGCCGTTCCGCCGATCAGCGCGCCGGTAATCAGGCCCTTCATCGTTCCGCTCTTCATCGATTTCTCCCTCCCTTTCCGTCTCGGCCACGTCCACCAGAACGTCGCCGCTTTCCCGGTTCAAGGTGAATCGGCGCACCCGCGCGCGCCCGAAGAGCAGATCGTCCCAGAAGCCCATGGACAGCTCCAGCGCGCAGACGGCGAAGCTCAGCTCGTCGATTTCCGCGCCGGTGATCGCGCCCAGTCGGCTTCCGTCGGTGCCCACGGCGCGAAAGAAAAGTCCTCCCGCGCGGCCTTTTTTCCGCTTGCCCGGCTCGTCGGCGACCACGGCGATCCGCCCCAGCATTTCCAGACTCTCCGACGGAATCAGCCGCGTTCCGCGCAGCCCCTCGTCCACCCAGAGCCCGTCCAGACTGGTCAGATCCTCCGACAGCGCCGCCTGCACCACGCGCCCGATGCGTCGGTTCTGCACCACGACGGGCATGCCGATCAGCGTTCGAATCTTGCGCATGGTTCGCCTCCTCTCCTTGAATCCGGCATGCGTAGTATTCGCCGCCCGGGCGTTTTCAAGCGAGACAAATTTTGTCGATGCATTTCTTTGGGGCGAAGACGGAACAAAACGTGGCGAAACGTCGTCTATTGTGTGTGGACAAAAGACAAAATTGCCGGTTCGTTGAAAAAACAGACATAAACTGTTCATCATTATCTGCTATTCTGCATGAGACGGGAGGGAGATTATGGAAGATTCTCGCAGCGGATACAAGGTGCTGATTGCGGACGACGATCCCAACGTCGCCGCCCAGCTCAAGCCTTTTTTTGAAAGAGAAAATTATCGGGTTCTGACGGCTGACAATGGAGAAAGCGCGCTGGAAACGGTCTGGAAGGAGCGCCCGGACGTGCTCATATTGGATATCGTCATGCCGGAAAAGGACGGCTTCGCGGTCTGCCGGGAGATTCGCGAGCGCTCGTCCATGCCGATTCTGATGCTCAGCGCCCGGACGGAGGAGTTCGACCGGCTGCTCGGACTGGAGCTGGGCGCGGACGACTACATCACCAAGCCCTTCAGCCCGCGGGAGGTGGTGGCGCGCGTCAAGGTGGTGCTGCGCCGCATCCTGACCCGAAAGGAGGAAGCGGCCAACGGCCATCTGGTCATCGGCAATCTGGACATCGACATGAACGCCTTCATCGTGCGTCTCGGCGGCCAGATCGTGTCCTGTACGCCCAAGGAGACGGAGATTCTCTGGACATTGGCCAGCAATCCGGGCACGGTGTTCAGCCGGGATCAGCTGCTTCAGACCATCTGGGGCTACGATTTTCCCGGCGACACCCGCGCGGTGGACAGTCACATCAAGCGCCTGCGCGCCAAGCTCTGCGACGCGGGCAACGCCTGGGACATCAAGACCGTCTGGGGCGTGGGCTATCGCTTCGAACAGGGAAAATAAACAAAAGACAGGCCGCGTGAAAGCAACGCGGCCTGTCTCTTTTGTGTTTTACGTCCGCTCCCGCCACGGAAGCAGCTTGAATTCCACCTCGGCGAGGTCGAGATTGACGGCCTCCACGCGGATGCGCACCCGGTCGCCCATCTGGAAGAAGCGGCCCGTGCCCGAGGCGATCAGCCGGCGGCGTTCCGCGTCGAATTCGTAGTAGTCGTCCAGCGAGGCGATGGGGACGAAGCCCTCCACGGTGTTGGACAGCGAGACGAACAGTCCCCAGCCCGTCACGCCGGTGATTTTGCCCTCATAGCGGCGGCCGATGCGGTCGGCCATGCAGCGCGCCTTCATCAGCGCGTCGCCCTCGCGCTCGGCCAGCGTGGATTCGTTTTCCCGGGCAGTGCTCTGGTTGGCGACGGCGGCCATCTGTTCTGCCGCATCGGAAGCGTCCCGGCCGTCCAGCAGCAGCTTGAGCATGCGGTGCACGGTCAGGTCGGGATAGCGCCGGATGGGCGAGGTGAAGTGGCAGTAATCGGGCATGGCCAGCGCGTAGTGCCCCAGCGGCCGGTCGGCGTAGCGGGCGCGCTGAAGCGCGCGCAGCGTCATGCGCCGCACCGTGTCCTCGGCGGGATGGCCCTTGGCGGCAGTCAGCACGGCCTGAAGCTCGCCGGGTTTGGGATGCGGGCCGAAGCGCGCGGGAATGCCCAGCAGCGTCAGCTCCTTCTTCAGGTCGCGGATGCGCTCCGCGTCGGGCTCCTCGTGGACGCGGTAGACCAGCGGGGTTTCGGTGGTGCGCGCCAGCATGGCCACGGTTTCGTTGGCGGCGAGCATGAAGTCCTCGATCATCCGCTCGGCCTCGCCGCGCGGGGCGCAGTACACGTCCGTGGGAACGCACTCTTCATCCAGCGTGAATTCGGTTTCCGGCAGATCCAGCTCCAGACAGCCGGCCTCCATGCGCCGCGCGCGCAGCGTGTGAGAGGCGCGCAGCATGTCGTGCAGGGCGGGCTGAACCTCCTCGGGAACCGCGTCGGAATCCCCGTCCAGAAAGCGGTTCACCGCGTCGTAGGTCAGCCGCGCGTGGGAGCGTATGACCGCGCGGCAAAGGCGATGGTCGACGATTCTGCCGCTGCGCAGCGTCATGAAAAGGCTCATGGTCAGCCGATCCTCGCCGGGAACCAGCGAGCACAGCTCATCGGACAGGATCTCGGGCAGCATCGGCACCGTCAGTCCCGGCAGATACAGCGACGTGCCGCGCGCCAGCGCCTCCGCGTCCACGGGCGAGCCGGGACGGACGTAGTGGGATACGTCGGCGATGTGCACGCCCAGCCGCCAGTCGCCGTTTTCGGCGCGCTCCAGCGAGACCGCGTCGTCGAAATCCTTGGAAAACGGGCCGTCGATGGTCATGGTGAGCATTTCGCGCAGGTCGTCGCGGCCGGCGAAATCGGCTTCGCTCACCGGCGCGAAGGTCTGTTTTGCCCGCTCGGGATACTCTGTGGCGAAGCCATGCCCCTCGGCGATGCTCCGAAGCCGGGCGCGCATGTCGCTGCGGTCGCCCAGCAGGCGAAGCACGTGGGCCTGCATCGGCTCGTCGCCCTCGGGATAGCGGTCGATGGCCAGCAGCGCGATGGCGTTGTTGGGCGCGGGAACGTCCGAATGCACGACGATGGCATAGGGGATGCGCCGGTCGCAGGCCGCGGCGGTGATGCGCGCGCCGTCCTCGGAGCGCCTGTGAGCGCTCCTGCGCGCCTCCGAGCGGCTTCGCACGCGCAGGAACGCGGGAAGCTCGGCCTTGCCGCGGCGAAGAATGGCGACCAGCTCGCACTCCTCCTGGTCGACGGGGCGGACGAGCAGCTCGTCGCCGGGCAGACAGCGCAGCCGGCCCAGCGCCCGGACGCGCAGACTTTCGCCGCTTTCCAGCCGCGCCATGGGCGCGCCGCTGCGCAGCGCCCATGCCGACGCGCGCACGAACCCCAGCGCCTCGGAGGGGGCGTATTTGCCCTTCTTGGTCACAGCCAGCCGTCCCTCGGCGCACAGCTCGTTCAGCGCAGTCTGCATTTCGCCCGCGTCCGCGCCCAGTTCGTCCGAAAGATCGAACAGATCCCGGGCGGCGTCGTTCTTTTCAAAGAGCCGAAGCACAACTTCCTTAAGGTTCGATAAATCCATTTTGTTCTCCTTTGGGTGTTTTTGCGTGGAGAATTCTCACAAAACGGCGCTTTTTCCGAACAGATTTAACGGCGATGGGATACAATGTCATGGATTCCAAAGCAACCGCTGAAGGAGAGATTCCATTGTCGGACTTTTTTCAGGTGTTTTTCCACAGCGCGGAAATGATCGGCACCGTCGCCTTCGCCGCATCGGGCGCTTTTCTGGCCATCGACCGGGAGATGGATCTTTTCGGCGTGATCTTTCTGGGCGTGATCACTGCCGTGGGCGGCGGCATCCTGCGCGACGTGTTGCTGGGCGTCACGCCGCCCGGCGCCTTCGTCTCGCCGACGTACACGGTGGTGGCGATTTTTACCGCGCTGGTGGTGTTCCTGCTGGCCGAGCTGCTCAACCACGGCTACTGGGCGAATATCCAGAGGGTGGATCGTGCGTTCAATCTTCTGGACGCCATCGGTCTGGGCGCGTTCAGCGTGGTGGGCGTGCAGACCGCCGTGGGCCGCGGTTTTCTGGGAAACGGCTTTCTCTGCGTCGTGATGGGCATGACCACCGGCGTGGTGGGCGGCATCCTGCGCGACGTGCTGGGCGGCATCACGCCCGCCGTGCTGCGCAAGCGCATCTACGCGGTGGCCTCGCTGATGGGCGCATGGCTCTACTACGAGCTGACGCGCCTGAACGTGGACGGCTCCGCCAGCGTGCTGGCCGGAATGGGCCAGACGCTGGCCATCCGCATGCTCGCGGCGCACTATCAGTGGCGCCTGCCCAAGGTTCCGCACCCGTAAATCTATTATACCCGTTTTCGGAGGCCGCGTCAAACGCGCGCCTCCGTTTTGCTGAAAAAAAACGGCCAAAAGGCCGCTTTTTCAGTCTGCATTATTTGAGCTGTCAGCCCTGCAATTGGGAAAGCACGCGCTGATACAGCGCCGTGTCCATCATGCAGTCCACCTTGGTGCCGCCTTCGAGGTATTCCTCGGAGAGCACCTGCCCCTGACTGTGGATCAGCGAAAGCACCGCGCCCTTATCGTAGGGGACGACCAGTTCGGCGCGATGGCGCATGGAGGAGACGCGTTTGGCGATGGCGGCCTTCAGCGTCTCCAGTCCCTTGCCCTCCCGGGCGGAGATCAGAATCGCGTCGGCGGGCTCCATGACGGTGCCGGGCCTGACTGCGTCGGCCTTGTTCAGCACCTCGAGAATGGGACGGTCGCCCGCGCCCAGCTCGTTCAGCACCTCGAAAACCGTGGCGCGCTGCTGGGCGTAATAGGGGCTGGACAGGTCGGAGACCACCAGCAGCAGGTCGGCGAACACGGCCTCCTCCAGCGTGGAGCGGAAGGCCTGAACCAGCTGATGGGGGAGCTTGCGGATGAAGCCAACGGTGTCCACCAGCAGGCAGCTGCTGTTGTCGGGCAGATCGACATTGCGCATCACCGTGTCCAGCGTGGCGAACAGCTTGTCCTCCACCAGCACGTCCGAGCCGGCCAGCGCGTTGAGCAGCGTGGATTTGCCGGCGTTGGTATAGCCCACCAGCGCGACGGTGGTCTGGCCCTGCTTTTCCCGGCGGGCGCGGCGCAGATCGCGGTGGCGCTTGAGCTCCTTCAGATCGCGCTCCAGATCGTCGATGCGCTTGCGGATGCGCCGGCGATCCACTTCCAGACGCGTTTCGCCGGGGCCGCGGGTGCCGATGCCGCCGCCCAGACGGGACATGGACGTGCCCTGACCGGTCAGCCGGGGCAGGCGATACTTCATCTGCGCCAGCTCCACCTGCAGCTTGCCCTCGGCGGACTGGGCGCGCTGGGCGAAGATGTCCAGAATCAGAGCCGTGCGGTCGATGACCTTCACGCCCAGCGCGTTTTCCAGATTGCGCTGCTGCGCGCCGGTCAGCTCGTCGTCGAAGATGGCCAGATCGATCTCCATGGCCTGACAGGTGAGGGACAGCTCCTCGGCCTTGCCGCTGCCGATGTAGGTGGCGGGGTCGGGCTTCTGGCGGTTCTGCAGCACCCGGGTGATGACCATCGCGCCGGCGGTCTCGGCCAGACCTGCCAGCTCGTCCAGCGAATCCTCGCTGTCGGTGGAGATCAGCATGGCTTTTTCGGCCTCTTCGACGATGCCGCCCTGGGCGATGGCGCGCTTTACGCGCTCTTCGGCCATCTCGATTTCGTGCATCCACAGCTGCTGGGGAATGCGGCCGGGCTTGACCGGGCCGTGGAGGACGATGGACAGATTGTCATATTCCATCTCGCCCAGGAACGCCGCGCACACGCCGGTGCAGCGGCCGTCGGCCACGCCCACGGCGCACATGGAGTCGAACCGAAGCAGCCGCAGCGCCTGAAGATCCACGCTGGAGAGCCGCGCGTCTCCGCCCGGATGGGTGTGAATGCAGCGAAAGCCCGACAGCCGGTCGAGATTTCGGCGCAGGTGCAGCTCCGGCAGCGCAATGGAGCCGATGTTGCCCACGGCGATCTCCAGCACCTCGCCGTCGCGGCCGAGATAGACCAGCATCTCGCGGTTGATCTGGTCGGTGAAGCGAACCAGAACGTTCAGGAGACGGTCGGGCAGATATTGATCCCGCTCAAATTCCGCGTCGTACAGCTTTTCCAGCTCCTCGAGCATGCTGTCGCGGATGCCTGTAATATTGCCGTGAATCATAGCTCCTCCAGAAAGAAAAATGAATATGCAAAACAGCCGTCCCGCCGAAAAACGGCGGGATGGCTGTCAGACGGGACGGGAAGATCAGACGTACTTGATCTCCTCCGGCTCCTCCTCGGGCTTTTCGCCCTTTTCCATGCGATCCTTGTAGTCCTGAATGGCGGCGTGCAGGGCCTCCTCGGCCAGCACGGAGCAGTGCATCTTCACCGGCGGCAGTCCGCCCAGTGAATCGGCAACCATCTTGTTGGTGACCTTGAGGGCCTCCTCGATGGTCTTGCCCTTGACCATTTCGGTCGCACGGCTGGAGGTGGCGATAGCCGCGCCGCAGCCGAAGGTCTTGAACTTCACGTCGGTGATGACGTCGTTTTCGACCTTGATGTAGATTTTCATGATGTCGCCGCACTTGGCGTTGCCCACGGTGCCGACACCGCTCGCGTCCTCAATTTCGCCCACGTTGCGGGGATTCATAAAGTGATCCATGACCTGCTCGGTATACATGGTGTGTGCCTCCTTCTGATCGATCCAAATCTATCTATGTGTGAGATTAGGCCTTCTGCTGCTGAATGAAATCATCATACAGCGGAGACATGGAGCGCAGGCGCGCGACGATTTCCTTCAGCGCGTCCACGACCTTGTCGGCCTGCTCCAGCGTGTTTTCCTCGCTCAGCGACAGGCGCAGCGAGCCGTGGGCGATTTCGTGCGGCAGGCCGATGGCCAGCAGCACGTGGGAGGGATCCAGCGAGCCCGACGTGCAGGCGGAGCCGGAGGAAGCGGCGATGCCCTTCAGATCCAGACTCAGCAGCAGCGACTCGCCCTCGATGAATTGGAAGGAGATGTTGCAGTTGCCGGGCAGGCGCTGGGTGCGATGGCCGTTGAGGCGGGTGTAGGGAATCTCACTGAGGATGCGGTCGATCAGCCGGTCGCGCACCTCGCTCAGCTCGGCGTTGTGGCGGTCGATGTTGGCCGTCGCGCGCTCGATGGCTTCGCCCATGCCCACGATGGAAGCCAGATTTTCCGTGCCGCCGCGCTGGTTGCGCTCCTGCGCGCCGCCCTGCATGAAGCGCTGGAGCTTTACGCCGCTTCGGATGTAAAGCGCGCCGACGCCCTTGGGCGAGTGGAACTTGTGGCCCGACATGGACAGCATGTCGATGCCCATCTTTTTCACGTCGAAGTGGATGCTGCCGATGGCCTGCACCGCGTCGGTATGGAAGAGAATGTGATGCGCCTTCGCGATCTTCGCGATCTCCTCGATGGGCTGGATGGTGCCGATTTCGTTGTTGGCGGCCATGATGCTGATGAGCGTCGTGTCCGGGCGGACGGCATTTCTCAGCGCCTCCATGTCCACCACGCCGAACTCGTCCACCGGCAGATAGGTCACTTCAAAGCCTTCCTTTTCCAGCTGCTCGCAGGTGTGCAGGATGGCGTGATGCTCGATGGCGGAGGTGATGATGTGCCTGCCCTTGGCCTTGTTGGCGTAGGCCGCGCCGCGCACCGCCCAGTTGTCCGACTCGGTGCCGCAGCCGGTGAAGTAGATCTCGTTGGGCTGGGCGTTCAGCGCCGCGGCGACCTGACCGCGGGCCTTTTCCACGGCCTTGCGGGATTCGCGGCCGAAGCTGTGAATCGACATGGGATTGCCGAAGATTTCACAGAAATAGGGGCGCATGGCCTCCATGACGGGTTCCGTGACGCGGGTGGTCGCGGCGTTGTCCATATAAATTCGTTCCATGGTTTTATTCCCCCTGCGCCAGCAGGCGCTGATATTCGTCGATCATGTCCTTGAGGGTGATGCTGTCCACGATTTCGTTCAGTCCGTCCCGGATCTTCATCCAGACGATTCGCGACGGGCATGCGCAGGATTTTCCGCAGGCGTCCTCCTCCATCAGGCAGTCCACCAGGTTCAGCCCGCCTTCCAGCGAGCGGAGCACGTCGCCCACGGTGATTTCCTCCGGCGGGCGGGACAGCGTGTAGCCGCCCTGTGCGCCGCGGACGCTGTTGACCAGCCTGTCCCGCTTGAGCTGTGCAAAGAGCTGTTCCAGATAGGCCTCGGGGATGGTCTGGCGTTCGGCGATGGCCTTGATGGGCTGAGGGCCGAGGTTGCAGTTCAGGGCGAGGTCGTACATGGCGTGGATTCCGTAGCGTCCCCGCGTCGATAGCTTCAAGCGCGCCGCCTCCCTTCTTCGAAGAATTCCGACCTTTTTACTTGTCTATCCGAGACGTATTTTAGCACTTCCCATTTCATCCGTCAATAATTCCGACTGGTTTCATCGGAATTTAACTTTTTTGCGTCAGCCGGCGGCGGTTTGTAAGGAAGGACACCGGGGTTTCCTGCAAAAAACCGGCGCGCCTGCAAAAGCAGACGGCCGGTTTTCGGGGAAAAGGGAGCGATCAGATGCGGGCCTTGAGGAAATCCACTGCCGCGCGGATGTCGCGGATGGGATCGTCGCCGACCTCGCGCTCGATGGTCAGGAAGCCGTGGAAGCCGATATCGTCCAGCGCCTTCAGATAGGGTTCGAAGGGCACGTCGCCCTCGCCCAGAGGCAGCTCGATGAAGCTGGGGCTGGTCACGGGCTCGTCCTCGACGATGCCGTAGATACTCTCGGAGTCGCGGTCGGCCAGCTTGCGGCCGTCCTTGGCGTGGGTGTGGACGATGTAGTCCTTCAGCGTGTAGACCGCCTGCACGGGGTCGTCGCCGGTGACCATGACCAGATTGGCCGGGTCGAGATTGACGGCCAAGCCGGTGGAATGCAGGCTGTCGAGAAAGGTCTTCAGCGTCGCGGCGGTCTCGGGGCCGGTCTCGATGGCGAAATGGGCCTTCAGGGAATCGGCGTACTCGGCCAGCTGCGCGCACGCGTCCTGCATGATCCTGTAGCGGGGATGGTTCGGGTCGGTGGGTACCACGCCGATGTGGGTGGTGACGATGTTGGTCTCCAGCTCCATGGCCAGATCGAGAATGCGCTTGCTGGCCTCGATGAGCTGCGGGTTCTTCTCCGCGTCGCCGAAGCCGTGGCCCAGATCGCCGCACAGCGCGGACAGCACCAGACCGTGATCCTTGACCATCTTCAGAAATTCCCTGCGCTTTTCGCCGGTCAGCTTCTGGGGAGACAGCTCGCCGTAGGTGGCGTAGGCCTGAATGCCCTGCGCGCCCATGTCGGCCGCCAGCTTCAGGGATTCGGGAATGCTCTTTTTAAAGGAATCGAGAATAACTCCGATGGAGAAATTATACATTTTTGCAACGCCCTCCGTTTTTGATAAATGTCTGACAATTGCGGCGGATTCGCCGGATGTCCATCACAGTCTGATTATACCATCTTGCGGCTTCGAAGTAAAGGCCGAGATTTACAGCGATTCCACCGCGGCGCGCTCCACGGGCAGGGCCGCGACGTAACGGCGCAGATATGCGTCGAAGTCGGCCACATCCGCGGGCTCGGGCTTCAGCTCCTCGCCCAGAAGGCCGGCGAATACGCGATTACTCAGGTATTCCTCCAGCGTCTCGGCGTCCCTGCGCAGGCGCATGAACGCCGCCAGCAGGGCGATGCCCCACGCGCCGCCCTCGGAGGCACTGTCCATAACGGACACGGGCGCGTCGATGGCCGCGGCCAGAATGCACTGTCCGACGCCCTTCGTGCGGAACAGCCCGCCGTGGCCGTACATCCGGTCGATTCTGACGTTTTCCTCCTTCAGCAGGATGTTCAGCCCCAGCTTCAGCACGCTCAAGGACGAATACAGCTGGGCGCGCATGAAGTTGGCCAGCGTCATCTTCGCCTCGGGCCTGCGGACGAACAGCGGCCGGCCCTCCTCGAAGCCGGTGATGTGCTCGCCGGAATAGTAGTTGTAGCTCAGCAGCCCGCCGCAGTCCGGGTCGGCCTCCAGCGCGGCGCGGAACAGCCCGCCGTAGAGCGCGTCCGCGTCGAGGTTCGCGCCGATGCTCCGGGCGAACTCGCCGAACAGGCCTGCCCAGGCGTTCAGGTCGGACGTGCAGTTGTTGCAGTGGGCCATGGCTACGGCGCGTCCCGACGGCGTGGTCACCAGATCGATCTCGGGATGCACGCGCTGAAGCGGCTTTTCCAGCACTACCATGGCGAACACCGACGTGCCCGCGGAGACGTTGCCCGTGCGCGGCGCGACGCTGTTGGTGGCGGTCATGCCCGTGCCCGCGTCGCCCTCGGGCGGGCAGAGGGGAATGCCTGCCTGCAGCGTTCCGGAGGGATCCAGCAGCCGCGCGCCCGCCTCGGTGAGCGTTCCAGCGGCTTCGCCCGCGCGGAGAACCCTGGGCAGAATCTCCCCGAGCTTCCACGGCAGACGCTCGCCCGCGCAGTGCTCGTCGAAGCGCTCAAGCAGCGCCGCGTCGTAGTCGCCCGTCGCGCTGTCGATGGGGAACATGCCCGACGCGTCGCCCACGCCCAGCACGCGCTCGCCGGTGAGCAGGAAATGGACGTAACCTGCCAGCGTGGTCATGAAGCGAATCTCCGGAACGTGGGGCTCGCGGCTGAGCATGGCCTGACGCAGATGCGCCACGCTCCAGCGCTGAGGAATGTTGAAGCGGAAAAGCTCCGTAAGCTCCTTCGCCGCCTCGGCGGTCATGGTGTTGCGCCAGGTGCGGAAGGGGACGAGCAGTCGATCCTGCGCGTCGAAGGCCAGATAGCCGTGCATCATGGCGCTCACACCGATGGCTCCGAAGGTGGTCAGCTTCGCGCCATAGCGCTGAGAGACGTCCTGCGCCAGCGCGGCGTAGCAGGACTGAAGACCGCCGATCACGTCCTCCATGGAGTAGGTCCACACGCCGTTCTCCAGCCGGTTTTCCCAGGCGCAGCCGCCGGAGGCCAGCAGCTCGTGCTTTTCGTCGATCAGCACGGCCTTGATACGCGTGGAACCCAGCTCGATTCCGAGAATGGTTCGTCCCTGCTCGATGATGGCTCTCTTATCCAAAACACTCATCCTCCGTTTTTTATAAAATGATAGAACTTGATTGTATTATAACTGAAAGAAAATCAAAATGGAAGAGAAAAAACGCGTCCCGCCGAGAAAAATGTGGGACGCGGAGGAATCAGCGCGTCAGGCGCTTGATCCATTTGTAGCTGTTGACGCGGATGAATGCGGGAACGCACTTGAACACCTGATCGGAATTGAGCAGGATGATAACGATGATGGGCGAGAGCCTCCAGACGAACGCCGCGAGGCAGGAGAAGGGAAGCACGATGCCCCAGATGCTGATGAGGTCGAGGATCATGACGAAGCGCGTGTCGCCGCCGCCGCGGATGATGCCGCCGTTGGTGGGCATCTGATAGGACATGGTGACCAGAACAACGCTCTGGATAATCATGTAGGCGTTGGCCAGCGCGCGGGTCTCGTCGGAGATGTTGTACACGCGCAGCAGCGGAACGCGGATAATCATCAGCGCCGCGCCGAGGACGAGGCCGATGGCCACGAACAGCGCCTGAAGCGTCCGGGTGTATTCCTTGAGGACGGAGAGATCTTTTCCCTCGCCGATGGCCTTGCCGATGAGGATGGCCGCGGCGGAGGACGCGCCCACCGACGCGACCTTCAGCAGCAGAAAGACGTTGGAGGAGATGGACTGAGCGGCGATGGCCACCGCGCTCATGTGGCCGAGAATGACCGTCTGCAGCGCGTTGGCGAGCCCCCAGAGCGTCTGCGTCAGGATGACCGGCGAGGCCACGCGGAAGAAGTCGCGCGCCATTTCGCGATCGGCGGAGAGAAAGTCGGACGGCTGCATGGACACGCGCCTGTCTCGGACAAAAACGTACCACGCGAACACGAACAGCTCGACGATTCGCGCCGCCAGCGTGCCGATGGCCGCGCCGCGAGCACCCATTTCCGGCGCGCCGAAGCGGCCGTAGATGAGCACGTAGTTGATGGAGCAGTTCAGAACCAGCGACAGCAGCGACACGCGCAGGGCGATCTGCACCGATTCCACCACGCGCATGGTGCCCAGCAGAATGGATGACGCGGCGAAGAACAGATAGGTGAAGCGGATGATCTTCAGATAGGCCACGCCCTCGGCGACGATGGCCGCGTCCCGGGTGAAGAGCCGCAGCGTCTGCTCGAGAAACAGCGAAACGGCGATAAACAGCGCGATGGCCACACCCAGCGCCGCGCGCATGGCGATGGACGACAGCATTCTGATTTCGCCGGTGCGCTTCTGCCCCCAGTACTGGCTGCCCAGAACGATCATGCCGTTGCTCACGCCGAAGACGATCTGCTGGAGCACGAACTGAATCTGGTTGACGGCGGCCACGCCGGAGAGGGCGGATTCGGAATAGCGGCCCAGCATGATGTTGTCCGCGAGATTGACGCTGAGAATCACCGCCTGCTCCAGCATCAGCGTCAGGCACAGCACGGCGAAGCTGCGGTAGAAATTTCTGTCCTTCGTAAACATGGTTTCGCTCCCGTTTCAGCTAAGGTAACACCGCACAATCCGGCGGTGCGTCTGGCTCGGTCTTTTCCGCCCTCTGCGGCATGCAGATTCCTCGATTACCCTCCAGTAAACCTTCGGAATTTGCATTTGCATCTGACGAAAAATCCATTCGCCGGACGATCGCCTCATTTGTGAGGTGTTACCCTGAATTTGTCCGAACATGCGGAAAGAGCCATGCGGGATGGCTCTTTCGGGAAGGCGGCTTGCGGATCAGTCCGTCAGCGCGACGTCGCCGAGGAACTGACGGTTCAGCACGGTGAAGGTGCAGGTTTCGGGGAATTCGACGTACTCGAACTTGTCCGCGCCGCCGACCTTGTACTGAATGACCATGCCCAGCGAATAGATGTCGTCGGGCAGAGAGGCGGTGGAGAGGAAGATCTCGAAATCGCAGGCAGAGGCGTTGGTGCACTGCGCGCCGGTGTGATCCACGCCGGAAATGCCGCTCTTCATCGTGGTCAGCGCCACGGCGCGCGCGCCGTTGGATTCGCGCTTGAGCACCAGATAGAGCTGAGCGGTGGAGCCGTCGAAGGACGCGTCGTCGATGTAGGCGTAGCCCTGAAGCTGCATCACGGCAAGATTGTCCGCCTCGGAGCGATAGCTGTGAGTGACGCCCAGCGCGGCCTTGTCCGTGGTCGGCGTCTCCGGGAAGGTCAGATCCGTGCGGATGGGCGCGAACGCGGATTCGGGGATGCTCGTGGGCACGGCTGTGGGCTCAGGAGTCGCCGTGGGCTTCGGGGTCGGCGTGGCCGTGGGCTTGGGAGTGGGTGTCGCGGTGGTCTCGGGCTCGGGCGTGCCGGTGGAGAGATCGGCCAGCGCCGCGGGCTGCTCGTCGTCGGGAGAGAGAGACGGCGCCGGTGTGGTCTCCACATACGGGCGCACCGAAGCGTCCGGCGCGAGCTTGTCGGAATAATCCAGCTTCAGCATAAAGGAAGCCAGCAGAACCACGATAATGACCACAAACAGACCGAAGAAACAGCGCAGGATGGCCATTCCCTTGGCTTCGCGCTTGTATCCTTTTTGCATGATAAACCCTCCAATGGAACGTTAGATAGCTTCATGATAGCCAACAACGGTCGCCGTGTCAATGGAAAGGCGGGAAAAATTGAAATAATGTTACAAAATGCGCACAAAAGGCCGCTCGATGAAAGCGGCCCTTCCTATTTCTTCCATTTACTCCGCGCGCGGCTCGGGGGTGACGTACAGCGTGTGCTGATGGGTGTAGATCACGAAGCCGGGCTTCGCGCCGCCGGGCTTGCGGACGTATTTGCGCAGGGTGTAGTCTACGGGCACCTGGGACGAATTCGCGCCCCTGGAATAGGCGGCGGCGATCTTCGCGGCGGCGAGAATGGTCGCGTCGTCGGGGTTCTCGCCCACGATGATGACGTGGGAGCCGGGCATGTCCTTGGCGTGCAGCCAGATTTCCTCCGGCTGGGCGGTGAAGGTCAGCTTGTCGTTCTGAAGATTGTTTTTGCCCACGAGAATCGTCCGGCCGTTGTCCAGCGTGATCTTCATCGGCCGGGACGGCGGCAGCTGCTTCATCTGGCGGCGGTTGCGGTTGGGCTTGACGTAGCCGAATTTCTCCAGCTCCTCGCGCAGCTCGAACAGCTCAGCCTCCTCGGTGCACTTGCTCAGATTGTCCATCTGGCCTTCGAGATAGGAAAGCTCCGCGCCGGTCTTTTCGATCTGCTCCGCGGCCAGCGTCTGGGCGTTGCGCGCCTTCTGATAGAGCTTGAAGTACTTCTGAGCGTTCTGGCCCGGCGAGAGCTTCTCGTCCAGCTCCACGGTGAGCATGGGCATGCTTTCTTCATAATAATTGGGCAGCTGAACGCTCTTTTCGCCCTTTTTGGCCAGATACAGGTTCGCCGTCAGCAGCTCTCCCTTCAGGCGGTATTCGTCCATGCGCTGACTGCCCAGAAGGGCCTCGCGCTGAAGCGCCAGCTTCTTTTCGCAGCGCTCGATGTTGTTCTTCAGCACGCGGTGCAGCGCGGCGGATTTCTGATGGATGCGCTCGAGGTTGTCCCGGGTGCGGAAGAACGCGTCCATCGCCTGAGAGAGCGTGTCAAAGCGCGTCTCGGTCAGGTGTTCGCTGCCGCGGCGATGGAACGCGGCGAAGTCCACGGCGCGCCCGTCCGCGTCGGAGAGAATGTTGGGCGCGAGCTCGTCCTTCAGGCCGTTCAGCGTCTGAACCGCGCGCTGCGCCGTCGTTTCCGGGTCGAAGTCGCCGGTGCGCGCCTCCTCGTCGCCGCAGGCGCGGAAGGCCAGCTCCCGAGCCGTCTGAGAGGACAGGCCGCTGATGCTGCGGGCGAGAATCTTCCATACCGGGCCGCCCTGAGCGCGCAGTGCCTCGGCCAGCGCGCCGATGGGCACGTCGGCGAAGGGCAGCTTGCCGTGGGCCGGTGGATCCTTGTATCGCAGACCCGGCAGTACCTCGCGCACCGAGGACATGGCCTCGTTCACGCGGCGCGCGCTGTCGATGATGCGTCCGTCGCCACCGACGAAGATCAGGTTGGAATGCTTGCCCATGAACTCACAGACGAGGCGCTTGGTCGCGCGCTCGCCCAGCTCGTCGTAGTGCTCGATGGTGATTTCCAGAATGCGGTCGCAGTGAATCTGCCGGACGTCCGCGACGCGGCCGCCGGTGATGTGCTTGCGCAGCAGCATGCACAGCGCGGGCGGCTCCAGCGGGCCAGTTTTCTTCTGCACGGTGAGATGCGCCCGGGCGCAGTCCGCGCTGGCGGAGAGCAGCAACAGATGGTTCTGCCCGTTATTGCGAATGGTCAGGTTCAGTTCGTCGCGCTCGGGCTGGACGATGCGGTCGATGCGGCCGTTGACCAGCGCGGCGCGAAGCTCGTCGGCGGCAAAGCCGAGCGTCAGGCCGTCCAGTGGCATGGTGTTTTCCTCCGAATGCACAATCTTTACTGATTATAACCGATTTCGCCCGATTGCGCAACCGTGGCTTGTGTGATAAAATGAAGAAGCGCATAGCCCGCCGCGCGACGGAATAGATTGAATGGAAATCAGCCGTTGCGAGGAGGGGTTCGGATGAACTTTACGGAGAGCCAGCGCAAGAGGTATCTCATGGCGATTGCGCTTCTGATTCTGGCCATCGTTCTGGCGTGCGCGTGGAGCCTTTGGCGCACGCGGCCGCGGGCGGAGGTTACGCCGGAAACCACCGCCGCGCCGGAGCCGGCCTTGACCGCCGCGCCGACGCGGCAGCCCGACGAGGCGGCCAGCGCGGGCGTGGAGCCGGCGCAGGAGGAGAAGAAGGCCGGGACGGTTTCCACCATCGTCTATTATCAGGACAACGACGGCTATCTGGTGCCGGTGATGTGCAATGTGCCCATGGAGGACGGTATCGCCAAGGCGACGCTGAACCGCATGGTGCGCAATCCCGGCAACGACATGCAGGCGGCGAGACTGGGCCTTCGAACGATCCTGCCCGAGGGCACGACGATTGATCTGGATATTGACGATGGCCTTGCGCGCATCGACCTGAGCAAAGAGGTACTTTCGCTGCCCGACGCGGCGGCGGAGGCGGGCATGATCGACGCGATCGTGCGCACGCTGACCGAGTTCGACACGGTCAGGGAGGTCGAATTCCTGATCGGCGGACAGAAGCTGGAAAAGCTGCCCCACGGCACGGACGTCTCCGGGAAATTCACCCGGGGCGACATCAATCCCGAGAGCGCCGAGGGCGTGATGAGCGTCGTGGACGCAAAGCCGGTGACGCTCTACTTCCCGTCCGAGACGGGCACGGTGGTGGTGCCGGTCACGCGAATGGTCTATTCCACGCCCGACGTGAACACGGCGGTGCTGGAGCTGACCAAGGGCCCGTGCGATTCCTCGGCGCTGGAAAGCGCGCTGCCCGCGGGCTGTGGCCTGATCGATGTGAAGGTGGAAAACGGCGTGGCGAAGCTCAACTTCACCAAGGAGCTGGCCGAGCTGGCGCTCAATTCCGACGGCGGGCGCATGGCGCTGAAGGCGCTGGTGCTGACCTGCACTCAGTTCGACGGCATCGATTCCGTGGAGCTGTACGTGGAGGGCGAAGCATTCGATCCCGGCGCGGGCACGCTGAGCGTTCCCACGTTCATGAACGTGGCGGACAC
The DNA here is from genome assembly GCA_900553265.1 of uncultured Eubacteriales bacterium. Lineage (GTDB taxonomy): Bacteria > Bacillota > Clostridia > Christensenellales > Aristaeellaceae > Faecivicinus. The sequence continues at coordinate 22,892 of USDD01000019.1, forward strand.
CATCGTCTACGATTCCATTCAGACCCAGTCGGCGATGATTCTGGACGACTGACTTGCTTCAAAATACGAAAGGCGGTAGAAATCTTATGGAAAACACGTCTCGCGCGGCGGACGCGCTCAGACAGGTTCGACTGATCCCGGATTACACGGAAATGGCGGCCGGCTCGGTGCTGGTGGAGTGCGGCCGGACGCGGGTGATCTGCACCGCGTCGGTGCAGGAGGGCGTTCCGCCGTTCCTGAAGGGCAAGGGCTCCGGATGGCTCACGGCGGAATACGCCATGCTGCCCGGAGCCACGCCCCAGCGCAAGGCCCGGGACGGCGTGAAGAAGGACGGGCGCAGCGTGGAGATTCAGCGGCTCATCGGCCGCTCTCTCCGCGCCGCGTGCGACCTGACCCGGCTGGGTGAGCGAACGATCTACATCGACTGCGACGTGATTCAGGCCGACGGCGGCACGCGCACCGCGTCCATCACCGGCGCGTTCGCGGCGCTGTGTCTGGCCGTGGACAAGCTCCTCCACGACGGCGTGCTGGTGGATTCGCCCATCGTGCGTCAGGTGGCGGCGGTGTCCGTGGGCGTGGTGGACGGCCAGTGCGTGCTGGATCTGGAATACGCCCAGGACAGCCGCGCCCAGGTGGACATGAACGTGGTCATGACCCGGGACGCCAGGGGCGAGATGGGCTACGTGGAGGTGCAGGGAACCGGCGAGCGCAAGTGCTATTCCCGCGGCGAGCTGAACCGGCTGCTGGATCTGGCCGAGACGGGCGTGCGCGAGCTGATGGCCGCGCAGCGCGCCGCGCTGGGCGAGCGGGCCGAGGTCATCTGCAAAAAGCCCCGGCTGGTGCTGGCCAGCAACAACTTCGGCAAGCTCAGGGAGCTGCGCGCCATGCTCAGCGACCGCTTCGACGTGTGCTCCATGCGCGAAATGGGCGTGGCGATGGACGTGGAGGAGACGGGAACCACCTTCGAGGAAAACGCGCTCATCAAGGCACAGGCGCTGATGGACGTGTGCGGCTGCGCCACGCTGGCGGACGATTCCGGCCTGTGCGTGGACGCGCTGGGCGGCCGCCCGGGCGTGTATTCCGCGCGCTACTGCGGCGTGCACGGCGACGACGAGGCCAACAACCAGCTGCTGCTCAAAGAGCTGGAAAACGTGCCCGAGCCGCGCACGGCCCACTACGGCGCGGCCATTGCGCTGTGCCGTCCGGGTCACGAGCCGCTGATCGTCTATGGAGCCTGTGAGGGCGAGATCCTGCGCGCCTATCGCGGCGAGGGCGGCTTCGGCTACGACCCGCTGTTCTATTCGAAGGATCTTCAGATGACCTTCGCCGAGGCGGACGCGGAAAGCAAGAACAGGGTCTCCCATCGCGCCCGGGCCATTCAGCTGCTGCTGGAGAAGCTGGAGAGCGAGGAATGACGCGGCTGGCTGTGATCTCCGACTCCCATTGGGGCAGGGTGCGTCTGGAGATGTTTTCGCGCATCGTGCGCGCGGAGCAGTTCGATGGAATTATCCATCTGGGCGACGGCCAGTCCGACGCGAAGTGGCTGGAGAAGGAGACGGGCGTGTAGGTGCAGTTCGTGGCGGGCAACTGCGATCTGTGCCGCGACTGCCCGAGGGAGCTTCGACAGACGGTGGACGGCGTTCGGCTGCTGGCGGTGCACGGGGATAAATACAATGTCAAACTGGAGCTGACCACGCTTTCCTATTACGCCGAGGAGGCCTGCGCGCAGGCGGCGCTGTTCGGACACACCCATCAGCCCTTCGCGGGCTATGTGGGGCGGGTGCTGCTGGTCAATCCTGGCTCGCTGGCCCAGGGACGATACGCCGAGCTGCGCCTCGACCATGGACAGGCCGTGCCGTTTTTGAAGGAATTTTGAAAGGAAGGTACTTATGCAGACGGAGACGACGCTGCGCAAAGCGAGCGCCGAGGAATTTCGAACGATTTTTGAATGGATGAAGCGGCAGTTTCACGAAGGAGAGCTGAAGCCGCTTGTACAGCTGGAGCGCATGCGCGCCGACGGGCGCTACGAGGTCTACGGCCTGTGGCGGGGAACGGAGCTGCTGGCCTACGCGCTGCTGGCGTGCACGGCGGATCGGAAGCTTTGGATGCTGGACTATTATGCCGTGCTGCCCGAGCATCAGGACGCGGGCTGGGGCGGGCGCTTTCTGTCGCAGCTGCGCCGGGTGGTGCCGGGCGACGCGATTCTGCTGGAGGTGGAGGATCCCGATCTGGTGGAGGACGCTTCGGAAAAGGCGCGCTGCCAGCGGCGCATGCGCTTCTACGACCGCAGCCAGTGCCTGCCCACGGACGTGTGGCTGAATCTGTTCGGCTTCAATTACGTCATTCTGGCGCTGCCCATCGCATCCGCGCCGGAAAACGGGGAGATTCACGCGGCGCTGGAGGAAATCTACCATATGTTCTTTCCGCCCGAGGACTATGCCGAGAACGTGCGCTTTCGCCCGGACAAGCGGCATGGCTGAGTGGACGGCGCTGGGCGCGTCGGAGATCTGCGCGGTGGTTCTGATGGAAGCGGGGGAGACGCGCGCGCTGTACGAGCGCCTGCGCGAGCCGAGACCGGCGCTGATCGGCGTGTCGGGCGCGGACTGGAACGACGATTTCACGCCGTGGCCCGCTCCGTCGGTCTTTCGCGGCCGGGCGGATTTCGGCGGGGATGCGGACGCGTTCCTGAAGCGGCTGACGGAGGACATTCTGCCCGAGGCCGAGGCCGCGCTGCCCGTCGCGCCGAAGCGGCGAATGCTCGCTGGCTATTCGCTGGCGGGACTGTTCGCCATGTACGCCGCCGGGATGGGCGCCTTCGACGAGGCCGCGTCGGTCTCCGGCTCCATGTGGTATGAAAGCTTTCTGCCATGGCTGGAAAAAGCGCCCGCCGCGCCGAGACGCGCGTATTTTTCCGTGGGCGAGAGGGAGAAGGAGGGGCGCAACCGCGCCTTTCGAACCATCGAGGACTGCACGCGCCGTGCGGCGGAGATTCTGCATGCCCGCGGCGCGCAGACCATCTTCGAGCGCAATCCCGGCGGACATTTTGACGACCCGACGGGCCGCATGGCCCGCGCGATCGAATGGCTGATCCATTGCAAATGATTGAAGGAGGAGAAAAACATGATTCGTCACATCGTTATGTTCAAGATCAAGGATGAGTACAAGAGCGAGATTCCGCAGCTGGTGAAGAACTTCTACGGCATGAAGGGCAAAATCGAAGGCATGCTCGACCTGGAGGCCGGCGCGGATTTCCTCGGAAGCGAGCGCAGCTACGATCTGGCGCTGATCACCGTGTTCGAAAACCGAGCGGCGTTCGACGCGTATCAGACCCATCCGGTGCACATGCCGGTCAAGAAGCGCATGCACGAGGTGCGCTGCGCGTCGGTGGCCTGCGATTACGAGATCTGATTTTCGATTTTCAGACGGGAAAGCGCGCGCGATCAGCGGCGTCGGTCGCGCGCGCTTTCATCGAAAGGACGCTCCGATGGAGCGGTTTTTGCTCCCCGAGAAACTTTTTTCAAAAAAATAGAAAAAAGGGGTTGACAAAAGGACGGTTATGCTGTATGATAATACACGTCGCCGCGAGATACGGTCGACCGGGGAGCATAGCTCAGCTGGGAGAGCATCTGCCTTACAAGCAGAGGGTCACAGGTTCGAGCCCTGTTGTTCCCACCAAAATGTGGTGCGGTAGTTCAGTTGGTTAGAATGCCAGCCTGTCACGCTGGAGGTCGAGGGTTCGAGCCCCTTCCGCATCGCCATTGTGCCTTGGTAGCTCAGTCGGTAGAGCATGTGACTGAAAATCACAGTGTCGGTGGTTCGATTCCGCCCCAAGGCACCATTTATGCGGTAGTAGCTCAGTTGGTAGAGCGCCACCTTGCCAAGGTGGAGGTCGCGGGTCCGAGCCCCGTCTACCGCTCCATTTCTTATTATGGTGCCATAGCCAAGTGGTAAGGCAAAGGTCTGCAAAACCTTCATTCTCCAGTTCAAATCTGGATGGCACCTCGCAAAGAGCTGATTGAAAGATCGGCTCTTTTTCTTATGCCCGAAACGAATCGGCGAATGCCGAAAAAGACATTCGCCGATTCGGGGCTTTACCGCGCAAGAGAAAGGAGCCATTCGACCTGCTTCTGCAGCCCTGCGCGCAGGGGGGTGCTGGGCAAAGCAATCCCCGTGCGGCGCAGCTTTTCCAGCGAATACGCGCGATGGCACAAATGCCCGCTGAATTGGGGATGCGCTTCCAGATAGCCGGCTAACGGAATTTCTTCAATAGTCACCGGAACGTTCAAAATTTCTCCGAGCAAAATGTAATAGGCAGCGTTGGAAACAATATCCGGTCCGCCGATGCAGAAAATCTCGTTGAAGGCTGTGGAGACGGGGATGCTTTCCAGCAGGACGCGGCACAGGTCATCCACATAAATGGGGTGAATCAGAAATTTGCCGCCCCCTACAAGCCGCAGCGGTTCGCCACGCTTCATACGGGCAATCAGATCCGGCTGCCGGGAATGCTCCGGGAAGCAGCCGACCTGTGAGCCCGCACCGAAAATATGCCCCGGACGGAAAATTGTCCACGCGAAAGGTGATTCCGAATGCGCCGCTGCGTCCAGAAAAACCTCCTCCATCTGCCGCTTGCTGCTCCCGTAGCCGCCGTCGTGCAGATAAACGCCGGTTTCGTCCTGCGGAACGCGCTTGTAGGCGGGGTGGTACACGGAATCAGTGGAAATCACCAGCAGGCGATTCGTGAAGGCGGGCAGTACCGACAAATCGACCGATGCGGAGGCCGCGTCGCTGCAGATGCAGTCCAGCGCAGCGTCCCATTGCAGCTGCGCGCTGGCGAGCGCGGCGCGAAGGGCAGCCGGGTCGTGCGCGTCGCACGTCAGCGCGTGAACGCCTTCGGGAATCGGGCGATTGCCGCGTGTAACGCACCAGACCTCGTGCCCCTGCGCTGTCGCTATCTGCGCCAGCCGTCCGCTGACGAACCCGCTGCCGCCTAAAATCAACAATTTCATGTTCCTTGCCTCCTCCTGACGGGAAAAGCAGCGCGGCTTCTCCTGCGAATTTGTCTGTATCATATCAGAATCCGGCGGAAAAAGCAATCCGGAGCGTACGGAGAAGGAAGCCTGCGCAGGGTGAACTGCTTTCATATAAATAGCTTGCAATAATGCGCTGTTCAAATACTGTTTCAACCTTTACAAGCGGCGTTTTTTTCGGTATAATGAGAGCATCCGTGCCAATGATGCCGCTGAGAGCGAAAGTATCAGACGAAAATGCAGCTGGTGCGGAAATAATTATCGTAGGGTACTCGAAAAGAGACTCGAACGGAGGAAAAAATGAATACTCGCAATGGCAATCTGGTCAATCTCGTGACGCTGGCGCTGCTGATGGCGCTGATTTTCCTGATGGGACAGACACCGCTGGGGCTGATTCCGCTGGGATTTTGCAACGTGACGCTGCTGGTGATTCCGGTTGCGGTCGGGACGCTGTTCATGGGGCTGAAATACGGCGTGCTGCTGGGCTTGACCTTCGGTGCAACAAGCTTTGTGTCGGCGCTGCTTCGTCCATCTACGCTGGTCGGCACGCTGATGGGGGCGTCGCTGCCGATGGTGATTGTGATGACCTTCCTGCCGCGTTTGATGGTGCCGGTGGTGATTCACTTCGTCCACAAGGCAATGGCGCATAAGCTGGAAAAGACGGGTCTGGCGGTTGCGGCGGCCTGCGGCAGCCTGACGAACACGATTTTGTATCTCGGCTTGATGTTGATTTTCTACATGATCTGCGGCATTGACAATACGGCGGTGCTGACGGCGATTGGCGCAACCGCTGGCGGCGCTGGCCCGCTGGAAGCCGTTGCTGCGGCGCTGATTACACCCCCGATTGTGCTGGCGCTGCGCAAGGCAATGCACAAGAAGACGGCGTAACAAGGGAGTTCCTCCCTTGACCCTTTCGCGCGATGGGACTGGTCACATCTTCATGCAGTGTCCGCGTGCGGCGTGCTGAATGGCACGATAAGTGAACGATTCCCGCTGATGGCTGAAACGTCGGCCATCAGCGATTCTATAAGGAGGCATGGAGGATGATCCTCACCCTCGACATTGGCAATACCAACATCAAAACTGCCCTCTTTGACGGCAAGGAAATGCGCTATTACTGGCGGATGTCCACGAACATCCAGAAGTCGTCCGACGAATACGGCATCGTGCTGGTGAACCTCTTTCAGCATGTCGGCGTTCGCCCGGAAGAAGTCGAGGGTATCATGATTTCCTCCGTCGTGCCGACTATCAATTTTACCATTGAGCACATGTGCCAGAACTACTTCGGGCAGACGCCGCTGTTCGTGGTGCCGGGCATCAAAACGGGCATCAACATCCGCTACGAGAACCCGCGCGAACTGGGCAGCGACCGAATCGCGAACGCAGTGGCGGCGTATGAGGAGTACGGCACGCCGACGATTTTCATCGACTTCGGCACGGCAACGACGTTCGGCGTGGTCGGAGAGGGCGGCGTGTTCCTTGGCGGGTGCATCTGCCCCGGCGTGAAGCTCGCCAGCGAAGCCCTTGTCACCGGGACGGCAAAACTGCCGCGCTTTGAACTGACGAAGCCAGAGCACGTCATCGGGCGGACGACGCTGACGAACCTGCAATCCGGCATGTATTATGGGTACGTCGGCTTGGTGAAGAACATCGTCCGCAAAATTAAGCAGGAATTGGGGCAGGAAGCCACCGTCGTCGCGACGGGCGGCATGGCAGTGATGATTGCCGAGGAAAGCAAGGTCATTGACAAGCTGGATGGGCTGCTGACGCTGAAAGGACTGCGGCTTATCTACGAGCGGAACAAGGGCTGATTAATACTATTTCCAGATTCAACTGCACCATCTGCTTGCGCCTTTTCCTTTCTGGCGTCCGCTCATTCCACTTAGCGTAGCGCTGCTACGCTGCGTTTCATTCACGTTAGCCAGAATGAAAAATTCGCGGCGCATCTTGGTGCATTTTTATCTGGAAATAGTATAAGCGAGAAAAGAAGGCATATAAAAGCAGGAGGAAGCAGACAAAATGAAGGAAGTTGTAATCGGATTTCTGGGCTGCGGCAATGTTGGCGGGGGCGTGTGGTCGCTGCTGACAGGCTTTTCCCGCGAGATTGCTCACCGCGACAGTCTCTCCATCCGCATCAAGCGGGTGCTGGTGCGCGATGTGAACAAAACCCGCGCCTGCGGTGTGCCGCATGAACTGCTGACAACGAACGCCGATGACGTGGTGAACGACCCGGAAATCAGCATCGTTGTCGAATTCATGGGCGGCGAACAGCCTGCGACGGACTACATGCTCCGCGCGCTGGAAAACGGCAAGACCGTTGTCACGGCGAACAAAGTCGCCATTGCCCTGAACTGGCACCGTCTGCAAGCCGCTGCACAGCGCAACCATGTGGGTCTGTACTACGAAGCGAGCGTCTGCGGCGCGATTCCGATTATCAACACCCTCATGCAGCCCCTGCAAGCGAACCGCATTGATTCCCTGATGGGCATCATCAACGGCACGACGAACTACATCCTTTCCCGTATGTACGAAAACGGCGAGGACTACGAAGCCGTGCTGCACGACGCACAGCAGCTGGGGCTGGCCGAACCGAACCCGTCCGCCGATGTCGAGGGACTGGACGCGGCCTATAAGCTCTCTATTATGGCGAGCCTTGCCTTCCACGCGCGCGTGCCGTTCAGCAAGGTCTATCGCGAAGGCATCACGAAAATTACGGCGGTGGATATTGCCTATGCGCGCGAGATGGGCTATGTGCTGAAACTGCTGGCGATTGCCAAGCGCAGCGGGAGCACCATCGAGGTTCGCGTGCATCCGACGCTGATTGCGCACGACCATCCGCTGTCGCAGGTCAACGGCAGCTTCAATGCCGTCTATCTGCACGGCCACGCTTGCAAGGAAATGATGCTGCAGGGCCGCGGCGCGGGCGATTTGCCGACGGCGAGCGCGGTGGTGGGCGACATACTTCATGCCGCGACGGTGGATGTGCATGTGCATCCGACGTTTGTGAACAGCGCAAATGCGGATGCGTCGCTGGTGTTCACGAACGACTGGAAAACGCGGTATTTCCTGCGTTTGTCGATTCAGGACGAGCCGGGTTCGCTGGCGAAGATTGCGACGTGGCTGTCGAGCGAGCAGGTGTCGATTGCAACGATGATGCAGAAGGCGGAGCTGGCGGGGAGCCGCGTGCCGCTGATTATCATTACGCACGAGGCGAATGAACAGGCGATTCGGGCGGCATTGGCGAAGTTTGACCCGGAGGTCTGCACGGTGGAAAATATGATTCGGGTGGAATAATCAGGGAACCATATTCGATGATATGATGGATGCTTTAAGATAAGGAAGGCGATTTTCATGCAGACCATTACCGTACCGCTGGGCGAAAGAAGCTATCCGATTCATATCGAACGCGGCCTGCTGGCGAAAACGGGCGCAATGATTCGTGAGAAGCTCGGCGACATTGCGGTCGCGGTTGTCAGCGATGACCATGTTGCGCCGCTGTATATGGAAGAAGTCGTGTCGTCGATGGAAAAGGTCGGGCTGTGCGTGTGCAGCATTGTCCTGCCGCACGGCGAGCAGACGAAGTGCCTGAAATCGCTGGAAACGCTGTATGCCTTCCTCTGCGAACATCATCTGACGCGCAAGGATGCCATCGTCGCGCTGGGCGGCGGGGTGATTGGCGATTTGGCGGGGCTGGCGGCGGCGACGTACTTGCGCGGCGTGCATTTTGTGCAGCTGCCGAC
>USDD01000020.1 GCA_900553265.1 uncultured Eubacteriales bacterium
GCCCTCTCGAGCTCTCCGTGGGTTTTTGACAGCTTGGGCGCGGCCAGAATGGCCGCGCCCAGATCGCTGACAACCCCCGCAATCGCAGAGATTTCCTTAAAAGCCTCTGGCGACCCCAGCAGCGAAACAGCGCCGCCTGCCAGGGCGTGGGGAAATAATCGACGCTCAGCGTCGGAAGGTCGCTGACTTCGGGAAGAACGGACATGGAAGAACCTCCTTGCACAATTGCAGCTGAAAAGAAATCTGCAATGCCTCCGGCAAACGGCTGGAAGAAATGCGGCGATCTGCCCATGCGACTGTCTGAAAGCGTCGCAGAAATCATAGCACAGAATGCTTAACAGTACAAGAGGTGCGCGCCATGTAAACCAGTTTAATTTGTCAACGAATTGAATTATTAGGCGAAACTCACAAAAATAGCACAAAGCAGAAACTGGCACTTGACAAAAGATTGAAGGATGAGGATAATAGGAATGTATCATTGATGAATGGACTGCGGGCGACGTAAAAAACAGCCGTGAATGCAGGACATACGTCAAAATATAGAGGAGGGTATCATTCATGAAGAAGACCCGTATCTTTGCCCTGATGCTTTGCGTCGTCATGATGCTGGCCACCTTCGCGGTCACTGCGTCCGCGGAAGAGCTGACCTATCAGGGAACCATCACCATGTACGCTCAGGCTCTGACCCCCGTCGAGGCTTCTGAGACCAATCCCCGCGCCATCACCGGCTTCAAGACCGTTGCGGAGCAGTGGGAAGCGATGCACCCCGGCATCACCATCGAGTTCCTGGATCAGGTTGCCTCCGGCACCGATTATCTGACCTGGCTGAAGACCAAGATGGCCGGCGCTCAGGCTCCCGACATCTTCTGGCAGCATGCCTCCAACATCAACGGCGGCGCCATCCCGTCCGGCTCCAACATCGACCTCGGCGAAGCGCTGCAGCGCCCAAACAAGTACGTTGAGGGCAACGAGCACTGGATCGATCTGTTCCCGGATTTCGTCAACGCGGCCAACCAGGGCCCCAACGGCGAGCAGCCCGTCATCAACGCCGACTACGTCGGCACCGCGGTGTACTACAATGTCGACCTGTTCAAGCAGGCTGGCGTTGAGGTTCCCGAGAACGGTCAGGTCACCTGGGCGCAGTACTGCGACATGTGCGAGAAGCTGAAGGCCGCGGGCATCACCCCCTGGGCTTTCTCCTTCGGCAACAACCAGGACGACACCTCCTACATCAACTGGTGGACCCGTCTGTTCAACACCAACTTCTACTACAATGACTTCGACAATCTGGCCGTCATCGACAACACCAAGACGACCCTGACCCCCGCGGAAGTCATGATCGCCTTCAAGAACGGCTACTTCGGCGTGGACAACGACAAGTGGCTGGCCTGGTGGCCCATCATGAAGGAGCAGGTGGACAACTACATGCCCGCCGATTCCATCTCCGCCGCCTCCACCCGCACCACGATCCAGACCCAGTTCCTGTCCGGCGACATCGCCATGATCTGGGAAGGCTCCTGGGCGCCCAACGACTTCGCGGCCGCGAACATCTCCTTCGAGGTCGGCTCCTTCCCGTTCCCCTACATGACCTCTGAGTCTTCCGAGTACGCTACGGACGCGTTCGTCTCCGGCTGCGTTGGCGGCCCCTACGCTGCGTTCCAGTACGCCGTCTCCTCTCCGAAGGCCAATGAGACCATGACCGACGAGAAGTTCGAAGCCTGCATCGACTGGCTCATGTTCGCCACCACTCCCGAGAACGATTCTCTGATCTGCAACGACAACGGCGCCTTCATCCCCACCGTCAAGGGCTCCGTTCCCTCTGAAGCCAATCAGGGCCTGGTCGCGCTGCTCGAGGGCGATTCCCACGTCATCGACGACGGCATGGTCTGCCTGAACGGCACCGCCTTCGCGGATCTGTACTATCGTACCTTCCAGCAGTTCCTGCGCGGCGACCTGACCATGGATCAGGTTAAGGAAACCCTGCGCGACGACCTGGAGGAGACCGTCGACGAGTACATCGAGGACAACAACCTCGAGGACGTCGTCGCCGAGTACGTCAAGTAATCAGCGAAAACAGTCTCAAATCGATGGGCAATGCCGCCCGCCTGAAGCGGGCGGCATTGCTGCTGAATATTTTCAGCCTTCTGCCCGCACCCGGCGGGCGCTCACGGGAAGCAGGTTGTCAAACTTGAAGGCCCGGCTCGATATCGAAACACATTGGAGGGGTTTGTATGGGAAAGAACGTCGGCGCGCCGAAGGATCTCCGCGTTCACTATGAAAAGCGCGAGGTCATGACGGCCATTTTGTTCCTGCTTCCGACGATGCTCCTGTTGATTTTCTTCTGCTATTATCCTGCATTCAGCGCGATCAAGGGCTCGTTCTACAAATGGGACGGATTCAACGATCCGAAATGGCGCGGCCTGAAGAACTATGAAAAGCTCTTCAAGGACGACGTCTTTATTCTGTCCCTCAAAAACGTCTTCAAGTGGGCCGTCGGCAGCATCGCCGTTTCGATGCTCGCTCCGATGATCGGCGCACTGATGATCTTCAATCTGAAAAACAAAAAGATTCAGTACTGGTATCGCGTGGCGTTCGTGCTGCCCATGGTCGTGCCGGCCGTCGTCACCATCCAGATCTGGACTTTCCTGTATAATCCCAACATCGGCGTTATCAATCAGCTGCTAAGGGCCATAGGACTGGATTCGCTGGCGCATAACTGGCTGGGCGAGACCAGTCTGGTCATCCCGTCGCTGGTCTTCGTGGGCTTCCCGTGGATCTCCGGCTTCAACCTGCTGATCTACTACGCCGGCCTGCAGAGCATTTCCTCCGACGTGCTGGAGTACGCCGAAATCGACGGCTGCACCGGCTGGAACAAGATCCGCTATATCCAGCTGCCCCTGATCCTCGGTCAGGTCAAGCTGCTGCTGATCCTGGGCCTCATCAACACGCTGCAGAACATCACGCTGCCGCTGCTGATGACCAACGGCGGCCCCGCCTACGACTCCTACACGCCGGGTCTGTACATGTACTTCCAGGCCTTCCGCCTTGGCTCTTACTCCATGGCCAACACCATCGCCACCGTCATGTTCGTCATCATCATGGCTCTGACGCTGCTGTCCACGCGCCTGAAGAGCAAGGTCGATCAGTGAGAAAAGGAGGCTCAAAAAAATGCAGCCCGTTATTCATGAAAAGAAAAAAAGGTTTCAGAATCCGGTTCTCAACATTCTGCTGATTATCCTGCTCATTCTGACCTTCTACCCGCTGTTCTTCACCTTCCTCACGTCCTTCAAGGACAACAACCAGTTCTTCACCAACTTCTGGGGCTTCGCGAACCCCGTCCATCTGGAGAACTATCGCGACGCCTTCGCGGCCATCATGCCGTATCTGCTCAACAGCGTCATCATCGCGGTGATCTCCATCTTCTTCATCCTGCTGACCTCGTCGCTGTCGGCCTACACCTTCGCGCGTCTGCGCTTCCCGGGCAAGGAAGTCGTCTACATGACGATTCTGGCCCTGATGATGATCCCCGGCATGCTGATGCTGATTCCGCAGTACATCCTGCTGCGCGACCTGAAGCTGCTGGACTCCTTCACGGGCATCATGATCGGCTACGTCGCCGGCAAGCAGGCGTTCTCGATCTTCATCATGCGCGCGTTCTTCGCCTCTCAGCCCGCCGAGCTGTTCGAGGCCGGCCGCATCGACGGCTGCAACGAGGCGCAGGCCTACTACAAGATCGCCCTGCCGCTGATCAAGCCGGTGCTGGGCACCGTCGCCATCATGTCCCTGCTGGACATCTGGAACGACTACCTCTGGCCGCTGATCGTCACCTCCGACCCGAGCAAGTTCACCATCTCGCTGGGCCTGCTGAGGTTCACCGGCTCCTTCCAGACCACGCTGTACGGCCCGCAGTTCGCAGGCTACATCGTGACGGCTCTGCCGCTGGTGGTGCTGTTCTTCCTGCTGATGAACAGCTTCATCGAGGGCATGACCGCCGGCGCCATCAAGGCGTAATCTCCAAAAAACCGACGAGCCGCGCTAATTTGCGCGGCTCGTTCTTTTTTGTGCGCCGAACAGGCAAGTCCCCAGTTGTCAGACCTTTCGATACCCTCTTTAGAGGGAGGCCACAAGAGTTAAGCCCTTACAGGGCTTGGTCAAACCACCCGTTCAACGAGTGGTTGTGGCTCCACGAGCCGCTCAGAACACCCGGTACGGGATGCCCATTCGGTCGAAGATTTCCGTGTGGAACCGGGGCGGGACGCTCTCGTCGAAGCCCGGCGCGTATTCCCGGCCCACCATTTCGTATTTGGCTCCGGCGGCGCGCTGATAGGGCAGCACGTCGACGCGCACCAGCGATTTGGAGTTCTTCACCAGCTCTGCCGCGGTTTCGAAGTGGAACGGGGTGTCGTTTACGCCGGGAATGATGGGCATGCGCAGCAGGAACGGCACGCCGCCCGCGGCCAGCTGCTCAGCGTGGCGGCGGATCCGCGCCTGAGGCACGCCGGTGTACTTCTGGTGCAGCTCGGGGTCGGACACCTTCCAGTCCATCAGAATCAGGCGGCATCTGCGCATCGCATCGTCGAACACGTCGTCCGGCGCGTAGCCGCTGGTCTCGACGGCCGCCGGAATCTCGCCGAGGCGGTCGATGACTTCCGCCACGAAGGGCCACTGCATCAGCGGCTCGCCGCCGGAGAAGGTCACGCCGCCGCCCGAGAGGGCGTACACGTCCGCGTCCCTGCGCAGCCGCGCCGCCAGCGCCTCCGCCGTCCACTGAGCGCCCACGATCCTGCGTAAGCCTCCGCGGCAGACGGGAACGCACTCGCCGCAGGCCACGCAGCCGTCGGGATGGCGGCACACCCGCCGGCACGCCCCGCAGTGGACGCAGGCCGCGCGGCTGACCATCAGCTCGCGCTTCGGGGAGAGGCCCTCGGGGTTGTGGCACCAGCGGCAGCGCAGCGGGCAGCCCTTCATGAACACCGTGGTGCGGATGCCGGGCCCGTCGTACACGGCGAATTCCTTGACGTCGAAGACCACGCCGTTCATAGCGTCAGCTCCGCGCGGCGAATGATGTGGTCCTGATAGCACTTGTCCAGCTCCACGAAATAGCCGCTCCAGCCCCAGACGCGCACGATGAGGTTGCGATAATTCTCCGGATGCTTCTGCGCGTCCAGCAGGCGGTCGCGGTTGACCGTGTTCAGCTGAATCTGATGGCCGCCCCGGAGGATGAACAGGCGCACCAGCTGGGTGACCTTCCGGATGGCCTCGTCCTGGGCGAACACGCTGTCCGAGAACTCGATGGTCAGCGGCCCGCCGTTGATGACGCGGCCCAGATGGGGCTTGGTGAAGGACTTGATCAGCGACACCGGGCCGTTGAGCCTGAGGTTCAGCGACGGCGCGTAGTTGGCCGGCAGCGGAACGCCCGCCTCGCGGCCGTCGGCGGTCGCCCCCAGCGACGCGGCGTGGGAGACGTAGTACATCGCCGTGCCCGTGCCCGCGCGCACGACGCCGCCGCGCTCGTTCCTCCGGCCGCGCACCGCGTCGGCGAACACGTCCAGCAGCCACACGCCGTACTGATCCGCCCGGTCGTCGTCGTTGCCCATCTTCGGCGCATTGCGCAGCCGGCTGCGCAGCGCGTCGAAGCCCACGAAGTTCGCCTTCAGCGCCGAGACCACCTCTCCGGCGGGAACGCCCTCGCCGAACACCACCTGATCCACCGCGGCGAGCATGTCCGCCGCCGGCGCGAGGCCCGTGCCGTGCAGGCCCCAGTTGTTGTACTTGCAGCCCAGCGAAATGTCCCGCGCGTTCTCCACGCAGCCCTCGAAGAACAGCGACAGGAACGGCGAGGGAATGACGTACAGGTTCTTCTTTTTCGCCAGAATTTCGTCCACACGCTCGAAGATCGCCGCCCGGACGCGGGTTTTGAGCGCCTCCATGTCCGCGCAGTCGCTCAGAGACGTGCGAATCACCTGATCGACGCTGTTGACGAAGGGCATCGCGTCGATGTTCGGAATCTCCATGCCCTTTCCGGGGATGATGAACTCCCAGCAGGCGGCCATGGCGTAATCGCGCGCGTCGCGCTCCTCGTAGCCCAGCGCCTCCAGCGCCGGAATGGCCACGTCGTCGTTTTCATACTGGGGAAAGCCCAGCCCCAGCCAAGTCAGCCGCGTGCCCAGCTCGTAGACCGAGAGGGGCGTGTCGCGGTTCACGCGCAGGTTGATCTTCGGGTCGATGAGCCGCAGCTCCGCCGACGCGCGCAGGCACATCTCGCTCAGCATGTTGTAGCCGTCCCGGCCGTCGGGGGTCATGCCGCCGAGCACGATGCTCTGGCCGTTGTCGCCCTGCTGCATGCCGGGATACAGGTCGCTGTCGCGGTTGCAGCTGAGGAAGAAGGCCTCCAGCAGCTCGAAGGCGCTGTCCTCGGTCTCGGTTCCCGCCGCCAGATCGCGCTGAAGATACGGGAACATGTACTGATCGAAGCGCCCGAGGGTGTTGTGATAGTCGCCCTCGGCCCACAGGGCGAAGTGGAGAATGCGCAGGCTCTGCAGCGCCTCGCGGAACGTCCGGGGCGGACGGGCCGGCACGCGGTCGAGCACGTCGGCCAGCGCCGCGTCGCCCTGAGATCGGGCATAGGCCGCGTATCGGGCCGTCAGGGACAGAACCGCGTCGATGGACAGGCGCATCGCGGCGTGCTCGCCGCCGTCGGTGAGGGAATCGCGAATGGCGATCAGGCCCTTTCGCATCACGGACGCGTAGTCCGGCGAGAGATTGCTCACATTGCCCAGCTCGTGGATGGTGTGCCCTGCGCAGACCTCCGCCCATTCCTCGTCGGAGAACTGCCGCGGCAGGTTCGGAACCGTCCGCGTGAACGCGATCAGCTCGCCCGGCAGCAGCACCGGCGTCTCCGCGTCCAGCGCGCACTTCAGGCGAATCGCCGTGCGCATCGCGTCCGACAGCGCGGGATCGCGCCATGCGCGCTCCACGTTTTCCTCCGCCGCCCTGCGATAGACATGGTGCCGCTTATCCCACTGAAACCGCTTCAGCATTTCGATTCTTTCCGTCATAAACTGAATTCCTCCGCTTTTTTTCTATTATATAACCATTATACAGGTTTTTCTCATCGAAGCATAGTGCAAATTTCTTTGATACTGCGAGGATATTAAGCCGCGCGCCGTTTCTTCCCCTTTTCGCTCCCGCTTTTTAGACAAAACCGCGCCTTTGCCCAGTTTTTGGCCACGGGCGCGGAACTGTCCATTCAAGAAACCGCCGCGGTTGGCTATAATGATAATCGCGGTTGAAGTGCCGCGGTCAAAACGTTGCTGGAGGTTGATTGTATGCGTTCCATCGCGCCGCTGCGGGCGGCAAAAATCGGATATATCGTCATGTCCGTGCTGTTCTGCCTGTTGGGCCTTGTGCTGCTGGTGTGGCCGAACCTGTCCATCAGTCTGATCGGAATTGCGGCCGGCATTATGCTGATCGTGTTCGGGCTGGTGAAGCTGGGAGGCTATTTCACCCGGGATCTCTACGAGCTGGCGTTTCAGCACGACCTGGCCTTCGGGCTGTTGCTGATCGCGCTGGGCGTGATGCTGCTGGCCCAGCCCAGCCGCGCGATGAGCTTCCTGTGCCTGATATTGGGCATCTCCATCATGGCCGACGGCCTGTTCAAGGTGCAGACGGCCTTCGACGCGAGGCGCTTCGGCCTGAGAAACTGGTGGCTGATTCTGGCGCTGGGAATCATCGCCGGGTGCATCGGCGTGGTCGCGGCGTTTCGTCCGGCGGCCAGCGCGCGGGTGCTGACCATCCTGATGGGCGTTTCGATGATGGCCGAGGGTGCGCTGAACCTGAGCGTCGCGCTGTGCGCGCTGAAGATCGTGCGCAGCCGGAAGCCCGACGAAATTGAAATTGAGCTTGACGAAAAATAAGGAGGCCGTCCGATGCGTTTTTCCAAAGCGGTGGTCAAATGCCGCGTACCGATTCTCATCATTGCCATTCTGCTGCTGATTCCCGCGACCATCGGCATGGTCACCACGCGAATCAACTACGACATGCTCAACTATCTGCCCGACGACATGGACACCGTCATCGGCCAGAACGAGCTGATGGAGGACTTCGGCAAGGGCGCGTTCTCCATGCTGGTCATTCAGGATATGCCCGAAAAGGACGTGGCCGAGCTGAAGACCAGGCTCGAGGGCGTGGAGCACGTGGACTCGGTGGTCTGGTACAGCTCCGTCGCCGATCTGTCGGTGCCGATGCAGCTGCTGCCGGACAAGATTTACAATGAGTTCAACACCGACGACGCGACGCTGATGGCCGTGTTCTTCGACAGCGCCACCTCCGAGGATGTGACCATGGACGCCATCCGCGAGATCCGCGCCATCGCCGGAAAACAGGTGTTCGTCAGCGGCATGTCCGCGCTGGTCACGGATCTGAAGGATCTGTGCGAAAAGGAGGAGCCCATCTACGTGGGCATCGCCGTGGCGCTGGCGTGTCTGGCGATGATGATCTTCCTGGACGGCTGGCTGGTGCCCTTCGTGTTCCTGGCCAGCATCGGAATCGCCATTCTGATCAACCTTGGAACCAACTGGTTCATGGGTGAGATTTCCTACATCACCAAGGCCCTGTCCGCCGTGCTTCAGCTGGCCGTCACGATGGACTACTCCATCTTCCTGTGGCACAGCTACAACGAGCAGCGCGAGAAGACGGACGACCATCGTCAGGCCATGGCGGCGGCCATCCACGAGACGCTGACCAGCGTGGTGGGCAGCTCCATCACCACCGTGGCCGGCTTCATCGCCCTGTGCTTCATGACCTTCACGCTGGGCCGCGATCTGGGCGTCGTCATGGCCAAGGGCGTGGTGCTGGGCGTCATCAGCTGCGTCACCGTGCTGCCCAGCATGATCCTGATTCTCGACAAGCCCCTGCAGAAGACCAAGCATCGCTCGCTGATTCCGGACATGTCCGGCTTCGCCAAGGGCATCGTCAGGGTCTTCCCGCTGTTCCTGGTGCTGTTCGTGGCGCTGGTTCCGCCGGCCTATAACGGCTATTCCAAGACCAACGACGAGGTCTACTACGACATGGGCGAGTGCCTGCCCGAGGACATCGAGTACGTCATCGCCAACTCCAAGCTGCGCGACGAGTTCGACATCGCGTCGACCCACATGCTGCTGCTGGACGCGGATACGCCCCGCAGGAACGTCTATAAGATGATCGACGAGATGAAGCAGGTGGACGGCGTGAAGTACGTGCTGGGTCTGGAGGCCTTCGTCAGCGAGGACTTCCCCGAGGCGATGATCCCCGAGTCCATCACCAGCATCCTGAAGTCCGACCGCTGGGAGCTGATGCTGATTAACTCCGAGTACAAGGTCGCCAGCGACGCGGTCAACGATCAGATCGACGAGCTGAACGCCATTCTCAAGAAGTACGACGAGGGCGGCATGCTCATCGGCGAAGCGCCCTGCATGAAGGACATGATCGAGACCACCGGCCACGACTTCGAGGTGGTCAACGCCGTGTCCATCCTCGCCATCTTCGCCATCATCCTGTTGGTGGAGAAGAGCCTGAGCCTGCCGTTCATCCTCATCTCCGTCATCGAGCTGGCCATCTTCATCAACCTGGGCCTGCCGCATTACATGGGCCAGTCGCTGCCGTTCATCGCGCCGATCTGCATTTCCACCATTCAGCTGGGCGCGACGGTGGACTACGCCATACTGATGACCACCCGCTACAAGAGCGAGCGCGCGGCCGGCAGGACGAAGCGCGAGGCGGTTCAGATCGCTCTGAGCACCTCCACGCCGTCCATCATCGTCTCCGGCATGGGCCTCTTCGCCGCGACCTTCGGCGTGGCCGTCTATTCCGATATCGACATCATCAGCTCCATGTGCATGCTGATGGCCCGGGGCGCCATCGTCTCCATGCTGTGCGTGCTGCTGATCCTGCCCGCGCTGCTGATGCTGTGCGACGGCCTGATCCGCCACACGACGCTGGGTATGAAAGTCAAAACCGTCAAGGAGGAGAACTGATTATGAAAAAGCTTCTTTCCGCGATCGTCGCGCTGACCCTGCTGCTGACCTGCGTGCTGCCCGGCGCGCTGGCCGAGGTGGATAAAAAGGAAATGGTCTACGTGCTGGCGGACGCCGACGGCTCCGTCAACGACGTCATCGTCAGCGAGCGCCTCTACAACCGCGGCGGCGAGGCGCAGCTGACCGACGTGAGCCGCCTGACCGACATCGAAAACGTGGGCGGCGACCAGACCTGGACCGAGGAAAACGGCAATCTCGTCTGGAACGCCGACGGCGCGGACATCCGCTACGAGGGCAGCTCCACCGAGCCGCTGCCGGTGACCGTCTCCCTGCGCTACACGCTGGACGGTCAGGAAATGACCGCCGAGGAGCTCAAGGGAAAGAGCGGCCATCTGGTCATCGACGTGACCTATCGCGCCGAGCAGATGGAGGAGGTCGCCGTGGGCGATCAGCTCGTGACCATGCCCATGCCCTTCTTCGCGGCCACCGTGCTGCTGGCCGACGAATCGGTCTTCCAGAACGTCACCGTGGACAACGGCCGCGTGCTGGACATCGGCGACCGCTCGCTGGTGGTGGCCATGGGCCTGCCGGGCGTTGAAGAGGGCCTGAACCTCGCCGCCTATGAGGAGCTGGAGGACGTGAACATTCCCTCTGCCGCCCGCATCGAGGCCGACGTGACCGACTTCGCGCTGGACGGCACCTACACTCTCGCTACCAACTCCGTCTTCAGCGACGTGGACGTGGACGAAGAGGGTCTGGACGTCGACCTGGACCAGATTCAGGACGACCTGACCGACGCGATGAACCAGCTGCTGGACGGCGCGTCCCAGCTGCGCGACGGCGCGCAGGAGCTGAAGGACGGCGTGGACGAGCTGTCCGACGGCCTGACCGAGATCGACTCCAACTCCGCCAAGCTCGTGGACGCGGCGCAGCAGCTGCTGCAGACCGTGATGGACACCGCCAATGAAACCCTCTCCGGCAAGGCCGCCGATCTGGCCAAGCTGAACATCGAGGTGCGCACGCTGACCATCGACAACTACGCCGACGAGGTCGCGCGCCTTCAGAGCGAATATCTCGCCAACGTGGAGGACTACGTCCTCGAGCAGGCCGACGCGCAGCTTTCTGACAAGGTCAACGCCGCCGTCCGGGAGGAGGTCGTCCGTCAGGTGAACGAGGCCGCCCGCCAGCAGGTCGAAGAAAAGGTGCGCGAGGCCGTGGAGGCCGAGGTTCGCTCTCAGATCGAGGCCGGCGCAGCCGAGCTGGTTCGCTCCAAGGTCAGCGAGGCCGTCGAGCAGAAGGTGCGCGCCGCCGTGGAGGCCGAGGTTCGCAAACAGGTGGAGAGCGGCGTGAACGCCGCCGTGCGCCAGCAGGTGGAAGCCGCCGTGCGCAATCCCGACGAAGCGACCCTGAACGCCCAGATCGAGCAGCAGATGCAGACCGAATCCGTTCAGAAGGAAATTGAAGCCAACGTCGAGACCATGATGAAGTCCGACGAAGTGCAGAAGCTCATCGATGCTCAGCTGGAGCCTGCCGTCCGCGCCAAGGTGGAGGCCGCCTACGAGCAGAACGTCCGCGCTCAGGTGGAGCAGGCCGTCCGCGCCGAGGTGGAAAAGGCCGTCACCGCCGCCGTGGAGCAGCAGATCCGCCAGCAGGCGGAGGACGCGCTGAAGTCCCAGACGCCTGCGGAACCCACTCCCATCCCCGAACCCACTCCCATCCCCGAACCCACTCCCATCCCCGAACCCACCGCCGTTCCCGAACCCACCGCCGCCCCCGCGCCCAGCGCGAGCGCCGGCGCGGAGGAGACCTCCGAGCCCAGCACCCTCGCCCGCATGATGGGCTGGCTGCTGCCCTCCGCCAACGCCGAGGAGCCCAGCTTCGAGGATAAGGTCAACGCCATCGTCGCCGAGAAGATGGCCTCCGACGAGGTCAAGGCCCAGATTCAGGCTCAGACCGACGCGCAGATGAAGTCCTCCGACGTGCAGGCCAGAATCGACGCAAACGTCGAGGCGCAGATGAAGTCCGATTCCATCAAGGCCGCCATGGACGCGGAAGTGACCAGGCAGATGGCCGACCCCGACGCGCGCGCTCAGGCCGAGGCCGCCGCGAAGCCCCAGGTTCGGGCAAAGGTCGAGGCCGCCGCGCGTGAAAAGATCAAAAACGCCATTCTGAACCTCAGCGACGATCAGGTCAAGGCCATCGTGGATCAGAAGATGGCTTCCGACGAGATTCAGGCCGTGATCGCCCAGAACATCGAGTCGAAGATGGCCTCCGACGAAATCAAGGCCACCATCGACGAAAACGTGGAAAAGCAGATGGCCACCGACGAGATCAAGGCCGCCATCGAGTCCGAAATCCAGAAGCAGATGAGCGCCGACAGCGTGAAGAAGACCGTGGACGACGAGGTCGCGGCGCAGATGAAGTCCGACAAGGTGCAGGCGATCTACAGGCAGAACGTGGAAGAGCAGATGGCCAGCGCCGACGTGAAGAAGCTCATCGACCAGAACATCGACGAGCAGATGAAGTCCGAAAAGGTCAAAAAGATCATCGAGGAGAAGATCGTCGAGAACCGCTCCAGCCGCGAGTATCTGGACGCGGTGGCCGAGGCCATGGAGGAGAACGGCGAGAACGGCGCGGCCTATCAGGCGCTGGTGGAGCTGCGCGACACGCTGGACGACATCTGCGAGTTCTACGAGGGCGTCGTGGATTACACCGACGCGGTGGGTCAGGCGGCCGAGGGCGCGCTGAAGCTCAAGGACGGCGCGGCCGAGCTGCTGGACGGCATGAACGACCTCTACGACGGCCTGAACACGCTGGACGAAGAGGCCGTGCAGAAGATTCTCGACGCGCTCAACGGCGACTACGCCGAGCTGAAGGATCGCGCCGAGGCCATGCTGAACATGACCCGCGGCTACGCCTCCTACGCCGGCATCGCCGAAGGCAAGACCGGCTCCGTGCAGTTCCTCATCCGCACGGCGGGAATTTAAGGCAGCACCGCCGAATTGTGCGGCGGCGTCTTAAAGGAATTCACCAACAGCCAGCAGCCCTGCGCGGGAAACGCGCAGGGCTGCTATCGTATCTTTTTATAGAAGCTTTTCCTCACGAATGCTGATGCTCGATCTCACGCCGGACGGCGCGATGCCTTACGGCGGGCAGCGTCCGGGAGAAGCGCAGGAACAGGTCGACAGCGGCGACGCAGCAGACCATGTCGGTCAGCGGCGTGGCCCAGACGATGCCGTACACCGGCAGCAGCTTCTCCAGCGCGAACATCATCGGAATGTCCAGAACGCCCTTGCGCAGGATGGCCAGCAGGAAGGATTTTTTGCTCTCGCCCACGGCCTGAAAGAAGGAGATGAAGGCGTAGGCGCAGGCGGAGAAGGGCCCGCCCAGGCTGAGAATGCGCAGGCACTTCGCGCCGCAGGTCACGGACAGCCCGCCGTGGGGGATGAACAGCGAAATCAGCGGCCGGCTCAGCGTCAGGTTGACGGCCATGCACGCGCCGGCCAGCGCCACCGAAGCCGCCGTGGAGAGCCGGATCGCCGCGCGCATGCGGTCATAGCGCTTCGCGGCGTAGTTGTAGGCGATCAGCGGCAGCACGCCCTGAGCCATGCCCCGGGCCATGCAGTGGGCCAGCATGTTGACCTTCTTGGCCACGCCCAGGCCGGCCTGCATCGCCGTGCCCTGAAGGGCCATCCGGTTGTCCAGCAACGCGTAGGAGACGTTCTCGAACAGCGTCATCAGGCACGCCGGCAGGCCCACGCCGAGCACCTCCGCCGCCACGCTTCCGTCCACGCCCATGGGCCGGAGCGTCAGCGCGCTCTTCTTCCGGTGCGCGGCGCGCAGAATCAGGAAATAGGCGCAGGAAATCACATTGGACAGCAGCGTGGCCACGGCCGCGCCCATCACTTCATTGCCCGGCTCCAGCAGCACGAACATGAACAGCGGATCCAGCGCGATGTTCAGCACGCCGCCCAGCGCCACGCCGAAGCCCGCCTGCATGGAGCGTCCCTCGGCTCGCGCCAGATGGGCCAGCAGCGCGCTCAGCGACGTGGCCATGCCGCCCACCGTCACCGTCCAGAACAGGTAGACGCAGGCGCTCTCGTGCACCGAGGCGTTCGAGCCGCCCAGCAGGTTCACCGCGCCGTCGCGGAAGAAATAAGCCGCCAGCGAATAAAGAAGCGTCGCCGCCGCGCAGCCCCAGAAGGCGAAGGATGCCGCCTTCGCCGCGCGGCCGCGGTCGCCGCTGCCCATGGCCCGGGCCGCTGCGCTGGCGCCGCCCACACCGAAGAGGTTCGACACAGCCGACAGGAACATGAACGCCGGCATGCACACCGTCGCGGCGGTGATGCTCGCGTCGCTGCCCGTCAGACCGAGAAAGAAAGTGTCCGCCATGTTGTAAAGCACCAGAATAATCTGGCCGATCACCGTGGGCACGGCCAGCTTCGCCACCGCGCGCCCGATGGGCTCGCTCTCAAACAGCTTCGTCCGATCGTTCATTTTTCCGCCTCCTCACACTTTGCTTTTTTCTTATTATACGACGGACGAAGCATAAAGTAAAATTATAATTGATTATTTAGTGATAAAATTTAATGATATTGAATGCGGAAGACGCCGGAATTCCGGCGGAGAAGCCGCCGCTGCGCGCCTGTGAAGAATCAGAAAATTAACCACGGGCATAACGATTCCTTATGGACACAAATTCGTTCCATTTCCGCCGCCCGCCTATTCACATTTTTGCGCTTGCGCCTTTACAACAAAACATGATAAGATAACAGAAGTCAGAATTTCCGCCCGAAAAAAAGGAGTTCGTTTCATGGAAAACAACCGGGAAAAGGGATATTGGAACACCGTCATCCGCCCGAAGAAGGGCTGGTTTGATATCGACCTCAGGGGCGTGGTGCAGTACCGCGACCTGATCTGGATGATGATCAAGCGCAATTTCACCATCATGTATCGCCAGACCATCCTCGGCCCGGCGTGGGTCATCATCCAGCCGCTGCTGACGACGCTGATCTTCACCGTGGTGTTCGGCAGCATCGCCGGCCTGCCCACCGACGGTCTGCCCCACTTCATGTTCTACATGGCCGGCAGCATCCTCTGGCACTACTTCGCCAACTGCCTGACCTCCACCTCCAAGACCTTCGTGGAGAACCGGAACCTCTTCGGCAAGGTCTATTTCCCGCGGCTGTGCATGCCCATTGCCACGGTCTGCTCGGAGCTGATCAACTTCTTCGTGCAGTTCGCGCTGTTTCTGATCTTCCTGATCTTCTATGCCTGCAGGCCCAATCCGGCGGTGCATCCCAACTGGCGGCTGATTCTGCTGACTCCGCTGATGCTGATTCAGCTGGGGCTGCTGGGGCTGGGCTTCGGCGTGATCGTGGCGGCGCTGACCACAAAATACCGCGATCTGGCCATGCTGGTCACCTTCGGCGTGCAGCTTTGGATGTACGCCACGCCCGTGACCTATTCCTCGTCCATGATCGCGGACAAATTCCCGAATCTGCTGGGGCTTTACATGCTCAATCCCATCACGCCCATCATCGAGCTGTTCCGCGCGGCATTCCTCGGCGCGGCGGACTATTCGCTGAAGTACAACGCCCTGTCCATGGGCGTGACGCTGCTGGTGGCGGCGCTGGGCGTGGTGCTCTTCTCGCACACGGAAAAGACCTTCATGGACACGGTCTGAAAGGAGGGGCGCATATGTCTGAACGACTGTTGGAGGTCGACGGCGTTTCCAAGGAATATCGCCTCGGCCAGATCGGCGGCGGCACGCTGCACGACGACCTGACCACGTGGCTGTGCCGCCTGCGCGGCAAGGAGGACCCCAACACCAAGCTGGGCGTGGACTCGGTCAACTATAAAAAGGGCGCCTTCCTCGCGCTGGACGACGTGCGCTTCAGCGTCGACCGCGGCGACGCGCTGGCCATCGTGGGCCTGAACGGCGCGGGCAAATCCACGCTTCTGAAGCTCATCTCCCGCATCACCGCGCCCACGAAGGGCGAAATCCGCATCCATGGCCGCGTGGCCAGCCTGCTGGAAATCGGCACCGGCTTTCACCACGAGCTGTCCGGCCGGGACAATATCTATCTCAACGGCGCGATCCTCGGCATGAGCCGCGCCGAGGTGAACGCCAAGCTCAGGGAGATCATCGAGTTCTCCGAGATCGAGCAGTTCATCGACACGCCGGTCAAGCGCTATTCGTCGGGCATGTACGTCAAGCTCGCCTTCGCGGTGGCGGCGCATCTCGCGCCCGACCTGCTGATCTGCGACGAGGTGCTGGCCGTGGGCGATCTGGCGTTTCAGCAGAAGTGCATCAACAAGATGAGCGACGTGGCCCGGGACGGCCGCGCGGTGCTGTACGTCAGCCACAACATGCGCACCATCACCCAGCTGTGCAATCGCGGCGTGTATCTGGAAAAGGGCCGGCTCACCTACGACGGCACGGTGGAGCATTCCATCGAGCTGTACAGCGGCAGCGGCCTGCGCAGTCTCGACCGCGATCTGGACAAGATGTCCCGGCCGCTCAAGCGCGGCGACACCATGCGCATGCTGCGCATGCAGATGAAGGGCACCGCCAATCTGGAATATCAGATGGATTCGACGATGGAGTTCACGCTGACGTCGATCTCTCACGTGGCGGAGCCGCACGTGCGCCTGCGCATCATGCTGTATTCCAGCATGGCCGCGCCCATCGCCATGACCCAGTCCGACCCGTTCGAGGTGGGGAAGGAGGAGACCTTCACGGTGAACGTGAAGATGCCGATGGACGGCCTCGCGCCGGGCGAGTACGGCATGAAGATGTCGCTGATCTCGGCCACGCCCAACGGCCTGAGCTGCTATTACGATACCATCCTGGACGTGGGCCACTTCATCATCGTGGACGACCCCTCCATCAGCGAAGGCTTCGTCTGGCAGGAACGCCTCTGGGGCAACTTCCGCCTGCGCAAGCTGAGCTTGCAGGGCGGGCAGTGCCCGCAGCCAACTGCTGCCGCGAAGGAGTGACGCGGACTGCGCCGCCGTGGTGGCGGCTTGTCCGCTGCGGAACGTTTCTGGTGCGGGCGAAGTTTGTAACTGACGGCGCTGCGCCGCGGTGGTCGCGGCTTGCGCCTGCGTTCAGTTTTGCAGTGCCCATCGTCCGAAGAGGCGAGCGGGCAGTGCCCGCAGCCAACTGCTGCCGCGAAGGAGCGACGCGGACTGCGCCGCCGTGGTGGCGGCTTGTCCGCTGCGGTGCGTTTCTGGTGTGAGCGAAGTTCGTAACTGACGGCGCTGCGCCGCGCTGGTCGCGGCTTGCGCCTGCCTTGGGGAAAGAAGCGCCCCTCGTCCGAAGAGGCGGCAGCAAAAGGAAGGTTCTTAGGAAACTCAGTTTCCTAAGCGGGTGCGGGCAGAGCCCGCCGTAACCCAACTCCTCCGACGGAAAAAATGCCTTCGTCCGTAACCCCTCGCCCGCCCGAACCAAGAACCAACAGGGACGAAACCAAATAACCTCCGCCCAGCCATCGCGGACGCAGTCGGGCGGGCGCGCTAACTTCCGAGCGAATTTCCATGGCACTCCGGCAATGTTGGCCGCCCGTAGGCGGTCAACGCGCCGGAGCGCCATGGAAACAGCCGGAACGTTCCCCGGCGCATCCCCCAAAAACCTTCCTGCCATGGAACCCGGTCGGAACGTCCATAAAACGCTCCTCAACCGGCCAACGCATCCCCAATGCGTCACCTCATCGGGCAAACCGCCTGCCCCTCCAAATCCCAAAAAACCTCAACCCGCACCGAGGTGATCCCAACCATGTCCCCCGCCAAAACCATCTGCGCCATGCACGACCTCAGCAGCGTCGGCCGCAGCGCGCTGACCGCCATCATCCCGACGCTCTCCGCCATGGGCGTCCAAACCATCCCCGCGCCCACCGCCGTGCTCAGCGCCCATACCGCATTTCCGCATCCCGTCATCACCGACCTGACGGACTACCTCCGCCGCTGCACGGATTACTGGCAGGAAATGCATATCCGCTTCGACTGCATCTATACCGGCTATATGTCCAGCCCCGGGCAGGAGCAGATCGCCCAAAAGCTCATGCAGAATGCCCCGAACGCCTTCCGCCTCGTGGATCCCGTGCTGGGCGACGACGGCGAAATGTATCAGGGCCTCCCCGAGGCGATGATTCCCGCCATGCGGAGCCTCTGCCACAGCGCCGATCTCATCACCCCCAACCTCACCGAGGCCGCCCTCCTGACGAATACCCCCTGTTCCAACCACCCCCTGACCGCCCCCGCATTGACCAACCTCCTCAAGCGCCTGCGCGCCCTCGGCCCGAAAACCGCCCTCGTCACCGGCGTGCGGCTGGAAAACCGCGCCGTCAACGCGTGGATGGACGAAACCAACGCCCTCCATACCTGCGAATACGAGCGCGTCCCCGCCAGCTTCCCCGGCACCGGCGACCTCTTCGCCGCCGTGCTCGCCGGCGCGATGACCCGCGGCGACAGCCTCGAAAGCGCCGTGCGCCTCGCGTCCGATTTCGTAAGCGCCGCCATGCGCAATACCATGGAATGCCAGACCCCGCCGAACCTCGGCGTGCAGCTGGAAAAAACACTGGAAATGCTGATCCCCAAAGGAGGCCAATCATGATCGCTGAAATTCTCTCCGTCGGAACGGAGCTGCTGATGGGCCAGATCGCCAACACCGACGCGCAGTATATCTCCCGCCGCCTGAGCGAGCTGGGCGTGAATATCTATCGCCATACCACCGTGGGCGACAACCCCGCCCGCGTGAAGGAGGCCGTGCGCCAGGCGCTCTCCCGCGCCGACGTCGTCATCACCACCGGCGGCCTCGGCCCCACCGAGGACGACCTGACCAAGGAAATGGTCGCCGAGACGCTGGGCCTCGAAATGCAGCTGCATCAGCCCAGCTTGGACGCGATGCTGAGCTACATGACCCAGCTCGGCCGCCCCATCACCGAAAACAACCGCAAGCAGGCCTATTTTCCCGTGGGCGCCATCGTCATGCCCAACCGCTGCGGCACCGCGCCGGGCTGCATCGTCGAGCGGGACGGCAAGGCCGTGGCCGTGCTGCCCGGGCCGCCCCACGAGCTGAAGGACATGTTCGACTGCGAGCTCGCGCCCTATCTGGCCGCGCGCAGCGGCGTGCACATCGAGTCCCGCTTCCTGCGGGAGTTCGGCATCGGCGAATCGTCGCTGGAGACGCTTTTGATGGATCTGTTCCACACGGACAACCCCACGCTGGCGCTCTACTGCGGCCCCGGCGAGGTCATGGCGCGCATCACCGCCCGGGCCGAAACGCCCGAAAAGGCCCGGGAAATGATCGCCCCGCTGGAGGCGGAGATTCGCCGCCGCTGCGGCGACTGCGTCTATGGCGAGGGCGTGGATTATTCGCTGCCCCACGCGGTGAAGGACGCGCTGGCCCGGCGCGGCGAGACGGTCTGCTTCGCCGAGAGCTGCACCGGCGGCATGATCGCCTCCCAGCTGGTGGCCTGCCCCGGAGCCAGCGACGTGCTGAAGGAGAGCTTCGTCACCTACTGCGACTCCGCCAAGGCCGGACTGCTGGGCGTGAAGGAGGAGACCCTGCGCGAGCACACCGCCGTCAGCGCCGAGTGCGCTTCTCAGATGGCCGAGGGCGCGCGCAGCGTCAGCGGCGCGGACTGGGCCGTGTCGGTCACGGGCTACGCCGGCCCCGACGGCGGCGACGAGACCCATCCCGTGGGCACGGTGTTCGTGGGCGTCGCCGGCGCGGACGGAACCCAGACCCACGAATTCCACCTGCGCGGCGCCCGCGACCGCGTCCGCACCCTTGCCGCGTCCAACGCGCTGAATCTGCTGCGGCTGAGGATGAAATAAAAATAAGAATATTCTGTCTGAGGGACGCGCAGAAAACTGCGCGTCCCCTTTGCATGGCGGCGTTTCGGCGCAACATTTAACCCGTTTGTCCGACGGTTTTCCTTGATGAATGGTCGGAGATGGATTATAATAAAAAATGGTAGAATAGGTGGAGGGATGTCTCATGCGGTTGACTGGGCCGGTGGAGCTGCGGGTGGCGGCGAACGCCGATATGATGCTGGTCGTCCGGCTGGCGACGGCGGGCGTGACCGCGCGCGCCGGGCTGACGCTGGACGCGATGGACGGGTTCAAGATGGCCGCCGAGGAGGCCTGCAACTGCCTGATCGGACAGAGCTGCCCGCCCGAGGAGCTGCTTCTGCGCTTTGTCCCCGAGGAAAAGCGCCTGAGGCTGACCGTCACCGGTCTGGGCGGCGGCGCAAGGGGCGAGGGCATGGACGAAACCGAGACCGAGATCGCCCGCTGCATTCTGGAGGCGCTGGCCGACGAGGTGGCGCTGCGCGCCAAGGACGGCTGCGTCCGCGCCATCGAGCTGTGCGCGGCCACGGCGTAAGGGGGCGGCGAAGAGATGCCGACCTCTGAACAGGCCCAGACGCTGCTGAGCCAATACGCCCGGGAGCCGTCCGACGCGCTGCGCGCGCAGATCGTCGAGGCGTTTCTGCCGCTGGCTGGCCATGTGGCGCGGCGCTTTGCCGGCCGCGGCGCGGATTACGACGACCTGTATCAGGTGGCCTCGCTGGCGCTGCTCAAGGCCGTGGAGCGCTACGACCCGGATAAGGGCGTCAAATTTGTGACCTTTGTCACGCCGACCATGGTCGGCGAGGTTCGAAACTACTTTCGCGATTACGCGCGGACGCTGCGCCTGCCCCGGCGGGGCATGGAGATCGCGGCGCGGCTGGCCCGGGCCCGGGCCGGGCTGGAGCAGCGGCTGGGGCGCTCGCCCACGCTGGACGAGCTGACGGCCGAGACCGGCGTGGACGAGACCGAGGCGCTGGAGGCGCTGGAGCTGAGCGCCGCCGCCGCGCCCGTTTCGCTGGACGCGCAGATCGGCGCGGACGAGGACGACGCGCCGCTGAGCCAATTTCTGGGCTTCGACGAGGCGGGCTTTGCCGATTTCGAGCGCCGCGACCAGCTCTCCCGGGCCTTGGAGGCGCTGGACGAGCGCCAGCGCGAGGTGCTCCGGCAGCGATATTTTGAAAACCGCACCCAGCGGGACGTGGCCGCGAGGATGAACCTGTCGCAGATGACGGTTTCCCGGGTGGAGCGCGCCGCGCTGGAGGCGCTGAAGGAAAAACTGTCCCCGCAGGAGGGGAACCGAGGAGAGAAGCTATGAAGTGGATTGCCAGCGCCGCCTTCGGCATGGAGGGAATGACCGGGCGCGATCTGAAGCGAATGGGCATGCAGAACGTCCGGGTGCTGGACGTGGGCGGAGCGACCTTTGAGGGCGACTATCTGGACGCGTTCCGCGCCAATCTCTGGCTGCGCACCTGCGACCGGATCATGCGCGTGATGGCGCAGTTCGAGGCCCGCTCCTTCGAGGAGCTGTTTCAGGGCGTGAAGAAGATCGAATGGGAGAAGCTGCTGCCCGAGGACGCGCGCTTTCCCATCCGCGCCAAGTGCGTCAAGTCTCAGCTGATGAGCCCGTCGGACGTGCAGAAGATCGCCAAGCGCGCCATGGTGGAGCGCATGAAGGCCGCCTACGGCGCGGACTGGTTCTCCGAGACCGGCGCGCTGTTCCAGATCGATATTTCCATCCGCGACGACGTGGTCACGGTTTGCGTGGACGCGTCGGGCGAGCCGCTGTCCAAGCGCGGCTACCGCACGTGGAACGGCGAGGCGCCGCTGCGCGAGACGCTGGCCGCCGCGCTGGTGCTCCAGAGCGGATGGCATCCGTGGCAGCCGCTGTACGATCCCTGCTGCGGCACGGGCACCATTCTCATCGAGGCGGCGTTCATCGCCGCGTCCCGCGCGCCGGGACTCACCCGCCGCTTCGCCATGGAGAGCTGGCCGGCGGTGACCTACGACTTCGAAAAGTTCGAGGCCGTGCGCCGGGAGGCCCGGGAGAAGTTCGAGGAGGGCCTCAAGCGGCCCATCCGCATCGCCGGCTCGGACATCAGCCCCGAGGCCATCGAGCTGGCCAAACGCCATTTGAAGCAGGCCGGACTGGCCGGGCGCATTGAGCTTCAGGTGAAGGATCTGCGCGACGTGACGCTGGCCGGGGAGCCCGGCGTGTTTATCGCCAATCCGCCCTACGGAGAGCGCCTGGACAGCGCCCGCGCCGCCCACGCCATCGCGCGCCAGCTGGGGCTGCTCCAGCGGCGCAATCCCGGCTGGACGCTGTGCGCGTTCTCGGCCGACATGGGCTTCGAGCGGGAATACGGCCGCCGCGCCACGCGCCGCCGCCGCTATTACAACGGAAGAATCGAATGCGAATACAGGATTTTTGAGGAAGTTCGAGGTGCTAAAGCATGAAACCGATGTTCAACCGCGCTCCGCTGACGCAGAACACCCTCGCGCCGCTGCCGCTCGGCTCCATTCGCCCGGAGGGCTGGCTGGGCGATCAGCTGCGCGTTCAGGCCGACAACCTCACCGGCCCGCTGCACGACCAATGGCCCGACGTGGGCGACGACTGCGCATGGCTGGGCGGAAGCGGCGACGGCTGGGAGCGCGCGCCCTACTATCTGGACGGACTGGTGGCGCTGGCATGGACGCTGGAGGACGAAAAACTGCGGGCACTGGCTCTGCGCTATATCGAGTGGATCCTCGCCAGCCAGCGCGAGGACGGCTGGTTCGGCCCGGAGAAGAACGAGGACTACTGGCCGCTGATGGTGGCGCTCAAGGCGCTGCGGCAGTACTTCACCGCCACCAACGACAGGCGCGTGCTGGTGCTGATGGATAAATTCTTCAAGTATGAGTATCGCAGTCTGGACGAAAAGCCCCTGAAGGACTGGGCCGTGGCCCGCGGCGGCGACAACATGGAGCTGGCGCTGTGGCTGTACAACCTCACGGGCCAGAAGTACCTGCTGGAGCTGTGCAGAAAGCTGCGCGACCAGACGCTGGACTGGACAAATTTCTTCCACACCTTCCCCAACACCATGCCCACCGCGCGCTCGCTGAAGTGGCAGCGCCTGCAGGAGGGCATCCGCGAGGAGAAGGCCGAGGACGAGTTCCTCGCGGGAACCGCGCGGCCCTATTTCCAGACCCAGTATCACCTCTCCCACGGCGTGAACGTGGCCATGGGTCTTAAGACCCCGGGCGTGATCAACCTGTTCAAGTCCGGCTTCAAGGAGCAGGGCGGCTTTAAGTTCGGCTGGTCGAAGCTGATGAAGTATCACGGCGTGGCCAGCGGAATCTTCACCTGCGACGAGCATCTCAGCGGCTCCAACCCCACCCAGGGCACCGAGCTGTGCACCGTGGTGGAGGCCATGTATTCCGTGGAGACCCTCATCGGTCTGGGCGATTTCGGCGCGGAGCTTCCCGACGTGCTGGAAAAGCTGGCCTTCAACGCTCTGCCCGCGGCCTTCACCCCGGACATGACCGGCCATCAGTACGACGATCAGGTCAATCAGGTGAAGGTCTCCGACGAGCCGCGCAAATGGTACAACAACGAAAACGACTCCAACCTCTACGGCTTCGCGCCGAATTTCGGCTGCTGCACCGCCAACGACCATCAGGGCTGGCCCAAGTTCGCCGCGTCCCTGTGGATGGCCACCAGCGACGGCGGCCTGTCCGCGGTCAGCTATGCGCCCTGCACGGTGCGCGCCACGCTGGGCGGCGTGCCCATGCGCATGAAGGTCTCCGGCGGCTATCCCTTCGCCCAGACGGTGCGCATGGAGGTCTCGGTCCGGCAGCCGGTGGAATTCCCGCTGTATCTGCGCGTGCCCTTCTGGGCGCGCCAGCCCATGGTCTATCTGCCCGACGGCGAAATCATGCAGGTTCGCGCGGGCGAGACCACCTGCGTGCGCCGCAAATGGCGCACCGGCGACGTGGTGCGGCTGGAGCTGCCCGCCGCGCCGCGGCTCACCCGCTGGTATCATCAGTCCGGCGCGGTGGAGATCGGCCCGCTGCTGATGGCCTTCCATCCCGAGGAGCATTGGACGACGCTGGAGAACGGCGACCGCGCCATCGACACCGACACGCCCTGGAACTGGGCGCTGCTGCGCGACGAGCCGATGAAGGCCGTCTATGGCGAGGAGCGCGAAAGGGCGTTCGGCTATGGCGATCCGGGCGTGAAGGTGCTGGTCAAGGCCGTGCGCACCGAGTGGGACATGGAGGGCGGAAGCGCCGCCAACGTGCCCATGGCGCCCAGACCCGCCTCGGAGCCCGAGGTCATCGAGCTGGTGCCCTTCGGCGACACCTGCCTGCGCATCGGCCAGTTCCCGGTCTGCGTTCCCACGGGCGGCGAAGGCCGCGCCTGAGGAGAGAAGCCCCGATACACAGGATAACCGCGCCGCGGCGCTTTTTCAACAGAGGAGGAAGAACCTGTGAAGCGTCATGAGATTTCGCTGGGCGCGCTCAGCCGCCATCGCGCGCTGCTCTATGGCTTTGCCGCCGCGTGGATTTTGCTGTTCCACATGCACTTTCAGCTTCCGAACCATCCGGCGCTCATTCCGCTGCAGTGGTTCAAGGCCAGCGGCAACGCCGGCGTGGAGATGTTCCTGCTGCTGTCCGGCTTCGGCCTGTACGGCTCCATGAGCCGGGACGGCAGCGTCCTGTCGTTCTATCGCCGCAGGTTTTTGAGGGTGTTTCTGCCGTCCTTCATCGTCGTGGCGGTGTATTACGGGCTGGTGCCCACTAAATCCACCGCTTACGCGATGAAGCTGACCATTCTGCCCTACTGGCTGGGCATGGGAATGTTCTGGTATCCGCCGTTCATTCTGGGCATGTATCTGATCTATCCGCTGATTTTCCTGCTATAAAAGCGCTGCCCGAAGGCGGTGGCGGCCCTGTGGATTCTGTCCTATGCGCTGCCGGTAGTGATTCGCGCGGCGCTTCCGGGCTATGCGAATCACGCCGAACGTGTATGGACGCGCATTCCCGCGTTCCTGCTGGGCTGCGTGCTTGCGCCGAAGGTGGAGAAGGACGAGAAGGTCTCCATGCTCTGGCTGCTCCCGCTGGCGGCGGCGTATGTGGGCCTGATGCTGACGGGCCGCTGGCCGCTGACGCGCTATGCGCTGACCGGCCTTGCGGGATTCACGATTCTGCTGGTGACCCGAGTCGCGCCCTGGTTTACCCGCGGGGGGTATCGCCGCATCGTCTATCGCTGCCTGGCCTTCCTCGGCGGCATTTCGCTGGAGGCCTATCTGGTGCAGCTGCGCATTGATTCGGCACTGGGAAGCCTTCCGGTCTATGCCGGCGGCGAAAACGGCCTGGTCAAGCGCGATCTGTTCGCGCTGATCCTGACCATTCTGCTGTCCGTCGCGCTGCAAAAATTCTGCGACCTGCTGCGCCGGCAGTTCGCCCGGACGAAGGTTCCGGAGGAATAACGGCGCAGCCATTGAAGGCCGCCGGGCAAACGCCCGGCGGCCTTTACATATCTTGACGCAGGAAATTTACTGTGATACAATAAAAACGAAGCCCACGGGCTTCCGGCAGGAAGGAAACAGATGGCGCTTGGCTTTTCACCTCTGAATACGAAAGTTGAAGGAGGTGAGATCATGTCTGACTTCGAGATTATCTCCGTGGTCATTATGGTCGCCTCTCTTGTACTGAATGCGATTCGTTTGGGTCGCGACACGAAGGACAAGAAGAAAAAGCAAGCCGCCATCCAGCGTTAATGGATGACGACTAAACCCCATATCGGAGGGGAGAAGCCTAACCACAAGCATCATCCCTTCCTGCCGTTATTATAGCACGGCGAAACGCCGCTGTCAACCTTCGCTCCATGCGAAACCCCCGCGAAGAAAAGCCTTCACAGGGGGGCGAACCGCTGACAAATCCCGAAACCACTGAAATCTTCGGAATCACTTCTCTCGAAGCTGAAATTTCCACCTGCTTCGCTGGCGCGGGCTGCAAAACCGGCTGCATACCTTTGGGTATGCGCTCTCTTTTGCAGCTCGCGTTTTCCTGCTCTGCGGCGGTTCTCAGCGCCTGACAGCCTGTTCCAAAGCGCTCGGAGAGCTCAAACTCTGCGCAATCTCCCTCGCGTCACCGCTGAATCCAGACGCGCATTTCGCCGGGCTCGCGGTTGCTCCACGCGTAATAGGGAATCCAGGTCAGGCGAACCGGCTCGTCGGCCTCCTCGCGCAGCGGGGCGTACAGCGTCTCCGCGTCCCACTCGCCGTCGCGGATGCGCAGCGCGTCGCTCGTCAGCGTCACCACGCCGCCCAGCAGTTCCGGCCGCCACTGCGCCTCGAAGGCGGGATGATCGCCCAGCCGGACGCGGTGCAGATCCCTGCCGTTGTCCGTCTCCTCCAGACAGTACACCAGCGGGCCGCGGGTTACGGCGACCTTGCCGATGTTCTTGTACACCCGGGGATTGGACTGCACCGCCGTGGCGGGCATGTCCAACGCCAGACGGATCTCGTCGCCGGGCTTCCACGCGCGCTTCAGATGGACATAGCCGTCCGTGGCCGCGGCGCGAATCTCCTCGCCGTTCACCGTCAGGCGGAAGGACGGGCACCAGCCCGGAATGCGCAGCGCCAGCTCGAACGCGCCCTCGGAGTTCAGCCTCAGCCGCACGTCGCCGTCCCAGGGATAGCGGGTCTCCATGGTCAGCGCCGCCCTCGCGCCGCCCACGCCCTCGCTCAGATCGCAGCCCACGTAGGAGTGGATGTACAGCGCGCCTTCCTTCTGGGAGGCGACGTAGTTCTGCAGCGACATCACCAGCCGGATGAGGTTCGGCGGGCAGCAGGCGCAGCCGAACCACGGCTGGCGCACGGGCTTGACGTGCTGCAGCCGCTGATCCTTTTCGCAGGCCTCGGGCAGCACCTCCAGCGGATTGACATAGAAGAAGCGCTTTCCGTCCAGCTGCATGCCGCTGAGCACGCCGTTGTACAGCGCCCGCTCCAGCACGTCGGCGTATTCGGCCTTTGGATTCATCTGCAGCATGCGCCAGGCGAAGAAAACCAGCGCGATGGAGGCGCAGGTCTCGCCGTAGATCAGGTCGTTGGGCAGGTCGTAGTCGAAGGTGAAGGCCTCGCCGTATTCCGAGGAGCCCACGCCGCCGGTGAGGTACATCCGCCGCCGGGTCACGCTGTGCCACAAGCGCTCGCAGGCCTGCTTCAGCTCGGCGTCGCCGGTGGCCGCGGCCACGTCGGCCATGCCGGAATAGAGATACAGCGCGCGCACGGAATGGCCCACCGCGTCCGGCTGCTGCCGCACGGGCATATGTGCCTGATAGTAGGCCATCTTCAGCACGCCGCTGTCCCAATAGCAGCGGTTGTGGTTCTTCTCCATCTCCATGGGGAAGTACAGCGGGCTCTGGCCGCGCTGATCCACGAAGTACTTCGCCAGCTTCAGATGCCGCTCGTCCTTCGTCACCGCGTACAGCCGCATCAGCGCCATCTCGATCACGGGATGGCCCGGGTAGCCCTTGCTCTTGCCCTCCTCCGGGCCGAACACGCCGTCGATGTGATCCACCAGCCGCAGCACCGCGTCCAGCAGTCTGCGCTTGCCGGTGGCCTGATAGTGGGCCACGGCCGCCTCGATCATGTGGCCGGCGCAGTAGAGCTCGTGGTTGTCCATCAGGTTCGTCCAGCGCTTCTCCAGCCCGTTGATGATGTAATAGGTGTCCATGTAGCCGTCGGGCTGCTGGGCCGCGACGACGTCTTCGATGGCCGAGTCCACCACGGCCTCCAGCTCCGGGTCGTGCTGGTCGGCCAGCGCGTAGGACGCGCCCTCCAGCCATTTGGCCACGTCGCTGTCCTGAAACACGCAGCCGCCGTGCTCGCCCTTCTGCTTTCCGGCGGCGATGCGGAAGTTGTCCATGCAGTGGCTGGGGGCGGCGTCCGGGATGCGGTCGTTCAGCGCCTCCCACTGATAGGGAATGCCCTCGCGGCGGATGGTCTCTCGAATGGGACTCCAGAACGAATCGTGAATCTGCGCCATAACTGACTTCCTTTCCGTTGTGTTGTCGACGCTCTCTGTGCAGCGCGCATGCTGCTTCTGCCGATATTGTACAATGAACGCCCGGAGGAAGTCAAGAGAAAACCCCTGCGAAGGAAATCCTTCGCAGGGGCCATTTGTTTTGTCAGCCTATGCTCAGAGCTTCGGGCCGGCGGCGACCAGAGCCTTGCCGGCTTCGTTGCCTTCGTACTTGGCGAAGTTCTTGATGAAGCGGGAGGCCAGATCCTGGGCCTTCTTGTCCCACTCGGAGGCGTCGGCGTAGGTGTCGCGGGGATCGAGGATCTCAGTGGCGACGCCGTTGAGCCTGGTGGGCACCTCGAAGTTGAAGTAGGGGATCTTCTTGGTGGGCGCGGTCAGGATGTCGCCGCTGAGGATGGCGTCGATGATGCCGCGGGTGTCCTTAATGGAGATGCGCTTGCCGGTGCCGTTCCAGCCGGTGTTGACCAGATAGGCCTTGGCGCCGCTGGCTTCCATCTTCCTGACCAGCTCCTCGGCGTACTTGGTGGGATGCAGCTCCAGGAAGGCCTGGCCGAAGCACGCGGAGAAGGTGGGGGTGGGCTCGGTGATGCCGCGCTCGGTGCCGGCCAGCTTGGCGGTGAAGCCGGACAGGAAGTAGTACTTGGTCTGCTCGGGGGTCAGGATCGACACGGGGGGCAGCACGCCGAACGCATCAGCCGACAGGAAGATAACGTTCTTGGCCGCAGGCGCGGACGATACCGGACGCACGATGTTATTGATATGGTTGATCGGGTAGGATACGCGGGTATTCTCGGTAACGCTCTTGTCGGCGAAGTCGATCTTGCCGTCCTTGTCCAGCGTGACGTTCTCCAGCAGCGCGTTGCGCTTGATGGCGTTGTAGATGTCGGGCTCGGACTCCTTGTCCAGGTTGATGACCTTGGCGTAGCAGCCGCCCTCGAAGTTGAACACGCCCTTGTCGTCCCAGCCGTGCTCGTCGTCGCCGATCAGCAGGCGCTTGGGGTCGGTGGACAGGGTGGTCTTGCCGGTGCCGGACAGGCCGAAGAAGATGGCGGTGTTCTCGCCGTTCATGTCGGTGTTGGCGGAGCAGTGCATGGAAGCCATGCCCTTCAGCGGCAGGAAGTAGTTCATCATGGAGAACATGCCCTTCTTCATCTCGCCGCCGTACCAGGTGTTGATGATGACCTGCTCGCGGCTGGTGATGTTGAAGGCGGCGCAGGTCTCGGAATTGAGGCCCAGCTCCTTGTAGTTCTCGACCTTGGCCTTGGACGCGTTGTAGACCACGAAGTCCGGCTCAAAGCTCTCCAGCTCCTCCTTGGTGGGGCGGATGAACATGTTGGTGACGAAATGGGCCTGCCACGCCACTTCCACGATGAAGCGGATGGCCATGCGGGTGTCGTGGTTGGCGCCGCAGAACGCGTCCACCACGAACAGGCGCTTGTTGCACAGCTCCTTGGTGGCCAGAGCCTTCACGGCGGCCCAGGTCGCCTCGGTCATGGGATGGTTGTCGTTCTTGTACTCCGGAGTGGTCCACCACACGGTGTCCTTGGAGTTGGCGTCCATGACGATGTACTTGTCCTTGGGGGAGCGGCCGGTGTAGATGCCGGTCATGACGTTCACGGCGCCCAGCTCGCTGACCTGACCCTTTTCATAGCCTTCCAGCGTGGGCTTGGTTTCTTCTGCAAACAGCTCTTCGTAGGAAGGATTGTAAACGATCTCGGTCGTTCCGGTAATGCCGTACTTAGCCAAATCAATCTTGCTCATAATCCGTTCAACCTCTCTTATAGAAATATTCCAAACAGAGCATATCTCTTTTGACAGATGCCCCTGGTACCCGATTGTACCATCTTTATCATACACCGAAGAAAGGCGAAAATCAATGCGATTCGCGTGATTTTATCGAAATTTCACTTTCCCGCCCACACCTTGACCGCCGTCCTGCAGAGATGCTATTATAATGAAGGAACGCCGCCGTTTGAAAGAGACGAGCCCGCATTTCGCCCGACGGAGCCCGACAGCGCGCCTTTTCGCAGGATCAGCGAATTTCCTGCTCCAATTCGTCAAACACCGGCGCGGAGAAGAACGTCCCGAGGGACATGTCCAGCCCGTCGCAGAGCTTTTTGATGAGGTTGATCGACAATTCCCTGCGCCGCGCGTCCAGCATGCTGTATACCGTGGAGGGCGTAACGCCCGAGCGCACCGCCAACTCGTTCGGCCGCATATTCCGCTGATTCAAAATCTCCCAAAATCGCGCCACAACCGCTTCCTTAACCGTCATTTTCCCATCGCCTCCATGAAAATGATAGAAAAATTTCCGCAAAAGCGTATACGCACTTCTGCTTGCGTCTTTTTGACAAAGAACCGGATAAAAAGAAAAGGTCAGCCATTTCTGACTGACCTTGTGGAGCTGATGACCAGATTCGAACTGGTGACCTCATCCTTACCAATTGCGATTATTGCGCATGGCGTACTGAAATTATGCCTTTCATGGTTTGAAGATTTATCCCTTGGACACTCGATTTTTGTGGAGATTCAGACGTTCTACCATCCCGTCCAGCCGTTTGCGCCAGAAGCGGTGGAACCATTCGCTTTCCCCGAAGCATTTCACCAGATGCGGGCTGATTGCGTAATAGCAGCGGATGAACGCGCGTCCGAGCATATGCTTTTTCAGGATTTCATCTCGGAATCGCCGCAGTGTCAGCACCTCGGGCGCGTCGTAGGAGCCATAGACGCAGGTCGCGATATAGCAGCCCTCGCCGCTGCTTGTGCTGGAATTGGATGCAGGAGAGGAGGAGTTGATTGGAGCTGAAAACGGGCTTGGATCGCTGCTTCCAGTCTTGTGCCCGTTCGTGTCATAGCTGGTATAGCCGCCGAAAAAGTTTGGCTCACTACCGCCAACCTTGTGACCATTTGCGTCGTAATTGGTGTAGCCGCTGAGAAAGCCCGGCTCGCTGCTGCCAACCTTCTTTCCATTCGCGTCGTAATGCGTATAACCGCCGCCGAACAGATTGGGCTCGCTTCGACCGATTTTCCTGCCCTTGCTGTCATAGGTCGTGTATCCGCCGAACAGGTCTGGCTCCGTCCTGCCGGAGCGCTTGCCCTTTTCGTCGTAATTCGTGTATCCGCCAAACGGATTCGGGTCGCTTCTGCCCTTGTTTGCCATCGTCGAGCCTCCTTTGAACAGTCGGTCTGCAAGCAGAATACCTTATGAGGAAATGGAAAATTGGATGCGCTGGCGAGGTTTTATGCATCCCGGACGTTTTCTCCAATGCATTTCATTACAAATTCCCGCAAAACGGCGTTTGATGTTTTTCCCAGACCAGTACAGTATGCCTTGAATTTTTCGGCCTGTTCCTTCTTTACTCGGCAGGCAAGACTTGCGATGTTCTTTTCCTGATATTTTGCGGATGCTCTTTTCTGTGCCTCTGTTGGTGCCATGTTTTCACCTCCTATGCAGGATTATTATAGCATATCTAAATATGATTAACCATATACATGCTGCACAAATGTATATGGTTAACTTTGGTATATGCGCTGTCTTGATATATGGTTAACCATATGTTATACTACACTCACAAGGTTGAGAAAATACATCTCACCTACAATAAAAGGAGGTTCAAGACCATGGCAACGAACGAACTTATTGCGAAACTGAACGAGCTTTCCGAACTCCGCAGAATGGCTGAGGAACTCAACGCTGAAATCGAAGGCGTTCAGGACGCGATCAAGGCGCACATGACCGAAGCGGACA
>USDD01000021.1 GCA_900553265.1 uncultured Eubacteriales bacterium
GGACGGCGCGCCGCGAGGGAAGCTGTCCGTTCGCCATGCGCATGGAGTGCGGCTGTGGCGCGTGCTTTGCTGAACGCGGGAGCGCTTCGCCGGAAGCGGCGGGTGCTTGGACAGTTCGCCGCGCGCGGAGCCATGCCGCAGGACGGCGCGCCGCGAGGGAAGCTGTCCGTTCGCCATGCGCATGGAGTGCGGCTGAGCGCGGGAGCGGCGGTTGCTCCTGCGAGCGCCTTTCCCTGCCGCAGTCCATTTCCGAAAAAAGCGCTCCCGGGCGGGATTTTTCCGCGCCGGGAGCATGCGTTTATTCCGGAATCTCCTCCACCAGTCCGCCGCGCAGTGGGACGTTCAGCGGGGTCTGCTTTCCCCGGCGCTCGTGGGCGGCGCGCAGCTGGGAAGCGTGCACGGCCGAAAGCTCATGGGTGGCCAGAATGCGGCGCATCAGCATGGTGACGATGCGCTCCATCTCGCTGCCGGCGGAGTAGTCGGCCTCCAGGGCGAAGTCCACTCGGCCCTGAAGCAGCATGTCGTCGGCGGTTTCGGTCTGGCCCGGCGCGTGGACGGCGATGGAATAGCCGCCCTTCTGCTTGGTCATCTTCATGCAGGGCACGTCGGTCAGGCCGTCGCCGATGTAGATCATGTTGGTGAAGGGCACGCGGCGCATGTACTCGGGCGTGTAGGCGTTCACGTCGCGGTCGTTGGTCACGTCGAGGATGCCCTTGTTGATGCGGAAGAGATACTGGGTCTTGTTGGTGTAGTTCACCGCCGTGGACGGCCAGACGGCGCGCCCGGCGGCGTCATAGCAGAACGACGCGGCGAACACGGCCTTGAAGCGGTCGCCGATGGCCGAGCCCTTGATGATGTCCGTCAGGCCGGAGGAGATGATGTAGTGCTCCACCTCCACGCCGTTTTCCCGGCCGATCTGGTTGATGCGGTCGAACCACGTCTCCACGCCGGGGAAGAAGGCCACGTCCCGCCCGAGGGCGCGCAGCCTGTCCCGGGAGAGGTCGGCCTCGCCGTTGGCCATCTTCTTCATCAGGTACATGTACGTCAGCACGCCGTCCATCTCGTGGTCCAGCGCGAAGTCTCTGCACAGGCCCCAGAAGCGATCAGGCTCCACGTTGATGCCCGGCAGGAACGAGTATTCCTGCATGTCCTTGGGCGAAAGGGTCTTGTCGAAATCATAGATCAGCGCGACGATGGGCAGGGACATGGAGCGCCTCCTTTCGTTAGAGAACGGAAAGCAATACAGGCGCGGCAGGCGTTGGTTCGTCTGCCGCGCCCGCAAAAATCAAAATCAGGCGTTTATTCGCCCACGCTGGGATCGTCCGTCGCGGCGGCGGCCGGCTCGGGGGTCGGCTCGGCGGCGTACTGGGTGGGCGGAGTGGGCGTGGGCTGGGCGTTGGAGGTGCGCGGCGCGTCGTCGGCATAGAGCGCGTTCAGCGTGGCGCTGTCGGCGATGCCGGTGATGGGCAGTCCCGCCACCTGCTGGAACATCTTCACCGCCGTCTGGGTCTTGGAGCCGAACGCGCCGTCGCGGTCGTCCAGCAGGAAGCCCAGCTCGAACAGGCGGTTCTGCATGTCCAGAACCTCGTCGGACTTGTCGCCCTTGGACAGGGTGTTGTAGTTCACCGGCTCAGGCGTGGGCTCGGGCGTGGGCTCGGCCTGAACGACCTCCACGGATTCGCCGCTTTCGATGGCGGTCAGCTCGGCCGTGCTGCGCGCGGCCTCCAGCGCGGTGATGGAATTGGTGACCACGGCCCAGCGCTCGTCGGACTGGGCGGCGGAGGCCGCGTCGTTCTGGGAGATGGCCAGCGCGTCGGAGGTCAGGCAGTTGGCGATGTCCTTCTCGATCTTGCTCAGGGCGTTGACGTACAGCGTCTCCTCCTCGGTGGCGTTTTCCGGCGTGAGGGACTGAATCTCCTGCGCCGACGCGTCCAGCGAGGCCAGCAGCGCCGTCAGATCATCGCCCGAGGCGGTGTAATCGCTGAGCAGCTTCTGGGTGTACTCGTCCGAGGCGTGGGTCTTGATGAGCGCAAGGCCTTCGTCGTAGAGCGTCTGGCCGACGTTGACGATGGTCGAGGAGGACGTGCTGCCGCGGACGTGGCGGAACCACATCACGCCGCCGACAAACAGCGCGGCCACCACCACCAGCACCGCGGCGAACTTCAGCACGTCCTTCAGGCCGAAGCCGGAATGGCGCAGCTCGTCCAGCTCGTCGTCGTCCATGTCTTCAAAGACTTCGCTCTGGTCGTTGGGATCGTATTCTCCATCGGCGGGCGCGGCGGTCTCATAGTCGTCGTAATCCGCGGGGCGGCGGCGGAAGGACGGGCGGCGCGGCGCGTCGCTCTCCAGCTTCTGAATATATTCGCTCACGTCGGAGCTGATGCCGCTCTGGCCGGCGGACTCGATGGGCCGGGCGCGGAAGCGGGACAGATCCACGGAATCCTCGGGCTTGAGCTGGGCGTCCACGTCGTTGAGCGCGCTCTGAGCCTCATCGGACAGCTCCCCACGCACCGGCGCTTCGGCGGCGGGGGCTTCCTCGCCTTCGGCGGGAGCGCCGTCCGCGTCGCCGCGCACGGTGGCGCGCATCTCGGAACGGATGTCCTCCGGGGCCGACGCGCCCTCGTAGACCGGGCGGTAGCTGGTGCGCGCGTCCGCGTCGCCCTGCACGGCCTCGTCGCCCATGCTGGTATAGCTGGCCTTGGTGTAGTTTTGCGGCTCGGGCGCTTCGGTCACCACCGGGCGGCTGGGTGCCTTGCCCGGCAGGATGTGCTCCTGCGCGGAG
Organism: uncultured Eubacteriales bacterium; assembly: GCA_900553265.1. Taxonomy (GTDB): domain Bacteria; phylum Bacillota; class Clostridia; order Christensenellales; family Aristaeellaceae; genus Faecivicinus. The sequence continues at coordinate 2,783 of USDD01000021.1, forward strand.
GTATAGGATGAACCCGTAAAGCGGCTCTCGCCCACGGGCTGACCGCAGCCGGGACAGGTAACCGCGTCGATCGGGAGCGTTTTGCCGCACTTGCAACAGAACATTTTGCGTCCTCCTTTTATGGAAGGATTCCCGCCGTGGCGGGCAATCTGATAGAAAAAACCATTCTACCTTAATGATAGAATGGTTCTGAAAAGAGGTCAAGGATATAATTGTGACTTTCCGTGGACTTTTTTCCATACAGCGTCACAATTGCCGCTCTGCGGGCGGATTTTCGCCTTCGGACGCGCCGAATTCCGTGCGAATGCTCATTCCGCGGGCGTTTCGCCGCTGGCCGCCGCATCCTCCGCGTCGATCAGCGCCTCCGCGTCGGACGGCGAGGGCGGATTGCAGTCGCTGCACGCGCCGAGGCCCTCCAGAATGGCTTCCCGCACGGTCAGCGAGCGGCGGTTGGACTGGTTGCCGCACACCTGCACGGCGTGATAGTACTTCGCGCCGGAGTTGACCGCGTAGACGATGGTGTTGTTGATCTCCTCCTGCTTGGCCTCGATGCGCGCCTGGCGCTCGGCCTCGGCGTTGGGCTCCTCAATCTGCGTGCCGCTGTTCTGCGCGTTTTGGACCTGCTGCTGATAGAGCAGCTCGTCCATGTTGCTCAGCGCGGTGAGCACCTCGCTGTCCGGCGCGGGCGTGACCCGGGCGGGCACGGCGGGCACCGGCGAGGCCAGATCCAGCTCGGCGCGGGGCATCAGCAGAAGCGCGATCACGGCCATCTCCACCGTGGCCAGCGCCGTCAGCAGCATCCGTCCCCGGGGACGGAACACGCCCATGCGCCACAGGAACACCAGCCCCAGCGGCGGCACGAGCAGGCACAGAATCAGCCCAAACACGGCGCGGTTCTGCTTCGGGCGGCTGGAGCCGGGCATGCGGATGTCGGACGATGCGCCGGAACGCCTGCGGTCGCTCACGTTACCCCTCCTTGCGCTGGGCCTGAATCTGCTCCAGCGCGCGGGCCAGCTGATCCGGGCAGGACGTGCCGCCGCGGCACTGAATGCCCTTGCACAGCGAGATGACCTCGTCGATCTTGCGGCCCTTTGCCAGCCGGGCCACGCCCTGAGTGTTGCCGGCGCAGCCGCCGATGAACTCCACGTTTGCGATGGTATCTCCATCCACGTCGATCAGAATCTGCTGAGAGCAGGTTCCGTGGGTTTTGTACTGGTACATGATCTTCCTCCCAAAAAACGTTCTTCCGAAGTTTATTATACGACGCGGAGGCCGGGCTGTCAAGGATGCGCCGTTGACAGGCGCGCCGGGCGCGGATATAATGGAAGAAAAAAACGGGAGGACGACGAGATGCAACCCTTTCGATTCGCCATTCTGGGCGCGGCGAAGATCGGCGCGAACTTCTGCGACGCGGCGCGCCGCGCGGAGGGCGTGACCGTGGCCGCCGTGGCCTCCAAGTCCATGGAGCGCGCCCGCGCCTTCGCCGAAGCCAACGGCGTGGAGCATTATTACGCCGACTACGCCGAGATGCTCGACCGGGAGAAGCCCGACTGCGCCTATGTGGACGTCACGCCCCACGACCACTTCCGCCTGAGCATGCTCTGTCTGAAAAAGGGCGTGCCGGTGCTGTGCGAGAAGGCCATGTTTCTGAATTCCGCCGACGCGGAGCGCTTTTTCGCCGCGGCGCGGGAGAAAAAGCTGTTCGCCATGGAGGCGCTCTGGAGCCGCTTCCAGCCGGCGCTGAACCGGGCGAAGGAATGGCTCGAAGCCGGGCGCATCGGAGAAACGGTTCTGGCCGAGAGCGCGCTGGGCTTTCAGCCGCCCATGGACGCGGAGAACCGCTATTTCAGCCCCAGGCTGGGCGGCGGCCCGTCCTACGACGTCACCGTCTACAGCTACGAGACGCTGACCTATCTGCTGGGAGAGGCCGAGACGACGCACGCGGAGGTCGTTCCCGCCTTCACCGGCGTGGACGGAACCACCATCGTCACGCTGCGCATCGGCGGCGTGCCCGCCGTGCTGACGAACAGCTTCCTGACCTGTCTGGACAACCGGCTGGCGATCTATGGAACCCGCGGCCGCATCGTCGTGCCCGAGCCCCACTGCAACCGCGAGGCCTTTCTCTACAACGAAAAGGGCGAGCTGGAGGAGCATTTCGTGGACACGGCCACCGAAAACGGCTTTGTCTATGAAATCGAGGAGGTCGTGCGCCGCGTCCGCGCCGGCGAAATGGAGAGCCCCGTGGAGCCGCACCGCGCCACCATCGCCTGCGCAAGGCTGTTCGATCGGATACTGGAAAAGCTGTGAAGAGAACCCCGCCGGGAGCGAGTGCTCCGGCGGGGTTCTGGATGGACAAAGAAGGGCGCGCTGCGTCCTTCTTTGTCCGAAAGAGGAAAAATCGCTCTGCGGGAACGAAGCTCATTCCTCCGGCCATGCCCGATAGAATTCCTCGCAGCGCAGCGGCTCGATGGAGCCCTCGGTGTAGTCGGTCAGGCGGGCGAGGAAGCCCTCCTCGTCGGTGGTGCGCAGAATGAGCGTGAAGGTAATCACGTCGGTGAACTGCTTGTCCTCCACCACCGCCGACTCGCTTTTGAGGAAGTATTCCACGCGGCTGAGCATGGGATAGCTCACCTCCATCAGATAGCGCGCGGTGGGAAAGACCATGCCCGTGCCGCAGGCGTTCAGAGCCGCCGCCGCACCCTGAGAATAGGCGCGCACCAGTCCGCCCGCGCCCAGCAGCACGCCGCCGAAATAGCGCGTGACCACCACGGCGCAGTTGGTCACGCTCCGGGCCTTGAGCACCTCGATGATGGGCATGCCCGCGGTTCCGCCCGGCTCGCCGTCGTCGCTGTAGCGCATCACGCCCATGTTCGGGCCGATGATGTAGGCGTAGCAGTTATGGCTCGCGTCCTTGTGCCGGGCACGGATGTCCGAAAGGAAGGCCAGCGCCTCCTCCTCGGTCTCGCAGGGCTGGCCGTAGCCGATAAAGCGGGATTTGTTGACGATAAACTCGTCCGACGCGGCCTTCAGCAGCGTCCGATAGGGCTTCAGCGCCATGGCGCGCCTCCTCTCGTTGATAAGGGAAAAACTTTATTTCTTATTCTAACACAATCTCCGCCGAATCGGAAGAGGATTTTCCCCTTTGCGCCGTTGTGTTTGAGGAAAAACTGCGCTATAATGGAAATCTCAGGGGAAGGAGGGCGCGCATGAAGCGAATTTTGGGCGATCTGCGCCGCGCGGATCAGGATTTCGGGCTGATTCAGTCCGGCGACCGCGTGGCGGTGGGCGTTTCCGGCGGCAAGGACAGTCTGGTGCTGCTGGAGGCGCTGGCGCTGTATCGGAAGTTCTCGCCCCATCCCTTCGAGCTGGGCGCGATCACCGTGTCCATGGGGCTGGAGCCCTTTGACTTAAGCGGCGTGGCGGCGCTGTGCGAGGAATTGGACGTGCCCTATCACGTGGAAAAGACCCAGATCGGCAGAATCGTGTTCGAGGAGCGCAAAGAGCCCAATCCCTGCGCGCTGTGCGCCAAGATGCGCCGGGGCGCGCTGGCGGCGGCCTGCAGCCGGCTGGGCTACGGCAAGCTGGCGCTGGGCCACCATCGGGACGACGCGCTGGAGACGCTGGTGATGTCCGTGCTGTTCGAGGGCCGCATTCACACCTTTCATCCCATCACCCGGCTGGATCGCGCGGGCATTGTGCAGATTCGCCCGCTGGTCTACGCGCCGGAAAAGCAGATGATCGCCGCCGCGCGGAGGCTGAAGCTGCCGGTGGTGAAGTCGCCCTGCCCCGTCAACGGCGAGACCCGCCGCGCCGAGGTGAAGGGGCTGCTGGACGCGCTCTGCCGGCGCTATCCCGACGCGCGGGAGCGGCTGCTGGGCGCGCTGAAGAACGAAGAGCAGTACAGCCTGTGGGAACACGGGGACGTTTTGAAGGAGGAAAAGCCGTGAAGAGAATTGCTGCGCTTCTGCTGGCGATGGTCTGCCTGCTGAGCCTGCCCGCGATGGCGGAGGAGATTCCGATTTTTGATTCCCTGCTGGACGCGCGGGACTACCTCAACGAGCAGACGCTGACCTGTCCCGAGGAGATTTCCTTTCGCCTGTCCGATCCCGACGAATACGGCGGCGCGGACTTTCTCGCCTGTGCGCGCAGCATCGGCGGACAGTTCCGCGTCAACGGCTGGATGGACGGCGACGTGGTGACGCTGAGCTACACCTATTATCCCGGCATGCGCATCTACCACGCCGTCGACGTCGGCGACGCGGCGGATCTGACGGACGACGAGCTGGCCGCGGCTCAGATCGCCTGCGACGTGGCCGCCGAGGCGCTGGAGCAGTCGGAGGACACGTTCAATCTGATGCTCTATCTGCACAACTGGCTGTGCGAAAACGTGACCTACGAGGCCATGCCCGAGGACTACGACGAGATGCCCCGGGTCTGCGGCGCGGTGGGCGCGCTGGTGGACGGCCGCGCCAACTGTCAGGGCTACGCCGACGCGTTCCGGCTGCTGGGGCTGCTGTGCGGGCTGGAGGTGCGCAAGCAGGAGGGCTTCGACAGCGACGGCGGCGGGCACGACTGGAATGTGGTCTGCATCGAGGGCGACTGGTTCATCGTGGACGTGACCTGGGACGACGTGGACGACAGCGACACCTGGAATTACGCCTATCTCAACGCCGGAACGGACGTCAACAACTACACCTGGAACGCCGGCGCGGCGGCGGCGGACGTCTGCTCCATCACTTATCCGCGCATGTGGTTCTACACCCGCACGGGCCGGGAGTACAGTGACGTGGCCGACATGGCCCGCGCGGCCTACTTCGCCCGCCGGGACGACGGCGTCGAGGTCTTCCGCGGCGTGGTCTATCAGCAGGGCCTCGACTGGGAGGATCTCAGTCAGGCGATTCTGGCGCTGGCCCAGGAGCGGGGCAAGAAGTGCAGCTGGCACATCGCCTGCTCCAACCGCGGGCCGTACAGCTACTATTCCGTGCGCTGGACCCAGTGGTGAGCGGCGCGTTCAGCTTATTTGTGCGGCGCTGCCTTGACAATTCGGCCAAAGCGTTCTACAATAGATAATAGAGATTTGTGTGCAAAAGAGGTGCATCCCCATGAAGGAATATTATCCGATGACCATCGCCGGTCTGGAGCGCAGGCTGCCGCTGTGCCCCATCAGCGACGAGCTGAAAATCGGCGCGTTTGTCATCTTCGGCGACCCCGAGCTGACCACCGCCTGCGCCAGGGAGCTGCTCAAGCGCTGTCCGGAGCACGACGTGCTCATCACCGCCGAGTCCAAGGGCATTCCGCTCATCTGCGAGATGGCGCGCCTGCTGGGCAACGAGCGCTACATCCTCGCGCGCAAGGGCGCGAAGCTGTACATGCGCGACGTGTTCGCCGCCGAGGTGCATTCCATCACCACCGACCATCAGCAGACGCTGTATCTGGACGGCGCGGACGCGGAATACATGAAGGGCAAGCGCGTGGTCATCGTGGACGACGTGATCTCCACCGGCGAGTCCCTGCGCGCCATGGAGGAGCTGGTGCATCGCGCGGGCGGCAACATCGTGGGCCGCATGGCCATTCTGGCCGAGGGCGACGCCACCGAGCGTGACGACCTGATCTATCTGGAAAAGCTGCCGCTGTTCAACAAGGACGGCGACCCCATCGTCTGAGCTTCGGGACTTCCCGCGGCGGAGAAACCCGAAAACGGGCGCGTCCGCCGCGGGCGTTTTTTTCCAAAATCCTCCGGAAAGGAAACAACCATGAAAAAGCTGATTGATCTTGCGCGCAGCCATCGCGAGGCGCTGAGCTATCTGTTCTTCGGCGCGCTGACCACGCTGGTGAACATCGCCGCCTACAACCTGCTCGACCGCGCGGGGCTGCCCACGCTGCCGGCCACAGGGCTGGCCACCGCCATTTCGATTCTGTTCGCCTATTTCACCAACCGCCGCTGGGTGTTCGAAAGCCGCGCCGAGGGAAGGGCGGCGTGGATGGAATTCGGCGCGTTCGTGGCCTGCCGGCTGTCCACGCTGCTGCTGGACATGGCCTTTATGGGCGTGACGGTGGACTTTCTGGGCACGCGCTGGATCGGCGCGGACGCGGGAAAGAGCTGGACGCTCTGGAAAAACGCCATGAAGCTGGCCTCCAACGTGGTGGTGGTGGTGGTCAACTACGTGCTCAGCAAGCGCGTGATCTTCAGGAAGAAGTGAGGCGGCGCCGCCCGAATGGAGCGGTGCTGTGCTGAAATTTCTGAGATTTAATTCTCTGTAAACCCATTGACAGCAAAGGCTCGGAGGGGTATAATACATTCAACCTAGTGAATTGATAGGAAACGAGAGGAGATGGATCGGATGCGCTGCTGTATGATGACGTCCTTCGATCTGCCCTTCGTTTGTCCTCGCGCGTAATCTCCATTTTGGCATGGGCCGGATGCGCGGGCAGCCGAAGGGGCTGACCCGTTTTTTTCATATTCTCCAAAGAGAGGCGAGAGCGATGACCGCGCGCAACGCAAAGGCGTTCTTCCGATGTTGAACCGCAAGGAACGCGCCCGAAGAGAAATTTCCATAAAAAATGAGAGAATAAAGGAGACGAACATCATGTCCAAGATCTATACTTCCGCAGACCAGCTGATCGGCAAGACCCCCCTGTTGGAGCTGACCCACATCGAGAAAAAGTACGGCCTGAAGGCGAAGATTCTGGCCAAGCTGGAGTACTTCAATCCCGCCGGCTCGGTCAAGGATCGCGTGGCTAAGGCCATGATCGACGACGCGGAGGCGAAGGGCCTTCTGAAGGAGGGCTCGGTCATCATCGAGCCCACCTCCGGCAACACCGGCATCGGCCTTGCGTCCGTGGCCGCGGCGCGGGGCTATCGCATCATCATCGTCATGCCCGACACCATGTCCGTGGAGCGCCGCCAGCTGATGAAGGCCTACGGCGCGGAGCTGGTGCTCTCCGAGGGCGCGAAGGGCATGAAGGGCGCCATCGCCAAGGCCGACGAGCTGGCGAAGGAGATCCCCAACAGCTTCATTCCCGGACAGTTCGTCAATCCCGCCAACCCGAAGGCTCACTTCGAGACCACCGGCCCGGAGATCTACGAGGACACCGACGGCGAGGTCGATATCTTCGTCGCGGGCGTGGGCACCGGCGGAACCATCACCGGCGTGGGGCAGTATCTCAAGAGCAAGAAGCCCGAGGTGAAGGTCGTGGCCGTGGAGCCCAGGAGCTCGGCGGTGCTGTCCACGGGCGTGGCCGGCGCGCACAAGATTCAGGGCATCGGCGCGGGCTTCGTGCCGGACGTGCTGGATACCAAGATCTACGACGAGATCATCCCCGTGGAGAACGACGACGCGTTCGCCGCCGGCCGCGAAATCGGCCGCAGCGAGGGCGTGCTGGTGGGCATCTCCTCCGGCGCGGCGGTCTGGGCCGCCGTGGAGCTGGCGCGCCGCCCCGAAAACGAGGGCAAGACCATCGTGGCGCTGCTGCCCGACACTGGCGACCGCTATCTGTCCACCCCGCTGTTCGCGTAAAAAACAAACCGTGGGATTCCGGCAAACGACGGAATCCCGCATAAATAAAAAAACTCATCCCTCCAGCCCGAAGCCCACCAAACAAACGGGTTTCGGGCGCTTCTATGAGCGGGACGCGCTTTCATTTTTGGCAATAAGGAGCGTTTTTTCATGAAGGTACTGGTCGCCATGAGCGGCGGCGTGGATTCCAGCGTCGCGGCCAAGCTGCTCCGAGACGCGGGCTGCGAATGCGTGGGCTGCACGATGAAGCTGTTTCAGAACGAGGACGCAGGCATTTCCAAGGGGCACACCTGCTGCGCGCTGGACGATGTGGAGGATGCGCGCAGCGTGGCGTGGCGGCTGGGCATGGAGCACTTCGTGTTCAATTTCTCCGACGATTTCCGCCGGAAGATCATCGGCCGCTTCGCCGAGGCGTATCTGAATGGCCGCACGCCCAATCCCTGCATCGACTGCAACCGCTTCATGAAGTTCGACAGGCTGTTCGACCGGGCGGACGTGCTGGGCTGCACCCACATCGCCACCGGCCATTACGCCCGTGTGGCCATGGAGAACGGGAAGTACGTTCTGAAGAAGGCGCTGGACGAGACGAAGGATCAGAGCTACGTGCTCTACGCCATGACGCAGGCGCAGCTGGCGCGCGCGCTGTTTCCGCTGGGCGAACTGCGCAAGAGCGAGACGCGCGCCCTCGCCGAGGCCGGCGGCTTTGTCAACGCCCGCAAGCCCGACAGCCAGGACATCTGCTTCGCGCCCGACGGCGATTACGCCGCGGCGGTGGAGCGCTACGCCGGCCATCCCGCCGAGCCGGGGGACTTCGTGGACAGGAGCGGCTGTCCGCTGGGGAAGCATCGGGGCGTCATCCGATACACCGTGGGCCAGCATCGCGGGCTGGGCGTGCCGCTGCCGGGCAAGCGCTATGTGGTGCGCATCTGCGCCGCGGACAACACGGTGACGCTGGGCGAGGAGGCCGACCTCTATTCCGCCGGAGCGCTGGTGGGCGAGGTCAGCTGGATCGCCGGCGAGCCGCCCGCCGGGCCGGTGCGCTGCGCCGCGAAGGTGCGCTATCGCCAGCGCGAGCAGAGCGCGTGGGCGGAGCCGCTGCCGGGAGGGAAGCTTCGCCTGCGCTTCGACGAGCCGCAGCGCGCCGTCACGCCGGGACAGGCGGCGGTGCTGTACGACGGAGACACGGTGCTGGGCGGCGGAGAGATCCTCACGGCGGAGTGAGCGCGGCGCGGCTTTGTTTGCAGCGCGTGTGAACCGCGCGGCATTTCGAAGGGACAGCGCCGCCCGCCGGGCCGGCGCGCTGCGCCGCGAAGGCGCGGCCAACGCCAGCCGGGCAGTGCGCGTGGGCGAGCCATCCGCCGGACGGGCACGGCTGTCGTCAGGCTGTGCATTGTCCGCTGCGGACAGATTTATCCGGAAACAGAACGGTTCACGAAGCGGGCGGCACCCGCTCTGTGCTTTTTTGCATCTTTTCAGCTTTGAATTTCATTTTGCTGAAGCAAAGCCGCCGAATTGCCGCCGCATTTTCGAATTCCTGCGGAATGAAACGCTTAAAATTGCAAAAAATAACATTCCACCCATTGCCAAAACGGCGGGAAGGGAATATAATAGGTTTCGGAATTTATGAAAAAGCGCCGCGCCGTTTTTGCATTTTCTCCGTTTGCAAGGATGCAAATCGCCGGGAGCGCATTGGGAGGAGAAGCAAATTATGGCTCTGAAAAACGCATATCTGATCGACCTGATGAACCGCGTGGAGCAGCGCAACCCGAACGACGCCCAGTTTCTGATTACCGTGCGCAGCGTGCTGGAATCCATCGAGCCCGTGGTGGAGGCCCGCCCGGAGCTGATCGAGAAGGGCGTGCTGGAGCTGTTTGTGGAGCAGGAGCGCGTGGTCACGTTCCGCGTGCCGTGGGTGGACGACGCGGGCAAAGTGCGCGTCAACCGCGGCTTCCGCGTGCAGGGCAACAGCGCCATCGGCCCCTACAAGGGCGGCCTGCGCTTCCATCCGTCGGTCAATCTGGACATCGTGAAGTTCCTCGCCTTTGAGCAGACGCTCAAGAATTCGCTGACCACGCTGCCCATCGGCGGCGGCAAGGGCGGAAGCGACTTCGACCCCAAGGGCAAGTCCGACAACGAGGTCATGCGCTTCTGTCAGAGCTTCATGACCGAGCTGTATCGCCACATCGGCCCCGACACCGACGTGCCCGCGGGCGACATCGGCGTGGGCGCGCGGGAGATCGGCTATCTCTACGGCCAGTACAAGCGCCTGACCGGCGACTACTGCGGCGTGCTCACCGGCAAGGGCCTCACCTACGGCGGCTCGCTGGCGCGCAGGGAGGCCACCGGCTACGGCCTGTGCTATTTCACCCAGGAAATGCTCGCCGATCAGGGCCGCTCCTTCAACGGCGCGACGGTGGTAATCTCCGGCTCCGGCAACGTGGCCATCTACGCCTGCGAAAAGGCGACGCAGCTGGGCGGAAAGGTCGTGGCCATGTCCGACTCCAACGGCTACATCCACGATCCCGCGGGCATCGATCTCGCCGCCGTGAAGCAGATCAAGGAGGTTCGCCGCGGCCGCATCCGCGAGTACGTCGCCGACCATCCCGGCGCGACCTATACCGAGGGCTGCAGGGGCGTGTGGACCATTCCCTGCGACATCGCGCTGCCCTGCGCGACCCAGAACGAGCTGGATCTGACCTCCGCCAAGTCGCTCATCGCCAACGGCTGTCTGTGCGTCTCCGAGGGCGCGAACATGCCCTGCACCATGGACGCCATCGCGGCGCTCCAGTCCGCGGGCGTGCTCTTCGGGCCCGCCAAGGCCGCCAACGCCGGCGGCGTGGCCACCTCCGCGCTGGAGATGAGCCAGAACTCCATGCGCTATTCCTGGACGTTCGAAGAGGTGGACGCGAAGCTCCAGGGCATCATGAAGGGCATCTACCACAACGTCGCCGACGCGGCCAAGACCTACGGCTGCGCGGGCAACCTCGAAGCCGGCGCAAACATCGCGGGCTTCCTGAAGGTGGCCGACGCGATGCTGGCCCAGGGCGTCTGCTGAAAAAAAAGCGCTATAAATCGTATCTGAACGCCAAAACGATTGCGGCGGGGGAACAAGTCCCCCGCCGCCTTTTTACCTGTCGAATCCAACCGCAGAGAGGAATTTCTTCGCGATGTACATGCATCCGGTCTGATTGGGATGGATGCGATCCCATGCGATGTTGCAGGGATGCATATGTACAAACAGCTCGTCCCACGCCTTCTGCAGATCCACGAACACCAGACGGTGCTTCTCAGCCAGCTCCTTCACGATGGCGCCGTATTCGTCCATCCGCGCGCGCATGGGGTCGGCGCGGTTGGGCTCCATGAAATACGGAGTCATCAGAATCATGCCCTTCACATGGGGCAGCGTGCGCTCGATGATCCGCTCGTAGCAGGCGCGATAGTCCTCGGGCGAGACGTGCGTCTCAGTCATTTCGGGCGAATCGAACTGCCGCCACACGTCGTTGATGCCGATGAGCACGCTCACCCAGTCGGGATGCTGATCCATCACGTCCGTCTGCCAGCGCTTCTCCAGATCGCGGCACTGGTTGCCGTCGATGCCCATGTTCACCACGCGCAGGTGCTCCTCGGGATACATGCAGCCCAGAAGCGCGCCGGCGCAGGCCACATAGCTCGTTCCCCAGGCGTTGAACAGGCCCTCGCCCACGGGCTTGGCGCGGCTGTAATCCGAAATGGAGTCGCCGATAAAGAGAATTTTGTCTCCCCTGTCAAAAATCATTGGTCTCATCCTTCCCTCATTGAGTTCTGTATTTCAGTTTCCCTCTCGCCAGATCACGTCCGTGAGCATCTCCGATTCCGTCAGCCCGGCGTGCTGGCCAATGAGCTTTCTTCTCGCCGGCATGCCCTTCGGCGTGCAGTCCAGGATCCGCCGCCCCGCGGCGACGACCAGCCCGTCGCCGATGAATTCCTCGAACCGCGGATGCGGCGTTCCCGGGCCGAACAGCCTGCGCTCGTAAATTTCCCGGCGGGGAATCCAGAGAAAATCCCCGGCGAGATGCTCCGCAAACCATTCCTCGAAGTCGGCCTGCCGCCCGGGTTTGAGGAACATGGCGCTGCACCGCCGGTCGAGAGACGGCGGCCGCCGGAGCATGTCCATGGTCTCGGGAAAATCCGTCAGCTCCACGATCTCCGGCGCGTCGGTCAGCCCGTGGTCCGAGCAGACCAGCAGCATCGCATCGCCGAGCCGCGCCTCCAGCCGCTCCAGCGCGGCGTTCAGATCGCGCATTACGTCCCGGGTTCTGGGCGAATCCACGCCGCGCTCGTGCATCGCCGCGTCGGGCTGCGTCCAGTACATCAGCGCCAGCGCCGGGCCGCTCCCGGCGGCGACGGCCTCCAGCCGCTTCAGCCCCTGCTCGAAGGAGGAAATATGGTGCGCCTCGTCCGCGCCGCGCTCGAAGAACGCGGGAAACGGGCACAGCGCATGGGTCTTCACCTGTGCGCCCGCCGCGCGGAGCTGCTCAAACAGCGTGACATAGGGCAGCGCCCGCGCCGCCGGAGAGCCGTTCAGCACGCGTTTGCCCGAATAGTAATCCACGCCGGTGAACGTGGTCAGATCCGCGCCGTATTCCTCGAAAAACATGTGCCAGCCCAGCCATCCATGCCGCACCGGAGGAAGGCCGGAATAATAGGAAGCCGTGGCCGCGGCGGTGGTGGGCGGAAACACGCTGGAAACCGTCGCCCGGGCGTTCCGGCGCAGAAACGCCGTCTCCGGCAGCGCCCGCCGCAGCGCCGCGCTCCCCAGCCCGTCCAGAATTACCCAGAGGATCTTCTCATGCCGCCGAAGCGCCGCGTCCAGCGCGGGCAGCGTCGGCCCGTGCGCCGGCGCGCCAAACCGGGCAAGCACGCCGTTGGGCAGGGCGAGAATGCTGTTTTCGTAATCCGGAAAGACCATCCGCCGCCCCCTCTTCTTTTCCCCTCCGCACAACAATTTCCAAAGCCTCACGGCTTCGGGAATTGTCCCGGACTCCCGCCTTACAGTTTCGCCATGGACGCGTCCAGACGGCGCAGCGCCTCTTCGCGGCCCAGCAGATAGGCGATTTCGAACGCGCCGCCGGGAGTGGACGTCTGTCCGGAGATGGCGATGCGCAGCGGCCAGAGCACCTGTCCGTTCTTCATGCCCGTCTCGGGAATGGCCTCCATCACGCGGTCGTGCAGCTCGGCCTCTGTCCAGCTGTCGATCTTCTCCAGCACGGGGCGGATGAAGGTCAGCGCGGTCTTCGCGCTCTCCAGTGTGGACTTCTGCTTTTTGTTGACGTACAGCTCGCTGTCAAACTGAGGCATTTCGGCGAGGAAGCGCACCATGTCGGGCAGCTGATTGAACACCTCGGTGCGGCTCTGCAGCAGCTCGCCCAGGCGTCTGAAGTCGAATTTCGCGGGATCGAGCACCTTCTCCAACCACGGCGCGGCCTTTTCCAGATAGGCTTCGGGCGTGAGCTTGCGGATGTACTCGGCGTTGAACCAGTTGAGCTTCACCGTGTCGAAGATGGACGGCGACTTGCTCAGGCCCTCGAGGTCGAAGACCTCCTCCAGCTCCCTGAGGGTGTAGAACTCGCGCTCGCCCCGGGGGCTCCATCCCAGCAGCACCAGATAGTTGATGATGGCCTCGGTCAGATAGCCCTGATTGAGCAGATCCTCGAAGGACGGGTCGCCCTTGCGCTTGGACAGCTTGCGCTGGGCGTTGGCCATCACGGGCGTGAGATGGACGTACTTGGGCGGCGTCCAGCCGAAGGCCTCGTAGAGCAGGTTGTACTTCGGCGCGCTGGAGAGATACTCGTTGCCGCGCATGACGTGGGTGATGCCCATGAGATGGTCGTCGACGACGTTGGCGAAGTTGTAGGTGGGCAGGCCGTCGGCCTTGATGAGCACGTTGTCGTCCAGCGTGTCGCAGTCCACCTCCACATGGCCGTAGATCACGTCGTCAAAGCCCGCCTTGCCCTCGGTGGGCACGTTCTGGCGGATGACCCAGGGCTCGCCCGCGTCCAGGCGGTGCTGAACCTCCTCTTTGCTCAGATGGAGACAGTGCTTGTCGTATTTGAAGGTCTCGCCCTTCTTCTCGGCCTCGGCGCGGGCCTCCTCCAGCCGCTCCTTGGTGCAGAAGCAGTAGTAGGCGTGGCCGGACTCCACGAGCTGCTTCGCGTAGGGCATGTAGAGCTTTTTGCGCTGGGACTGAACGTAGGGGCCGCAGGGGCCGCCCACGTCGGGGCCTTCGTCGTGGCTCAGGCCGGCGATCTTCAGGGATTTGTAGATCAGCTCCACCGCGCCGGGCACCTCGCGCTCCTGATCGGTGTCCTCAATGCGCAGAATGAACTTGCCGCCGTTGCGGCGGGCGAACAGATAGGTGTACAGCGCGGTGCGCAGATTGCCCAGATGCATATAGCCCGTGGGACTGGGCGCGAATCGAGTGCGAACCTCCATGGCAAACTCTCCTTAATCACAGTTAATGGAATTATTATAACACGCCCGCGAAGCCGCTTCAAGCGCTTTTGGCAAAAGAATCCGGCGTGTCAGCCTTCGTCCTCCAGCCCGTTTTCCCGGATGAAGCGGGCGAGCTGTCGCGACGGGCCGTTGAAGAGCAGTTGGAGCAGCGTATGCTGAAGCTCCATCTGCTCCATGCTCAGAACGCGTCGGAGTACCGCCCGGTACATGCCCTCGCTCAGCGCCTCGTCGTCGCAGTCCTCGTCGTACTCCTCGTCGTCGCAGTCCTCGTCGCAGTCCTCGTCGTAATCGTCATCATAATCCTCGTCATCGACATCGTAATCCTCGTCCGCCGCTCGCTCAAGGGCCTCCGCCGCCTCTGGAAAGACAGCAAAATAGGTCGCGACGATGTGCTTGCAGACAACCTGCATGTTCATAGCGTAAGGACAGCTGCATGTGGATTCTTCCGGATGATCGAGATCCATTTTCACGGCATACGGCTCCTTCTGCGTTCCTTGAACCGCCGCGGCATAGACGTGGGCGCGAATCTCTTCCATGTACACGACTCTGCGCTCTTTGTAGTAATGGTAGCCCCTCCAGACCGACGCTTCGCTGGCGCATTCCAGGATTCCCATTTCTCACACCTCCACCGTCTGCGCCTGTCCCAGCAGGCACAGCAGCTTCTCCCTGACGGGAATGCCGGTGATGCGCTCCAGCGCCAGCGCGTAGACGCTCAGCTGGGGCCGATAGCGCTCGCGCAGCGTCTGCGCGTCGCCCCGGTCGGTCTTGTAGTCCATGAGTACCCACTGCCCGTCCTCGATGAAGCAGCAGTCCACCGTGCCCTGCACCAGCAGCTCCTCGCCGCCGAAGCGCCCGGCCTCCTGGGCCGAGAGGGCCTCGTCGGCCCGGAGCGTGACGTTGAACGGCCACTCCCTGTGCACCTCCCCGGCGCGCAGCAGCCGCTGCCCCGCCTCGCCAGAGAGAAAGCGCGCCAGCATGGACGGCTTCACCGCGTCGCGCTGGGCCTGCGTCATGCGCTTCTGCGCCGCGAAGCCGTCCAGCATCTCCCGGATGCGGTCGGCCATCGCCCGGCCCTCGAGGCCGCGAAGAGCGGCAAGCTCCATCAGCTGCATCGCCCGGTGGTAGGCCGTGCCGCGCTCCGCGCCGGTCATCCGAGAGGCGGATTCGTCCGCGAGGAACGCCGGGCGCTCGGCCAGCTCCGGCAGCTGCTCCGGCCCCTCCAGCTCGCGCAGCAGCCCCGAAACCGTCAGCTTCAGCGGCTTGCGCGCGCTCAGCTCGTCGGGATAGCGCCAGCTCAGCTCGTCGTCCAGCGCCGGGTCGGCAAAGCGCTCCGGGCTTTCCATGATCTCGTCGAACCGCGCCCGGGGATCCCGCGCGCCGGGGCCGTCCATGGTCAGCTCCGACGCGGAATGCACCGCCACTGTGGAGAAGAGCGGCTGTCCGTCCCGCTGCGCCGCCGCCCGGGCGCTCATCAGCAGATCCAGATAGCTCCCCGCCATGCCGGGCGCGTCCATCAGCGCGTCCCACCGGTTCTCAGCCCGGGCGTAATCCCGCACCGAGCCCACCAGCAAAAGCCGCTCCTGCGCGCGGGTGAGCAGCACGTAGAGAATGCGCATCTCCTCCGCCGCGTCCTCCCGGGACTGCCGCTCGGCGATGGCCGACTGCACCAGCGTCTTGCGCTTCGCGCGCAGCTCGGGATCGTAATAGGCAATGCCGATTCCCAGATCGCGATGGGCGCTGAGCAGTCCCTCGCGACCCGCGGCGTAGCTCTTGCCCAGCAGCGCGCCGAACACCACGCGGAATTCCAGTCCCTTGCTCTTGTGCACGGTCATCAGCCGCACCACGTCGTCGTTTTCGCCCAGCAGATGGGCCGCGTCGCCGTCGCCCCGGGCGCGCAGCCGCTCGGTGTGCTTCAAAAAGCGCGTGACCGAGCCGGAGATGGCCGCGTCGAACGCGTCCGCGTCGGCGGCCAGCCGGTCGAGGTTGGCCTGACGCTGCGCGCCGCCGGGCAGCGCTCCGGCGTAGACGTAGAAGCCCGACTCGTCCAGCACCGCGCGCACCAGCTCGCCCAGCCCCACCGCGCCCGCGCGCAGCCGCCAGGAATCCAGCATTTCGAAAAACGCGCGCAGCCGCGCGGCCAGCCCGTCCGCGGGCGGATCGCCGTCCGGGTCGTCGCCGTAGGCGGTTTTCAGTGCCGCGTCCAGAAAGGACATGTCCCGATGCTCCGAGCGGATGCGCGCCAGCTCCTCCGCCGAAAGCCCCGCCGCGGGGGAGCGCAGCACGCCGATGAGCTCCACGTCGCTGCGGCGGTTGGCCACCAGCCTGAGCATGGACAGCGTCAGCACGATCTCCGGCGCGTCGAAATAGCCCGCCGCGCCGTCGGCATAGGCGGGAATGCCCGCGCCCAGCAGCATGGGCAGCATGGGCGTGAACGCCGAGGACTTGGCGCGCGTCAGCACGGCGAAGTCCCGATAGCGCAGCGTGGGATCCTCGGCCATCATCCGCTGAATCTGCCGCGCGATGAACAGGCCCTCGCGCTCGGCGCCCTTCAGCTCCGCCACGGCTTCGTCCGCGCCGTCGCCCGCCGCCCTGTCCAGAATGTGAATCTCCACCGGCGCACCCGGCTCCGCGTCGGGATTGCCCGGGTTCAGCCGCGCCAGCTCGTCGTAGACGATCTCCGAATCGCCGCCGGTCATGGCGCGCTCAAAGACGAGGTTGACGAAGCTCAGCACCGTCGGCCTCGAGCGGAAGTTGCGCGTCAGCGGAATCAGCCGGCCGCCCTCGCCCCGGCGGAAGCGCTCGTACTTGTCCAGAAACAGCTTCGGCTCGGCCATGCGGAAGCGGTAGATGGACTGCTTCACGTCGCCCACCATGAACCGGTTGTCCGCCCGGCAGACCCGGGCGACGATGGCCTCCTGAATGTCCGACGTGTCCTGATATTCGTCCACGAACACATAGTCGAACCGCTCGCGCACCGACGCGGCCACGTCGTCGTTCCTCAGCGCGTCCAGCGCGCGCCGCTCCAGATCGGCGTAGGTCAGCCCCGACTGCTCGGCCTTTTTCTCCTCGAACCGGCGGGACGCGTCCATGGCCAGCGCGCCCAGCGTGCGCAGCTCCGGCTCCAGCGCGCGCATGTCGGCAAAGGCCTGCGCCGCGGGATGATCCATGAGCGCCGCCTTCTTCAGCGCGTCCTTGGCGCTCTCGCGCAGCCGCTTGACCGCCTCCAGCGCCCCTTCGTCCACCGGCTCGGACTTCCTTCCGCCCGCCGCCCGGGCGAATCTGACCTCCGCCATGGCCCGGGCCAGCGGGTCGTATTCGTCGATGGCCGCCAGATCGTCCAGCATGGCCAGATCCTTTTCGATGGCCGCGGCGTAATGGGGCGGACAGCCCGGCAGCGCGCGCGCCTGCAGAAGGCTCGTGCGCGCTTTGGCGACGTCCCGCTTCGCGCCGCGGGTCAGCTCGCCCGCCCAGAGCGCCAGCCGCTCCGGCCCGCAGCCGCAAGCTTCCGCAAGCCATTTCTCCGGCTCGGGCCGCTCCTCCAATACCTTCACCAGCGCCTCGGTCAGCGCGCGCACGTCCTTCGGCCCGCGGCCGTAATCCAGCCGGAGCAGTTCCTCGCCGCCGGCCTCGTAGGCCGCCTCCAGCGCCTCGTCCAGCGCCTCGTCCAGCAGCTGGCGCGCAATGGCGTCGTCCAGCACGCGAAAGGCCGGATCCACGCCCGCCGCCTCGAAATGGGTGCGCAGAAAATCGGCGCAGAAGGCGTGCAGCGTGGTGATGGACGCGCGCTCCAGCCGCAGCGTCTGCTCGCGGCAGCGCGCGTCGCCCGCCGCGGCGCGCTCGCCCAGCTTCTTCGACAGCTTTGCCCGCATGTCCGACGCGGCCGCGCGGGTGAACGTCACCACCAGCATGCGGTCCACGTCCGCGCCGTCCTCCAGCACCAGCCGCAGCACGCGCTCCACCAGCACCGTGGTCTTGCCCGAGCCCGCCGCGGCGCTCAGAAGCAGGTTCTCTCCCCGCGCCTCGATGGCGCTGAGCTGTTCGTCCGTCCATTTGGGCGCGTTCGCCATTTCGCTTCCCCGCTTTCGTCTCTCTCTGAAACCCATGATACCGCATTTTCCGGCTCTTGACAAGCCCCGCCCCGGGGCGCATAATGGAGGAACCAAACAGAAGCGAGGCGCGATATGATCGACTGCATCCGCGCGGGACGGTTCGAAATTCCCGTGCTCTATCTGGACAACCATCTGCTCGTGGCAGTCAAGCCGGCAAACCTGCCCGCCCAGGCGGATTCCTCCGGCGACGACGATCTGCTGAGTATACTGAAGCGCTATATCGGGGAACATTTTAACAAGCCCGGAAACGTTTACCTGGGGCTGGTGCACCGGCTGGATCGGCCCGTGGGCGGCGTGATGGTGTTCGCCCGCACATCCAAGGCCGCGGCGCGGCTGTCCGAGACCTTCGCCCGCCACGCCCAGGATCGGCGGTATCTGGCCGTGCTTCAGGGCGAGCTGACCGGCGCGCGCACGCTGGAGGACGATCTGCTCAAGGACGGCCGCACGGGCATGGTGCGCGCGGTGCGCCCGGGCACGCCCGGAGCGAAGCACGCCCGGCTGGACACCCGTCCATTAGCCGTCCGCGATGGCCGGACGCTGGCGGAGGTTCGGCTGTACACGGGCCGCTCCCACCAGATTCGCGTCCAGCACGCCCACGCGGGCTTTCCCCTCTGGGGCGACGCGCGCTACGGCGGCGGCCGCCCGGGCCAGCAGATCGCCCTGTGGGCCTACGCCCTGACGCTGAAGCACCCCACCCGGGACGAGGAGCTGTCCTTCGTCTGCCCGCCCCCCGACGACGGC
Organism: uncultured Eubacteriales bacterium; assembly: GCA_900553265.1. GTDB lineage: Bacteria > Bacillota > Clostridia > Christensenellales > Aristaeellaceae > Faecivicinus. The sequence continues at coordinate 21,642 of USDD01000021.1, forward strand.
GCGTGGACGGCCTTCCGCGCGGAAATCGCCGAGGCGTGCCCGGAGCGCGAGGGCTGATTTTACACAAACGGACAGAGGGGACTTTCATCCAGTCCCGGGCAAATTTTCTCCCTTCGGAGGCTTTGTAATGAAGAAAAAGCGCAATCCGTTTCTGGTATTTCTCACCTGCGTGCTGGCGGTACCCACCTGCGGCGTGCTCACGGGCGAGGTGATTCTGCCCGCGGAGCGCGCGGCGCAGATCGCGCTGCTGCGCCCATGGGTGATGGTGGGCGCGCTGCTGGGCGTCGCCCATCTGCTGCTGCGGCCGGTGCTCCGGCTGCTGACCGCGCCGCTGGGCTGCCTGACGCTGGGTCTGTTCGGGCTGGTCATCGACGTGGGGCTGATCTATCTGTGCGGCGCGCTGGTGGAGGGCTTCGCCGTGTCCGGTCTGCTCTGCGCCGCGCTGACCGCCGTGTGCGTCAACGCCATATGCGCCCTCTGCGGCGGCCGGTGATTCTCTCCAAAAAAACAGGCGGCGACCGAACCATGGCCGCCGCTTTGCCGTGCAGAAAGCCAGACCCCGGCCTTCCGCCCGCGCCATTTTACAGAAATCTCCCGCCGCTCAGGGCTGCTCCTGCCGGAACAGCTCGTCGAAATCGCATTGCAGGATTCCCTTCAGGCAGTACAGCTCGTCGGAATAAAAATATCGCTGTCCCGCCTCCATTTTCGCCAGCGCGCTGCGCGTCACGTCGCAGCCCTGCACCTGCATCCGCGCCGCCAGCTGATCCTGCGTCAGGCCGCGCAGTTTCCGCAGCCGGCGCACATTCTGACCGATTTGCCTGTCAAAGTTTAAATCCATAGCCACACCTGTTCCGCACCCGCAAGGGGCTTTTCGTAGACCTTAGCATCAAAATTGTCTAAAGATGCACTTGCACGGGTGCAAACAGGCTTCGGCGCAAATCCGTGTCGAAAAATGTCGAAAAAAAGCCGCCAAATCAGGCGGCGCATGCGCATGTAACCGATTTTCCCGCCCGCGTTGAAGCGGCGGACAGAGCTTCCAGCCTCGTCAGAGTCCGTCTCAGCATGGAAAAGCCGACGCCCGGGAGGGAATTTTTGAGGCGCGCTCCGAAGGCTTCCGCGGTTACGGGGTTTGTCAGATGTCCGAGCCGCCGAAGCAGGCGGCCCTTCGGAAGGATTCAGCTTTTGGGCGGATTCAGCGAGCCGGTCTCCTCAAAGGGCTTCGGGAAGCGCATCTGCTCGTAGATCTTCGCGTCCACCAGCGTGCGATACCAGCGCTGATACAGCCAGTGATAGATGAAGCCCTCGCGCCCGTCCAGAAAGCCCAGACGGAAGATGTAATTGTAGATAAACAGCATCCAGCAGCGCAGGAACATGGGCATGCGATAGTACAGGCCGAATTTTTTGCGGCGCAGGGCGGCGTTTTTGCGGTCGCTGGGCGCGTCGGTGCCGTTCTGTTTAAAGTCGAAATAGTCCTGCATCTCCCGGGTGGCGTACCAGTTCAGCTTGCGCACGAAGGTGTCGACGTCCTTGAAATCCCGATGGTCGAAGCGCTCGCGCACCTCGATCACGCGGCCGCCGTCCACCACGGTGTGCTCGTCCATGCGCCGATCCTCCACGCGGCCCTTCCCGGCGCGATAGACCATGATCTTGCGCTTCTTCGGCCCGCCGAAGCGGATGAGCCGGCCGAGGAAGTAGAAGTTCGCCTCCATCAGGAAGCCGTTCACGTCGTCGTCGGCATGCTCGGCCAGCAGCTTTTCCAGCCGATTGCACAGCGCCTCGGGGAAGCGCTCGTCCGCGTCCAGACGCAGAATCCACTTCGTCTGAACATGGGCGTTCTCCACGCCCCAGTTGAACTGCCGGGCGTAATTCTCGAAGGGATGCTCCAATACCTCCGCGCCCAGCGAGCGCGCCAGCGCCACGGTGCCGTCGGAGGAGCCGCTGTCCACCACCACGCGGCGCTTCGCGAATTTTTCCACGGAGCGCAGGCAGTCGCCCAGATTCTTTTCCTCGTTCTGGGTCAGGATAATCGCCGTCACATCGGCCATGGTCGGTTCCTCCCCGCTGCTTTGTCTGCCCTCAGTATAGCACACCCCGCCGCCAAACACAACCGGCGTTTTTCGCCCGGGAGGGCTTGATGTTTTTTGCAGAATCGCGTAAAATAGGAGTCGGAAAGGCGGAGAAGAGCGAGATGATACCGAAGATACTGCACTGGTGCTGGTACGGCGGCGGCGAAAGGCCCGCGTCCGTCCGGCGAACCATGGCCAGCTGGCGGCGCGTGGGCGAGGGCTGGGAAGAGCGCCTGTGGAGCGAGGAAAACTGCGATCTGTCCGTCAACGAATACGTCCGCGGCGCGGCGCAGGCCGGGCGCTGGGCGCTGGTGAGCGACTACTTCCGCCTGACGGCGCTGGAGCGCTTCGGCGGAATCTATCTGGACACCGACGTGGAATGCTACCGCTCCTTTGACGATCTGCTGCCTCTGCGCGGCTTTCTGGGCTATATGTACGACTCCCTCGTGGGCACGGCGGTGATGGGCTTCGAGGCGCGCCATCCCTTCGTGCAGGCGCTGCTTCGGCTCTACGACGGCGCGCGCTGGCTGGACGGGCGGAGCTTCGAGATCACGCTGCCCAGCGGCGAAACGAAAAAATGCAACTGCAACAATCAGGTGTTCACGCACCTGATGCTGGAGATCTACCCGGAGCTGAAGCTCAACGGCAGGAAGCAGGCCCTTTCCGACCTGACGCTCTTCCCCATGGAGGAGTTCGAGGTCGGGCGCGTTTTCGGGCGCGGCCATTCGGCCCACTGCTGCGAGGCCTCGTGGAAGAAGCTGTCGCGAAAGCAGCGACTGTTCCAGCGCCTCAAACGCGCCGGGCGATATTTTCCGATTCTCCACATGGACGCGCTGCTGCGCCGGATGAGCGCGCGGCGGCTCATCCGAAAGAGCGCCTTCCGCGCGCGCTATCTGCGCGACGGCGGCGACAAATAACCATCGAAACGGAGGGAAGCGGGCATGAAACGGGCATTGGTACTCAGCGGCGGCGGCTCCCGCGGCGCATACGAGGTGGGCGCATGGCGCGCGCTGGAGGAGCTGGGCGTACGCTTTCAGGCGGTCTACGGCGCGTCGGTGGGCGCGATCAACGCGGCGCTGGTGGCCCAGGGCGACCGCGCGCTGGCGGAAAAGCTCTGGGACGAGATCGATCTTAAGCAGATTCTGGCCACCGACGACGAGGATTTCGCCATCGACAGCATGATCTCCCGCAAGCGCGACGTGATTCCCTTTCTGGTGGAAAACGCCAAACACCTGCGGGTGGACACGAAGCCGCTGGAGGAGCTGATCCATCGCCATCTGAACGAGTCCGCCGTCCGCGCCTCGGGCATGGAGCTGGGCATGATGACGGTGCGCGCGCCTCAGATGCAGCCGGTGGGCATCCACTTAAGCGAGATGCGCCCGGGCATGCTGGGCGACTGGATTCTCGCGTCCGCGTCGTGCTTTCCGGTGTTTCCCGCGCGGAAGATCGACGGCGAGCGCTATCTGGACGGCGGCTACTTCGACAACCTGCCCATCGACATGGCCATCCGCGACGGCGCGGACGAGATCGTGGCCATCGACTTGCATCCCGAGCCGGCGCACCCGGAGTACGGCCGCATGCCCTTTCTGCGGATGATCCATCCGCTGCACAATCTGGGCGGCTTTCTGGACTTCAACCATCGGCTGCTTCGGCGCATGCAGCGCATGGGCTATTACGACACCATGAAGTCCTACGGCGCATTCGAGGGCATTCGCTATACCTTCACCATTCAGCCGGAGCTGCACACCGCCGCCCGGGCGCGGACGTACATGCAGCGCGTGGCCCGGTTCGACGCGGAGGTCATCCATCGCGTGGCGCTGCGCATGTCCCAGCCCCTCAACGCGCCGCTGATCTCGGCCATCGAGGCGGAAACGCCCCTGCGGAGCCTGAGCTGGAAGGAGGTCTGGCTGCGCGGTCTGGAGCTGTGCGCCCGGGTCATGGACTTCCGCGACGACGCTATCTACGACCCCGCCGAGCTGACCGGACGCATCCTGAAGTTCGTCAGACAGATTCCCGCCGAGGAGACGCTCACCGAGCGCGCCCTCCAGCGCCGCGCCCAGCAGGGCGACCGCGAGCTGCTGGGCTGCCTGTATCAGGCGCTGCTCTGCTGGGGAACCCTCACGGCGGAGACGCTGCACGTGCTGGCCGATTACCCCGCCCACACCGCCGCGGCGCTGTACTTGGTCACGGCAGAGGGCAAGTAATTCGCTATTGCCTCGTCTCTCCTCCAAAAAACCGACCAAAGCTGAATAAATTCCCAGCCAAAAGCCGACGATAAGGGCGTCCAGAGGGAGCGGAAAGCTGCCCTCGCAAAGGAGGAAACGCCTTGAAACGCCGGCTTTTCTGCGCGCTGACCGCGCTGGTGGTTCTCTACATTCTCTCTCAGTCCGCGCCGCCGGATCTGACCGCCGCGTCCCGGGAGCTGGTTCGGCTGCACGTGGTGGCCGACGCGGACGACGACGCGTCTCAGGCGCTGAAGCTCGAGGTGCGCGACGCGGTGCTTGCTCAGACGCAGGCGCTGCTCTCCGGCTGCGGCGGCGCGGACGAGGCCTATGCCGCCCTCTCCGGGCGCCTGTCCGAGCTGGAGCGCGCCGCCGCCGACTGTCTGGCCGCTCACGGCTGCGATCTCCCCGTGCGCGCCGAGCTGGGCGTGTTCGACTTTCCCGACCGGGATTACGACGGCGTGACCGTGCCCGCCGGGCGCTATCGCGCCCTGCGCATCGTGATCGGCTCCGGGCAGGGGCATAACTGGTGGTGCGTGCTGTATCCCACGCTGTGCGTCACGCCCGACGGCGCGGGGCGCAGCCTGCTGGCGGAATGGTTCGAGCGATGGTTTGGAGGGGATCAGGCATGAAGAGGAAATTCGCGCTGTGCATGATCGCGCTGCTGATCGTGCCCGTGCTGGCCTGGGCGGCGGCGGTGCTGGAGGTCGGCTCCTCGGGCAGCGACGTGACCAGGGTTCAGAAGAAGCTGATTCAGTACGGCTACATGACGGGCGCCGCCGACGGCAGATACGGCGAAAAGACCCGGGACGCGGTGCGCTGGTTCCAGCGCAAAAACGGCCTGACGGCGGACGGCAGGGTCGGCCCGGCCACCGCCGCGGCGCTGGGCGTGACGCTCTCGGGCTCGTCGTCCTCGTCGTCGTCCAAGGCGGCCTCGTCCTCCTCGACCATCATCTCCGCCGACCATCGGCTTCTGGCCAAGCTGGTCTACGCCGAGGCCCGGGGCGAGCCCTACAAGGGGCAGGTGGCCGTGGCCGCCGTGGTGCTCAACCGCGTGCGCAGCGCGTCCTTCCCCAACACCGTCTCCGGCGTGGTCTATCAGCAGAACGCCTTCACCTGCGTCAACAACGGCTCCATTAACAACACGCCCGACAGCTCCTGCATCCGCGCGGCGCTGGACGCGCTGAACGGCTGGGACCCCACCGGCGGCTGTCTCTACTATTATAATCCCAAGACCGCCGTGGACGGCTGGATCCGCACGCGCACGGTCAAGACGGTCATCGGCAACCATTCCTTCGCGGTCTGAGAGGAGGCCGGACGATGCAGAAATCCCTTTTCCGCCCCTCAGAGCGCGACTGGCCCCGGGCGCTGGCGGCCATCTTCGCGGCGCTGACCGTCGCCCTTCTGGCCCTCGGCTGGGCGCAGACGGCGAAGCTGAACCACGCCGTGGAGCGCGTCAACGCCGTCAGCCGCAAGGCCTTTTACGAAACCTGCGAGCTGACCGAGTCCATGTCTGTGCGCCTGCGCAAGCTGCTGGTGGCCGGCGACGCGGGCCAGATGCAGGCGCTGCTGGGCGAGATCTCCCGGGAGGCTCAGGGCGCGGCGAGCAATCTCGCGCTGCTGCCTGCGGGCGAGGAGACCGTCTCGGCCACGCTGAAGTTCATCAACCAGACGGGCGACTTCGCCTCGGCGCTGTCGGTGCGTCTGGCCTCCGGCGGCGCCGTCTCCGACGACGACTATCGCACCATCTCCACCCTGTCCGAAAGCGCGGCGCGCCTGTCCGTGGCCATGGCCGGGCTGCTCGCGCGCATCGAGAGCGGCGAGGCGGTGCTGGACGGCTCCATGGCCGCCGGCGACGAAAACCTCTATCCGCTGACCCAGCCCGCCGCGGACTATCCCACGCTGCTCTACGACGGCCCCTTCTCCGACGGCGCGCGCGGCTCGGAGCTGAAGGCGCTCAGGGGCCTTTCCGAGGTCTCCGCCGAGGAGGCGCAGCGGAAGCTCTCCGCCTTTTTCGAAAACGTGACCGACGTGACCCTTGTGGGCGAGAGCGCCATTCCCGCCGACTGCTACGAGTTCTCCTTCCGCGCAGACGGCTATCCCATGAGCGCCGGCGTGACCCGGCAGGGCGGCGAGGTGCTCTACGCCCTGTGCTCCGCCGACGTGGGCGAGTCGGCGTTCACCGCCGAGCAGCTGCTGGACGCGGCCCGGGCGTTCCTGCTCTCCCGGGGCTTCGGGGCCATGGAGATGAGCTATTACAGCAGCTACGACGGCATCCTCACCGTCAACTACGCCGCCGTGCAGAACGACGTGGTGCTCTATCCCGATCTGGTGAAGGTGCAGCTGTCCATGCGCGACGGCGCGGTGGTGGGGCTGGAGGCCTCGGGCTACTGGACGAACCACGTCCCCCGCACGCTGGAGCTGCCCGCCGTGTCCGAAGAAGAAGCCGTATCGCGCATCGGCGCGCGGCTGTCGCCCCTGTCGGCCCGCCTGTGCGTCATTCCCACCGATTCCGGCGAGGCGCTGTGCTATGAGATTCGCGCCACGGACGGAAGCGACGACTTCCTCGTGTACATCGACGCGGCCACCGGCTCCGAGCGCGAGCTGATGCAGATCGTCCGCGAGGACGGCGGCACGCTGGTGCAGTGAGGTGACGAACGTGCAGACGAACGTTTCACATCCCGCCGCGCCCCCGCATAGAGTGCAGCAGACCCTGATTGCGGAGCGTGAAACCATGATTTCGAGGGGCGATCTGTTCAGCGCCTGTCTCGACCCCGTCGTCGGATCGGAGCAGGGCGGCGTGCGCCCCGTGCTGGTGATCCAGAACGACGTGGGCAACCGCTACAGTCCCACCGTCATCGTGCTGGCCGTCACCGGCCAGGTGAACAAGGCGCGCCTGCCCACCCATGTGCCCGTGGCCTGCGAGGGCACGGGCCTGCTGAAGGACAGCGTGGTGCTCGCCGAGCAGATTCGCACGCTCGACAAGCGGCGGCTGCGCGAGCGCATTGGCACGCTTCGGCCGGAGGTCATGGCGCGCGTCACCGAGGCGGTGAAGGTCTCGCTGGGGGTCTGACAGGCAAAGGAAAGCCGGGCGAAACCGCTTGAGTTTCGCCCGGCGCGTTTTTTCAGTACATCTCCGTAAATTTGTTTCGAATCGCGTCGGCCTCGGTGATGGAGCGGACGACTCTCGCGGGCACGCCGGCGGCGAAGGTGTTGGCCGGAATGTCCCGGGTGACGACGCTGCCCGCGCCAATGACGCAGCCGTCGCCGATGGTCACGCCCGGGCAGACCACTGCGTTCGCGCCGAACCAGCAGTCGCTGCCGATGGTCACGGGCTTGGCGTAGCACAGAAAACGCTCCTCGCCGTCGGCGCAGACGATTCCCCGCCGCTCGTCGGGCAGCATGGGATGCATGGGCGTGACGATGGTCACGTTCGGGCCGAAATTGCAGTGGTCGCCGATGGTCACCCGCGCGTCGTCCTGCACGGTGAAGTTGAAGTTCATGAAGCACCCCTTGCCGATGCGCGTGTGACAGCCGTAGTGAAAGCGAATGGGCCCGAGCATGAACGTGCCCTCGCCGATCTCGTCCAGCAGCTCGCGCAGAATCTCCGCGCGCTCGGCCGCGTCCTCTTCCTCATACAGCGCGCTGAAGCGCTGACTGAGCCGGTGGGCCCTGTTCTTCTTCGCCGCCAGCTCGGGCGCCTCGGAGGCGAACAGCCTCCCGCTGAAAATCCGATCCTCTTCCGTCATGCCTCCCGCTCCTTTTCCGCCAGCAGATTTTCATACAGGCTCAGCTTGTGGCTGAGCACCTCGAATTTGCGCTGCACCTCGCGCAGCTCCTCCTCGGCGCGCTCCTTCTGCCTGAGCATGATCTCGTAGCGCTCCCGCAGCGTGGAATCGCCCTGTTCGCACAGCTCGATGTAGTGGCGAACGTCGCCGATGGACATGCCCGTGGCCCGCAGGCAGAGCACCATGTTCAGCCAGTTCACATGCTCGTCGGTGAAGTCCTGGGCGCTGCGCTTCGCCGCGTCGCTGGACGGCGTGATCACCGTGCTGTCCGGCATGTCCGACATCGCGCAGAGGGAGGACAACCTCCGCACCATGGCTCCGTTCCATCCGCTGACCGAGGCCGAGCGCAGGGTCGTCGCCGACGTCACCGCCGCGCTCAACGCCATTCCCCGCGTGCCCTGCACCGGCTGTCAGTACTGCGTCAAGGGCTGCCCCCAGTCCATCAACATCCCCGGCGTGTTCGGCGCGATGAACAACCGGCTGGTCTACAACAACCTCGAGGGCGCGAAGGGCAACTACGCCTGGGCCACCCGCGAGGACGGAAAGGCCGCCGACTGCATCGAGTGCGGCCAGTGCGAGAGCGTCTGCCCCCAGCACATCCAGATCATCGGCGAGCTGAAGAAGGCCGCGGAAATGTTCAAGTGAGTAATGTGGACGGGGGAGCAAGCTCCCCCGCCAGGTGCCGCGCCTCAAATCTTCGATTTG